>JANQOA010000328.1 GCA_028279305.1 Pseudomonadales bacterium
CACATAGTCGTTGCTGCGGAAGACGTGGCCGAGGTTAAAGGGGTGGAAGGCGATATGCGCGCCGTAACGTTGCGCTATCGGCGGCAACAGCTTCAACGCAAAATAGGTATTGGTACTACCCAGGTCCCAATAGAAGTCGATTATCAATTTGTCTTTTTTTGCCGCCATCCTTTTCTCCGCCATCTTCTCCGATCCCTGCAGCCGCCGATAGGGTGCATTTACTCAACCTTACCGATAAACGGGACACGAATCGAATAACCGGCACCGCGTTCATGCGGACACTTGTACCGGTTCAAGCCAATCCGACATGCCGAGTTCAGCCATCACATATTTACGCCACGCCTCGTCACCCATCGCGCTACGCTGTTTGACAATCTCCGGCGCCGCTTCCCCCGCGTGCCATCTGAGTCTGGCCGGGTTTGCCGTTAAAGCCGCTAGCACCGTCTGCGCCACCAGACCGGGATCTTCACCGTTGCTTTCTCCTTCCGCGGTGGAGCGCACCACCCGGTTATTAAAGTCGTCGTAGGGGGTCGCCGTACGGAAGAACTTTGAGGCATCGGTGTTCTGCGCGCTCATGCCGGTATTGAAGAACCCGGGACGCACGGTGCTCACGTCTATCCCGAACCGGGCTGTCTCCATGGCGAGGGCTTCCGCCAGCCCTTCCAATGCAAACTTACTGGCACAGTAGATCGACTCCCCCGGCACCCCGGTCACTCCCGCCACCGAGGTTACAAAGACGATACGGCCCCGCTGCTGTTCCCGCATGTGCGGCAGCACCGCGCGGGTCATATCCACGGCGCTGAAAAAATTGGTTTCCATGGCCCAGCGGATGTGTGCGTCATGCAGCGTTTCCAGGGCGCCGAAGCTACTGACGCCAACGTTATTCACCAGCGCATCGATCGAGCCGGTTTTGCTGACCACGTGTTCCGCAACCCGGCGGTTCTGGCGCGGATCCGTGACATCGTGCTCCAGGGTGTGCAGGCTGACTTTATGTTGCGCCGCCCACGATGCCAGTTCCGCCGCCCGCTCTACTTTCCGCAGCGTGGCAAAAACGTCAAAACCCGCCGCAGCCAGGGCTTTTGCAATAAGTTGACCAAACCCGGTGCTGCGCGAGCAACCGGTAACAATGACTGACGGCATCTTCCGACTCCTGTCCTTGAAGGTAATCTGGGTGCGCTTTTTAGCATCGAAGCGCTGCTCAGTCAATTTATTTTTAACAGTTGATATAAATTAGATATGGAACCAGTAGATGCCGGCCAGCACCGCGCAAGCCGCCGCCGTCCAGGCGTTACCCAACAGTTGAATAGTTTTCGGTGCGCGCGCCAGGTCCATAAAATCGAATAACACGATGCGGGCCTTGATAAAAGCCAGCAGCAGCACCGCCAGGCCGGTCCAGCGCCCGACAAATCCCGCGTCCAGGGACCATGAGGCCAGGGTAACCATGACCAGCAACAGCCAGACCACGACCAGGCGGTACGTCCGGGACCTGCTCATCGCAGCAGGTACAACAAGGGAAACAATACAATCCACACCACATCCAGCATGTGCCAGAAAGATGTGCTGAACCCCAGAAAGGTCCCGTTCAAGTGCCTGCCGCCGCTAAGCCGGCGCCCCACGTGAACGGCCAACGCGCCCAACAGCACCATCCCCACCAGCAGGTGAAACAAATGAATGCCCGTGAGCATGAAATAGAGCATATAGAAATCGTTGGTGTTAACGTTTACACCCTGATTAAACAGAGCGGTGTACTCAACCGCCTTGACGCCGGTAAACAGCATCCCGCAGGCCAGAGTACCCGCCAGCCATGGCGTAACAGCCTGCCGGGGCCGCACGAGGTTCAAACGCTGCACCGCAACCGCCAGGCAACCGGAGCTGGTGAGCAGAAGCACAGTATTCAGCGCCCCCAGCGACGTGTGCAGGGTGGTGCGGGCGGCTTCGAAAAGCTCGGGCGCCAGGCCGCGGTAGTACAAAAAAGTGGCAAAAAACAGGGTGAACAGGAACAGCTCACCAAAGATCACCAGCCAGATATCGTGCTCAGCGGAAACCTTTGAGCTATCGGACGCCGTTGCGCTCAAGCCGCGTCCGAGGCGCCGTCTTGCTCAACCGCACGCAGCAGATACACCATCAACGTAATCCACCAGATCAGAAAGATGATCAGAGGAATCCACAACGCCAGCAGGCCGTGCCAGGCAAACGGGCCGCGGTGGAATAACACCGCGGCAAATCCCGGTGCTGACAATAAGGCCGCCCAGATACTCAAAAAACCCACCCATCGCGGTATTACCCGGGGACTGTTCTGATCGGCAAGAATTGCCGCCCCCACTGCTGACATCCACACGACAATCATGGCCACCGGGGTAATAAACGTCAGCCAGCCCAGATCGTGCAACAACTGCACCAGCTCCGGATTACGGTCTGCACGGAAGGCGGCAACCGCAAAAAAGACCAGCGCTGCTGATAACAGCCATACCGTTAAGGTGGCGCAGGTCAGCTGGGTCTGCGCCCAGACCGGCCGCACCCCTTCCATGCGCTGCATTTGATCCGCCAGCACCGCAGACATGGGTAACAACCCGCCTACACTGACCAGCCCAACCATTAAACCCACCTTCTGCAGCACACCTCCAGCAGCAAAAAACGCAACCACTTCATCAGCGGACGCGAAAGGCGGCACCGGCGGCAACAGAAAGCCCGCCATGACACCCCAGCCGAAGGGCAGTCCAAAAGCAAAAACAGCACCCAACCAGATTGCAATCTTGTGATTGAGGCGGGCGTTGGCACTGAGCGGTATTGTCATCCTGTCACCATCCGTTACGGTGGGTCTTCTTTTCCGCGGCAACGCGCTTAACCGGGCCAAAATTCCCCATCGGCCAGCCGATCGGCAGCGTAACCACCACCCCATATTCGCGGGGGATCCCCAGAAATTCATGCAGTTCATCTTCGAATACCTGATGCATGGTGGTCAGAGCCGCACCCAGCCCCACCGCCCTGCACGCCAGCAGTATGTTCTGCACACACGGATAAACAGCCCCATAGTTCGGCGGCGCCAAGCCCACACGGTCCTCCTGAGCCACTTTAAACGGCCAGTCGCGCAGGCCGCATACAAACAGCAGGTACGGTGTCTCATGCATATGCTCAATCTGGTAGAGGACCGCTTGCAACTGCCGCGCCAGCTTGTCGCTGCGCCCTTGGATCTCCGCCGGCGAAATTCCGAAACGGCTGTGCATCGCATCGCGGTAGCGGTCCGCAAACCACTGTTTCTTTTCCGCATCATCCACCAACACAAATTCCCAGGGCTGCAGATTCTGCCCGGACGATGCCTGTACTCCGGCATTCAGTACCTTGAAGATCAGGTCTTCCGGAACGGGGTCGGGTTTTAACTTGCGCATGGCGCGGACGTTACCTACCAAGTCAAAAAATTCAGGATGCAGTTCAGTCATACAATCCCCTTTTTAGAACACCACCACTTCATCGTACCTCGGCAGAATACTGAAGGTCAGGTGTGGATCAGCCGCTTCTTTGGCTTTTAAAAATGGCAGGGTGTTGGCTTCCCCGCCGCCTGCAAGAAAAGCCAGGATTGCGCTGGACCCGTAAAAAGGTCCTTCAATAGGTGCAGTGAGGCTGAATTTAAAGTTTCAACGGTTTCATGCCAGAACGCTTCCCGGTATGCCGCCGTCTGCCCGCCAATGCCGCCGATGCCGAGAAACACAACTTCCGCTTCATAACCCGCCAGGCCGCCGGTTTCATAACCGGCGCTGCCCACCACGGCAAACGTACCTTGCGGGTGGCTGACGTGAAACACATAAGCTTTGCCCATCCGGTAATCTGTTACCGCCGCAGGCGGTACCAGCGGTTGCTCAATCTTCTGCTCAGCGCCGGTCAGCCGTTGTCTCAGGTAAGGGTTGCCGAACTCATAGTGCCGCGATTCGATCGGGGTGACGGTAAAATCGCCAATCTGCACTGGCACCCGGTTCGCAAACACCCGTATTTGCGCTTCCGGCAGGTTCCACCCGCGGCCGATGTTTGCGGTGGATTCGGAACCCATCAGAACCGCCCCGGTGCGCAGGGCAACTTCCGGGGCGTCCATGGCATGGTCATAGTGGGAGTGCGCCGGTATTACCGCCGCCAGGCGGCTGACTTTGTTCTCAGCCAGCCCCCTGGCGACGGCATCAGGATCCGGGCCAATCCGGCCGCTGAGCATGTCCATCAGCGGCGGCCGGGTGAACCAGCCGTCCACTATCCAACTGGTTTCCCCGTCGCTGAACAACAGTGTTGTCGTGCCCGTGAAGCGGACGGTTACCGAACCGGGTGGAATTGTTGCCGGGCCGGACACCTGCCAGGCTGAATCTACCGGAGGTTCGGTCTTTTGATTGACAAGATATACAACCGCCGCGCTGAGCACTGCCGCGGTTATTGCCAGCGTTAGGGCAATTTTTTTTATCCAGCTTATCCAGCGCATCTAATTCCCCCGGCGTCTCCCCCTGCGTCCCCCTTGCGGTGCGCTACCCCGCAAGGATAACCTCATGGGGCGGAATTTTCCGAAGCTTTCCTGCAGGCAAACGAAGATGGGACAGACAGCCGACGTGCTTATTGTCGGAGCAGGCATCATCGGCCTGTGCACCGCCTTGCAACTGGCCAAGCGGGCCCGGCTGCGGGTGACCGTGCTGGAGAAAGGCAACAGCCTGGGCTGCGGCTCTTCAGGCGATTCCTCCGCTGTGTGCCGTCACCTGTACACCCACGGTGCCATGGTGGAGCTGGCGCGGGACGGGATCTCAAGCTACAAAAACTGGGCCGGTTTTCTGGAAACATACCGGCCTCCGGCAGCTGAATTCCAACAAACAGGCGTTCTGTGGCTGGGTACGCCCACAAAATACTGGCACGAAGAACAGCAGCGTCTGGCGGATCACCGCGTTAACGCTGAGGTCATCGGGGACACGGACCTGTCAGCCCGGTTTCCCGCCATCAATCCCTGTCTGCTGCAGCCCGATTTCGAAACCGGGGAGGCCCACAACTGTACCGGCGGCGGCCGGCATCTGCTGGAAACGGAAGCCGGTTATATGGACCCGCAGTATGCGCTGGAGGACCTCGCCGCGGCCCTGGCCGACAAAGGTGTGCGGATAAGTTTCGGCACGCAAGTCTGCCGTCTGCTGACCAGCGGCGGCAAAATCACCGGGGCTGCCTGCGAGGACGGTTCCGAATACCACGCGGATTGCGTGGTGAATACCAGCGGCCCCTGGTGCAACAAGCTTCTGCAGCAGGTCTCACTGGCAGACCGCTGGCCGCTGGTGCCCACCAGGATACAGGTTATCTACCTGGACCGGCCCCAGGAGGTGGTTGGCGACCTGCCGGTCTGTGTCGACCTGACCAGCGGCGTGTACTTCCGGCCGCAGAACCGCGGCCAGCAGATTATTGCCGGCTCGACCCTGGAGGAAGATGAACAGGAAAGGGTGAGCGATCCCGACATCTACAACAAGCTGGCGGACGATGACTTTACGGCTGTGAAGCTGCACGCCCTGCACCACCGGCTGCCGGCGCTCCCCTACCGGGGCAAGGTGGGAGGTTATAGCGGGTTATATACAATCAACACCGCCGACATGCATCCGCTGTTGGGCCCGACGCCGGTAGAGGGGTTTATGGTGGCGAACGGCTTCAGCGGGCACGGGTTCAAACTGGCCCCCGCTGTCGGTTCCCTGCTGGCACAAGCCATCACACAGATTCACCTGCCCGGCGACACCGCCGTGCCCATGGATTTTCTCGGCTGGGAAAGAACCCCGATCCCCCTGGCAGCCAAGAACGTACTGGCTTAAGGCCCTGCCCGGTCAGTCTTCGCCGCTTACTTCTTTCGATTCGTTTGCCGCGCTGCCGAAAATACCCTTAGCCATCAGCGACGTCTCCACGCCGCGGCGGTGCTGATACACCTGCGCCCGAACCCCGTGCGCGTGCCTGTTGCCCGGCTCCGCCTGCACGGCAAATTCAGCCAGATGGCAGGCCAGCCTGGGGTTCTCTTCCGCCAGCGCCAGGCTGCGCTCAGCCAGTTTGTCCACACCGCCCGCCAGCGCAGCCAGTTCCCTGGCCAGTTCCGTTTCTTTTGCCGGTTTCAGATGCGCCGGATTGCCATCGTACCAGCCGCCGTACAGCCGCCAGATGTTGCGCACGACAAATTCCGGCTCATCGTAGGTGGGCTGCATGAATGGTTTTTCCAGGTATCCGGGATCCAGTTTCACCTCATGAACAATTTCATCAAGGCGCGCGCCCTCGTTCATGCGGTGGACGGTTTCGCGGACCAGAAACTCCAGCGCCTCCGCAACGTCGGTGAGCACGCTTTTGATGCGCGCCGCCCCGGCAATCGGCAGGCCGTGAGCGGGCAGGAACAATTCCGCATCCTGCTCCGCCATTTTGCGCATGGCGGCCGCCCACTCCGCCGGGTAGCGCTGTACCTTCTGCGGATTGCCGGCATTG
The DNA here is from genome assembly GCA_028279305.1 of Pseudomonadales bacterium. Taxonomy (GTDB): domain Bacteria; phylum Pseudomonadota; class Gammaproteobacteria; order Pseudomonadales; family Azotimanducaceae; genus UBA4421. The sequence goes on from JANQOA010000328.1 coordinate 6,457, forward strand.
GGAAACGCCCAGATCAGAAAGTCTCCCGCACAAATGGCCTTGTGTTCGGGTATCCACGACCAGGTGTGGTCGTCGGTTTCACCGCGGGCGTGAATCAGATGGATGTCCAGGCCGCCGACGTTAAGATCCATTTGCTCGCGGTAGGTGACGTCCGGCGCCGGTGAAGCCGCCGGCAGAAAACGTTCATCGCCGCTGCTGACGTCGTAACCGCGCCGCGTTACCGAGCCGAATTGGCGTTTGTTGATCACCAGGTTGTAGCCGTTGGTGTAGTTGTAGCGGTCGAACCTGGGCTTAACGTTTTCGTGCCCCACCACGTTCGGCCGCCGGTGTCCGCGCGCTTCCGCATCCTTGAGAAAGGTACCGCAGCCGCCCACATGATCCATGTGGCCGTGGGTATAAACAAGGCTGTGAAACGGCGCCGTCGACCAGCCGCGGATGGCATCAACGACCCGCGCCGAACCCTGCAGGTTGCTGGTGTCAAACGCTACCAGGCCGTCATCGGTTTTGAACAGCACCGAATGAGAAAATGCCTCAACCATGGCAACGTTATCGGCAATTTCGGAAAGCTGGAAATTAATTCTGTTGAGCGGCCCGATTTCCTCGGCATCAATTTTTCCGTCGATCACGTCGCTGCTCATTTGCAGAAGATCAGCCATCATTTGCTCCGGACGTTTGCGGTGTTTCATCTTGCCACAATCCAGCGGCTTCTTTACCGCCGGCCGGTGACAAGGGACGGTCATTCACCATCCGGACTATTTTTTCCCTTGACGGCTGCCGCCGTGCTGAGGTGGAATCCGCCGTCGACGGTTGATATCGGGAGTACGGTCCATGCGGGCAGCAGTTGTGCGGGAGCACGGTGACATCGACACCATTCAGGTGGAAGAAGACTTTCCCGAACCCGAGGTCCAGCCGGGCTGGGTGAAAGTGGCCGTCAAAGCCACCTCCCTGAACTACCATGACATTTTCAGCCGCCGCGGGATGCCCGGCATTAAGCTGCCTCTGCCCCTGATCATCGGCTCCGACATTGCCGGTGAGGTGGTGGAATTAGGCACCGGCTGCGACGGCGTCAACGTCGGCGACCGCGTGCTGATCGATCCCATTAATCCCAAACTGGGTATGATCGGCGAGCGCTGGAACGGCGGCCGGGCTGAATATTGTGTGGCGGATGCCAGACAGTTAGTGCCGATCCCCGACGCGGTCAGCTTTACAACCGCCGCCTCAATCCCCCTGGCTTATGCCACCGCTCACCGCATGATGGTGAGCCGCGGTCAGGTCAGCGCTGCGGACACGGTGCTGGTGATGGGTGCCAGCGGCGGGGTCGGCACCGCCTCAGTGCTGCTGGCCAAGCGCGCCGGCGCAACGGTGGTTGCCTGCGCATCCAGCAAGGCAAAGCTGGAGCGCCTTGCTGAACTGGGGTCCGATCACGGTATCAACTATGTTGAACAGGATATGCGGGAGGCAGCCTGGGACATTGCCGGCAAGCCCCGTATCACCGGCGAAGGCGGTGTCGACCTGCTGGTTAACTGCACCGGCGGAGGCACCTGGATCGATTCCACCCGCTGCATGCGCAAAGGCGGACGTCTGGTGACCTGCGGCGCCACTGCGGGCTTCGACGAGCACATAGACGTGCGTTATGTATGGACCTATGAACACACGCTGCTGGGCTCCAACGGCTGGCAGCGCAGCGATATTGAAGCCATGCTGAGCTACGCCGCGGACGGCTCGCTGCTGCCGGTGATCGACAAAATACTGCCGTTGGACCAGGTCCACGAGGCGGAGCGGTTGATGGAATCACGGGAGATATTCGGCAAAATTGTGCTGACGCCGTAACCGTCCCGGCTATCAGCCGCGCGGGCGGGGCCAGCCTGCCGCGTCAACCCCAGCCAGTGCGCAGATGCTACTATTGCCGGTCATGAAACAAGCCAAACCCCGGCAAATTCGCCTTTCCCCCGAGCGGCGCCGCGCACAACTGCTGGAATGCGCGATTGCCGCGTGCGCCCAGCATGGCGTGGCCAGAGTCACCCACTCCCATGTGGCAAAACGCGCCGGTGTGTCCGTGTCCGCGGTGTATGCCTATTTCCGCACCAGGAAGGACCTGGTTACCGCGGCTTTAAGCGAAGTGGAGACATTTCTGGGCGACTGCGTATTTGCCGCCATGGCGGAGCAGCACGCCAGCGCCCGCAGCCGCTTCCTGCGCGTAGCGCAAACCTTTGCCGCTGCCACCAGGGACACGCCGGACCTGCTCAAAGTGTGGCTGGACTGGAGCACCGGCGTTGAAAGTGAGCACTGGCCCTGGTACCAGGAGGTGTTGGAAAACATCCACAAGGCTTACCGCAAAGCCATCAGCCAGGGCAAGCGCTCCGGTGAAATCGACAGCTCCCTGCCGCCAACCATGGCCGCCCGGCTGTTTTCCGGCGGCGGGCACACCATCGCCTTGATGCATTTTGCCGGCAGTTCAAAAAAGGATATCGACAAATTTATCAATCATCTGGTGGAAGGCTCACTTAACCTGCCGCCCAGGGCCGGCGCTTAACGCGCAGGTGGTTCACGCCAACTTCAGGACCAGGCGTGCAGGCGCACCGGCATGCTGGTAAAGCCGTGGATGATGTTCGACTCGGTGCGCACGGGTGTACCTGCTAGCTCCACACATTCGAAGCGCTGCAGGATTTCCTCCCAGACAATTCTCAACTGCATTTCAGCCAGGCGGTTACCAAGACAGCGGTGTACCCCGAAGCCGAATGAAAGGTGTTGGCGCGGATTGGCACGGTCGATGCGGAAGTCATGGGCGTGTTCAATTTTGCTCTCGTCACGGTTGCCGGAGATGTACCACATCACAACCCGCTCCCCGGCCCTGATTCTGCATCCGCGGATGCGGGTGTCCTGGGTTGCGATACGCGCCATGTGCGCCAGCGGCGTCTGCCAGCGGATAATCTCCGGCACCATGGAATTGACCAGCGAACGGTCGGCCCGCAGTTTGTCATACTCCTGCGCAAACTGGTTCAGCGCCAGCACACCGCCGCTGATGGAGTTACGGGTGGTATCGTTGCCGCCGACAATCAGCAGCAGCGTATTGCCGAGGAACTCCAGTTCACTCATGTCTTTGGTGGCCTCACCGTGAGCCATCATCGAGATCAGATCGTCAGCCGGGGCGGCGCTGCTCCGCTGCCGCCATAACTCGCTGAAGCGCGCGGCACATTCCAGCAGGTCCGACTTCCTGCGCGCCATGACCTCAGGGTCGTCCGACTCAACCATGGTCATATCCGACCAGTAAGTGAGTTTTTCCCGCTCTTCAAAAGGGAAGCGGAACAGCATGGCCAACACCTGGGTGGTGAGTTCGATCGACACCCGTTCAACCCAGTCAAATGTCTCGTTCAACGGCAAGGCGTCGAGAATGGCCGCTGCCCTGGACCTTATTTCATCCTCCAGGGCGGCAAGATTGCGGGGCGCGACCATGGGCGCAACGGTTTTGCGCTGAGCGCTGTGTTGCGGATCGTCCATGGCGATGAACATGGGCAACCCGAAATCATCATTCGGATCAAACAGACGCGGATAGTTGATGATGTGCCCGCCGCGTGCGTGGCTGGATGAAAAGAGATCCGGACGCGCCTCCACTCCCACGATGTCACTGTAGCGGGTAATCGACCAGAACGGGCCGTAGGTTGCATCTTCGTAGTAGTGCACCGGCGCTTCAGCGCGCAGGCGGTCAAAGTACTGATGGATTTCATCGGTCCGGTACAGTACCGGATCGCTGACGTTTAACGATGCCAGATCCGCCCCTTGAACAGCATTTGCTTCTGCCATAACCGCGCACCCCGTCCGCTATGTCCGCCCACTGTATGCCCTTAATGAGTAAAGTGTCAATATAAATGAGTGAATTATCAATAACGCAGATTGGATAGACACTTTTATTCGGCAGCCGGCCGCGCTATTATGGACCGAACGGTACATAACAGGGGCTGCCGGCAAATGGCCAGACCGGTACAGATAGACCGCCATCAGGCGTTTCGCAAGGCCAGGGAGCTGTTCTGGCGCCGCGGCTACCGGGCGACATCGCTGCATGACCTGCTGGCGGCCACAGGCATGGGCAAAGGCAGCTTCTATGCTGCTTTCGGCAGCAAACAGGCGGTATTTGAAGCCGCGCTGGAGTGGTACCACCAGCACTCCGCGGCGGCGCGGCGGCGGATCAGTGAAACCCACGAAGGGCTCGCGGCATTGCGCGAGTTCCTCGACTCCACCTTGATCAATCAGCCTGCCGCCGGCCGCCGCCGGGGTTGTCTGCTGGTGAACTCCGTGATTGAGCTGGAAAGCGTCGAGCCGGAGTTACACCAACTGGCAAGCCGGTATCTGCAAGAACTGGAACAACGCTGCATGACCTGCCTGCAGGAAGCCCGGGCGGCCGGTGAACTCAAAGATAACCTGGACACCTCACAACTGGCCGCGTTGACCGCCACTTTGCTGCAGGGTCTGCGGGTTGATTCACGCATGGGCCGCAGCCGCGAAGCCCTGAGACAACGCGTTGACCTCTTCATTTCCCTGATCTGCAACGAAACCCAAAGGTAACAATCATGATGGAACTCTGGACCTCTCCGACACCCAACGGCTGGAAGGTGTCAATCATGCTCGAAGAACTTATCGAAGCCGGTGTGGACGTTGGTGAGTTCGAAGTGCGGGTGATTAACCTGATGACCGGTGAACAGTTCGAAGATGACTTTGTTGAACGCAACCCGAATCAGAAAATCCCCACTTTGCGGGACAACGGCAAAGACATCATCGAAAGTTGTGCGATCCTGCAATACCTGGCTGAAAAACATCCAACCGAGCTGCTGCCTCTGGACGCCCGCAAGTGGGATGTTATTCCCTGGGTTTACTGGCAGGCGGCAAACGTCGGCCCGGTGTTTGGTAACAAGCTGAGCTACACACGGTACATGGATGACGTACCCGGCGACCTGAAGCAGCACCCGCTGGAGAGATTCAACAACGAAGCCCTGCGGCTGGTATCCGTCCTCGACAAGAAACTGGGGGACAACCCCTGGGTGTGCGGAGACACCTTCACCATTGCTGACATCGCCCTGTACCCATGGATACGCGGCTGGAAGTGGAGCAAGGTCAACATCACCACCAGGCCGCGGGTGGTGGCCTGGGTGGACCGGGTGCGCGCCCGGCCGGGGGTGGAGCGGGGGCTGGCCTACGGCGTGCCGAAGGAAGAGATTGATCAGTGGAGTGAAGCACGGAAGGCCAGCACCGCACGCAGCGGCGCTTCCATAGCATCGAACGAAAATGTAAAAAAATCAATCAATTAGGGAGCTATCGTGACTATTTCTTTAGAAATTCACGATGCCGTGGCGGTGATCGGCATCGACGACGGCAAGAAGAACGTCATCAACCATGGGGTGCTGGATGAACTGGAGGCTGCATTTGACGAAGCTGACAACCGGAATGCCGGGGCTGTTGTCTTCAAGGGCCGCCAGGGCAGCTTTTGCGCCGGCTACGATATTTCCGTCATGACCGGTGAAGACCCGGATGCCTCCGCCAGGCTGGGCCAACGCGGCGGTCAACTGGCCAGGCGCATCTACGCCAGCCCCCGGCCCGTGGTCGGCTTATCTCCCGGCCATGCTTTCACCATCGGCGCCGTTTGGCTGGCTTGTTGTGATGTCAGCATTGGTGAACAGGGCGCCTTCAAATACGGCATGACTGAAGTGGCCTTGAACGTACCGCTGACCGGCTGGGCGCTGGAGCCGCTGCGCGCAAAACTGCACCCCGCACACCAGCTGCCGGCATTGCTGCACTCCGGGATCTACAGCCCCGAAGATGCATTGCAGGCCGGCTTTATCGACCGCCTGGTGCCTGCCGGGGAGGGGTTGGCGGCGGCCATGCAGACTGCCGCCGCACTGGCTGAACTTCCGGGTGACGCCTATGCAAAGACCAAACTGGCAATCCGCCAACCCGGCCTGGAGGTTATGGCGGCGCAGCTCGGTTAGCTCAGCCTGACGGCTCAACCATGACGCCGCTGTGCAGCAACTCTTCGATTTCGCCGGGTGAGTAGCCTGCTTCGCTGAGGATTTCGCGCCCATGCTCACCCAGGGCAGCGGCAGTCTGGGCGGTATTTACCGGAGTACCTTCAAACCGCGCCGCGGGTCTGGGCTGGCGGATTTTACCCAGGCCCGGCTGGTCGTATTCGGTGAGAATCTCATTTACCCGCACCTGTTCCTGGGCAATCACCTCCGGCCTGGAGAGCACCGGCGCGCTGGGTACCTCACACTCCCGTAACCGCTGCAGCCAGTACGCAGATGTATTGGTGCGCAGCACCTCGGCTGTCATCTCCAGACGCAACTTAGCGTTCATGCCCCGGGCCCGCGGGGTGGCAAAGCGCTCATCGGTCAGCCACTCCTGGCGGTCCAGGGCTTTGCACATGCCCCGCCACTCCGCATCCGAAACCGCACCGGCGGTTATATAACCGTCTTCAGTCTGGTAAATCAGATCTTTGGAACGCTGCCCGCGCTTGACCTTGTGTTCTTCACCCACCAGGGTCAAACCGCCGAGGCCTTCCTGCCACAGATAAGCAATCATCACGTCCAGCATGGCAACCCGCACGTGTTGTCCTTCCCCGGTCCGTTCCCTTGCCAGCAATGCCGCGGTAATGGCCTGAGCGGTGGTGATACCCGTGGTCTTGTCAGGAATCACCGTACGTATCATGCGCGGCCGGTCATGCTCGTCTGTGGCCTGCAGGTCCGCCAGCCCGGACAACGCCTGTATAACAGGGTCGTAGACGCGCTGGTCGGCGTACGGCCCCTTGTCGCCGAAACCGCTCATGGAGACGTAAATGATGCGCGGGTTAACGGCACGGATTACCGGCTCTCCAAGCCCCATGCCGTCTATGGCCCCGGGCCGGAAGTTCTGCACAAAGACATCAGCGTCCGCGGCCAGGCGCTTCACCACCGCAATACCCGCGGCGGATTTCAGGTCCAGCGCAATCGAGCGCTTGCCGCGGTTGGCGGTCACAAAACCGGGGGTTACACCGCCGCCGCCCATGGCGCGCACGACATCGCCGCGCAGGGGCTCAACCTTGATCACGTCGGCCCCCTGATCCGCCAGCAATACGGTGGCGGCCGGGCCGGCCAGCACGCGGGACATATCCAGCACCTTATATCCGCTCAGCGGTCCACTCATGCCGTTGCTCCTTAGCGGTTGCGCAGATCTTTACGCAGAATTTTGCCGGATGCGCTTTTGGGAATGGCGTCCAGCAGTTCCAGTTCGCGGATTTGTTTGTAACTGACCAGATGTTCGCCAACCAGCGCCTGCACCTCCTCCAGGGTGACGGTTGCACCCGGCGGCGTGGTGACAAATGCTTTTGGAATTTCCCCTGCCTCGTCATCCGGGATGCCGATAACCGCTACATCGGCAATTTTCGGATGGGTGATCAACAGCGCTTCCAGCTCAGCCGGCGCCACCTGAAAACCCTTGTATTTGATCAACTCCTTCATGCGGTCGACAATGGACATATGGCCGTGCTCGTCAATGATGGCAACATCACCGGTATGCAACCAACCGTCAGCATCGATGGTCTCTGCCGTTGCCGTGGGGTTGTTAAGGTAACCCTGCATCACCTGCGGGCCCCGCACCCAGAGTTCTCCGCGTTCCCCCACCGGCTGATCTTCACCGCTGTCCGCATCCACTATGCGGCATTCGGTGTTCGACACCGTCACCCCGCTGGTGCCCGGACGAAAGTCACCCTCCACCGTGCAGTGGCTGACCGGGCTCAATTCCGTCATGCCGTAACCCTGCACCACTTCGCAGCCGAGGCGCTGGGAGGCTTGGGCCGCAAGCTCAGCGCCCAACGGCGCCGCCCCGGAAAACACCTGTTGAATCGACGAGGTTTCGTAATCATCCACTATGGGTGCATTGGCCAGGCCCAGGATAATCGGCGGTACCGCAAAAAAGCGGGTGATTTTCAGATCCTGCACAGCCTGCAGGGCTTCCGCCATGTCAAACCGCGGCATGGTAACCGCGGCAACACCATTGCTGAGCAGCCCGTTCATTAACACCTGCATGCCGTAGATGTGGAAAAACGGTAACGCTGCCAGCGCCACTTCACCTTCCCGGTAGCGGATAGCGTGCACGCATTGTTCTATATTGGCCACCAGATTGCGGTGCGACAGCATGACCCCCTTAGGCAAACCGGTGGTGTCGGACGAATAAGGCAATACCACCGTGTGGGCAGCCAGGTCGACGGGCACCTGGCTGATGGGATCAGCGTACAACGCTGACATCGGGGTTGTGCCCGCCGGCGCGTCGCCAATCACCACTACCTCCGTGACCCCGGTACCTTCAACCGCCGCCAGCGCAACTTCAACAAACATAGGGACTGTAAACAGCATGACGGCACCCGCATCGGATAACTGGTGCCTTACCTCCTGCGGGCCGTAGGTCGGATTCACCGTGGTGACGGCCGCACCGGCCACCGCCACACCGTGAAACACAACAGCGTATTCCGGCAGGTTCGGCGCCATCAACCCAACCACCGACCCCGGTTCAATCCCACGCGCCGCCAGGCCGCCGGCCAGCCGGTGGATCTTGTCATTCAGCTCCGCGAAGGTGTATGAACTGCTGCCGCCGGCGTCGCGGATTGCCAGTTTTTCACCCAGTTCACCGGCTTTGCGCATGACATGGGCGGTTATCGTGACATCGGGAATATCAACATCAGGCAGCGGGCTGGAGTGTACGATCATGCCGGGACATCCTTAATGTATTACAGGTTGTGAGGTAGTAGCGCCGGATTCTATGCCAGCGTGGGAGGTTTATGCACCATCCTCAGGTACAAAGCCGCATAGCCGTTCACCCTTTTGCAGGTCACGGTAGCCGTAGCGGTTATTGGAATTGGCAAAAAATGTCGCGCAACGTTGGCTGAACTCAGCGCTTGCGGCAAGGGTCAGGCCCTGCACCACGTCGCGCTGGCTGCACCACACACTACGCGTGCGCGGGCTGTTGGCCTGGTCTTGCGCATTAACATAGCCAATCCGCACGTTAACAAAACGGGTGGATGTGGTATCAGCAAAGTGGCTGGCCAGCGCCTCTCCCCAGACTTTTTGTGCTGCCGTAGATCCCCCGCGGCCGCGGCGGCATATCCACGGTGATCAACGGCCAATCCGTCACATCGTCGTAGCGGCCCTCAACCAGGGCTTTATAGGGTTCCCGGGATTCCCAGCCCGCCACCGTGGCCCCGCTGGAGGCAAAGACTACGCGTCCGACCCCCGCGTCTACCGCCGCTGCAAACACATTGCGCGTCCCTTCAACGTTGGTATCGCGCAATTCTGCCCAGGTGAAGTCTTCACCCGCCTTGGCCGCCAGGTGGATGACCACATCCTGCCCGGTCACCGCGTCCCGCAGGCTGTCATAATCGCTGAGATCCGCGCGCACGGTGGGGGTGCCGGCAACATCGCTGCGGTTGAACGCCGTCAGGTTGTGATCCTGTTGCAGGCGGGATTGCAGCGCGCTGCCGATCAGGCCGCTCATGCCCGTGACCAGAATTCTCATCAGGCTCTGACCGCCTCGCCGACGCCGTCACCCGGCTCGCCGGCCAGATCCTGGCGCAACGTCCGCGCCGCGGTAAAGTAATGATAAGCACACCAGAGGTTAAGAAAGGACAGCACCAGCAGCGACATACGCAGGGACTCTTTGCCGTAGTCTGCGGCAAACAGGTCACTCATGATGCCTACCAGCTGCGGGCCGAACCCCATGCCGATAATGTTGAGGATAAACAGCACAATGCTGGAGGCCAGGGCGCGCATGCGCAACGACACCAGGCTTTGTACCAGCGCAAAGGTGGGGGCAAGGTAAAAGCCGCCGAAAAATGCCGGTATCAGATACAGCACCAGCGCCAGCCACAGCTCGTCCACCAGAAATACCGCCGCCAGAAACGGCACATAACCGGCTTTACCCGCGGCCACCACCCAGGCCCGCCAGCGAATGTCCCGGGCGGACAGCACATCCGCCATCTTGCCGGCGGTAAATGTCCCGAGCCCGCCGACCACCCCTGTCATCAACGCCAGCACCAACCCCACTTCTGTGGGGGACAGACCGTGGGAACGCACCAGAAAGGTGGGCATCCACAAGACAAAACCGTAGCCGACAAATCCTGCCAGCGCAGCGCCAATGGTTAAATGGCGCAGTGACCGCACCCGCCACATGTAACCGGCCACGGCGGAGAACTTCGGCGCCTTGCTGTCACCGGCACCCGCGGGTTCAATGGCGCCGCGCCTGGGTTCGCTGACGGTGAAGTACAGAATGGCTGCAATCAGAAGGCCCGGAAGGCCAACCGCAATAAAGGTGATCCGCCAGCCCCAGTTCTCGCTCACCCAGCCGCCGACCAGATAAGCCAGCAACAGGCCGATATTGACACCCAGCGCGAACACACCCATGGCGGTGCCGCGCTGTTCCGGTCCAAACAGATCCGAAATGATCGAGTGAGACGGCGGCGTAGAACCGGCCTCCCCCACCGCCACGCCGATGCGCGCCAGTGCCATCTGCACAAAGGTGGCGGCATAACCGCACACCACCGTCATGGCACTCCACAAGGTGATGGCAATCACTATGATGTTGCGGCGGTTACTGCGGTCCGCCAGCATGGCGATGGGCATGGCCAGCGTGGCATAAAATATGGCAAACGTCAGGCCCACCAGAAAACCCATCTGCGTATCACTGGCGCCGAGTTCCAGCTTTATCGGCTCCAGCAGCATGCCCATAATCTGCCGGTCGACCTGGGAAGACGCATAGACGGCGGTAAGCACCCCTACGGCATACCAGCGATAGCCGGGTACCGCGCTGATCCGTTCGCGTAATCCGCCCACTTGATTCTCCCCGGAATTTTCCCCGCCTCGATCTTATTCGCTTAAGGCGGCCTTGGGTAGCACGCCGGCGGCTGATTATGGAAACAACCTATCGGCCGCAAAACATGCTACCATCTTGAAAATTCATGACATTTCAGGATCCCATGGCGACAATTAAGGTCAGCTCCCAGGTAGAGGAACAAACCTGGAACGAACTAAAGGCGCTCGCTAGTGAATCTCAGCAAAGCATCTCAGGTGTGTTAACGGAAGCCATTGCCGAATACGTACAACGAAGGCGTGTTCGCCCGGAAGTCCGATCAGCGCTCTCTCAATCAATCGATGCTAACCGTCGGCTGGGAGAACTGCTTGCCAAGTGATACGCAGCCACTATCAGACTCCGTTGCGTTTCTAACTCTCGACGAAGTTTTGGAAATTCACAGCACCCTGCTCGAAGAGTTTGGCGGCCCCCCTGGCGTTAGGGACATGGGACTTCTGGAAAGCGCATTATTCAGACCACGAACCGGATACTATGAGGATCTTACCGAGATGGCGGCAGCACTATTTGAATCGCTACTGATGAATCACCCGTTCATCGATGGGAACAAGCGTGTAGCATTCTTTGCCGTTGATGTTTTTTTGCGAATCAATGGCTTTCACATCGCGGTGAGCGCAAACCTTGCTCACCAACGAATCATCAAAATCATTGAACAGCGAGAAAACGTAAAGCCTTCGTTAGAGCGTTTTCTCCGGCAGCACGTTCAACATGGCTGACCACACAAACCTGACCCCCGCCCGGCTCATGGATCTCTACCTGACCGAGGTTGTCGGCAACGGGCGTCTGGATCTGATTGCGCAGATTGCCCATGCGGATATGGTGGACGAAGCAAACCAGGCTTTCGGCGGCCCTGCGGGCCGGGACGGTTTAACCGCCCACGTAAAAGGTTTCCGCAAAAACATCAGCGCGCTGCATACCTCCGTGCATCAGATTGTTGCGGCCACAGATGAGGTTATGGCGCACTGGTCTTTCAGCGGTACCCATGACGGTCCGTGGTTGGGGGTTGCCGCTACCGGGCGGCCCATCCGCGGCACCGTATTCAGCTTTTTCAGCCTGCGCGACGGACGCATCAGCCGTTACCGCCTGTGGCTGCACACCGATCTGAACGGTTCAACCGTTTTCGACTCCGCAGCGGCAACTGTGCTAAAAAGTAAGCGCCATGAATAGTCAACACACTTTGTCAGCAGCGCAATACCGCGAGAACCTGCAGCCCTATGTCGATGCGGGTATGCAGCGGGCTGCACAACTGGGCAACCGCGGACCGGCAAAATTCGGCGGTGACGGCAAACTTACGGCGGACATACTGCAGGCATTCCAGCGCACCGGGTTTTATGTATTCGAAGGGCTGGTCGACCAGGACGAAATTGAACTGCTTAGAGCGGATATGCAGTCGCTGCTGGACCGCGCCCCCACCGACAACGGCGCCGCCACAGACCGGCACGGCCGCCCGGCATTCGGACAGGAGTTCGCCAGGCCCGTATATTCCATGATACGGCCCCTGTCCGACCCGTGGGGCGGCACCGGGCTGTTGAACGGCCGCCACCCGACCAGGATGACCCAACCCGAGGCAGCGTCAGCCGCTGCTGACAAGGTTGTGTTCCTGATGAGCGGCATGTGCCAGATTATGGATTCCGGCTTGCGGCTGTACGGTCACCCGCAACTGCTGTCCATAGCGGCTTCCATCAACGGCGATGATTTTGTGCCGTACAACGACGCCATTTTTGTCAAACAGCCGGGCACCGGCGGGTCTGTGTCCTGGCATCAGGATGGCGTTACGCATTGGGACTCGCCGGACTGGGATCAGGGCATCCACGGCTTCAACTTCCAGGTACAGCTTTATGATACGTCAGCCCACAGCTGCCTCTGGGTGGTGCCGGGAACTCATAAACAGGGCAAGCTGGACATAAAGCAGCTGGTGGCGGACAACGGCTCGGAGTGTCTGCCCCGGGCGGTGCCGCTGCACGCCAGGGCGGGTGACGTGACTATTGTAAACCGTCAGGCCCTGCACTGTTCGTTTGCAAATACATCACCTGACCAGCGGATCTCCTTAACCTTTGGTTTCCATCGGAGAAAGTCCGTGCTCGGCGCTTGCGGCGCCCTCAGCGAATCCAGCGAGGTGCGTTATGACGAGGAGCGAATCGACCAACGCTCCCAGGTGATCAGTGTTGCCATTGACGCAAGAGCACAGTTTTATACCGACGAACCACGATTCGTATATCAGCCGATGAGCGGACGCGAAGACAGTCTGCGCTTCACCCCGGAGAACTGGGAGGCGATCATCCGGGATTACAACCTGAAAGACCTCTCAATCTGACGCCCGCGGGCGGCTCAAGCACCGGAACGTATTGTCTCAGGCACCAAGTCCAGGGACACAAACGCCTCCGGCGACATGCGCCAGCCTTCGATCTCATTGGCGTACCCGGGTTCGGACAAATCCCAGAACCGGGGCGCAACCCGGTCGATAAGCGCGCGCCAGTCCTCAGCGGCATAGTCGGAGACCACTACCCTGCCGTCGAACGCCACCCAGGCTTCAGGTTCGCCGACCCGGTTGGTCACCAGAACCGAAACGTTGGCATCCTCCCGCAGCCGGGCGACCTTTGAACTGGTGCGGGCGGCGAACATGCGCACGGTTTTACCGTCCCAGTCAAACCACACCGGCACGCCGGTGGGGGCGGGCCGCGAACCGTTGTACATCAGGATGGCCAGGCGCGGCTCCTGCAGAAAGCTGTCGATCTCCTGCTGTGAGTTAAACCGTTTAGCCATGAAAGTCCTCCAATGGGAATTGCAGGTAGACCATATCCGGCACCACCCGGCGAATATCTTCCGCGTCAGGGTCACCGTTCCCGTCCAGCGACACCCCGGCCGGGCCCGCGTCTCTGGGCACAGCACGCAGAAAGTTGTGCAGTTGCCCGGCCATCTTTTCATGATCAGCGGTTTCAACCACCGGTGTGCTCTGCCATCTGCGCCCGCGGATGGTTAAGCCCACCCTCTGCCCGGTGGTCAGATTACGCCACCAGGCAAAAGACCGGGAGGTAAAACAGTGCGCGGTCCGGCCGTCAATGTAATAACTGATGGGGGTGGACAACGCACGTCCGGACTTACGGCCGGTGAACTCAAGCAGCAACGTGTTGTTACTCATCAGCCCATGACAGGGAGACCGCAGCAGTCCTTTCACCGTGGGATTAATCAACCGGTACAGCAGGTTGCTCATGACAGTTTCATGCCCATCCGGTATTCCGCCGGCACGCCGAACGCGGAGGGTTTGGGTGCCCGGGTTTCAGCCAGCAGTTCAAGGCCAACGGCGCGGTAAAATTCCACTGCCGGATTATCGGACAGCACATCCAGTTGCAGCCTGGCAAACCCCTGCTGCCGGGCCCTGTCCATGGCGTTGTTAATCAAATGATAACCGACCCGCTTACCGCGGAAGCCCGGCTTCACCGACAGCGCATGGATGTAGTAGGTGTCCGCATGTATGACCGGATTCAACCAGCTCGCATGCTCCGAGCGCTCAAGCACGCCGGCAATGTCGTCCGCATCCACCTGCCCGTTGCCGACCAGTTCCTGCCACACCGCGCCCAGGGCGTGCTGGCGTTCTCTGTATTCATTGCCGGGCATGCCGATTTCGATGCCCATCAGCGCACCCTCTTCAACCGCCAGAGTAGCCGCGTCCGCAGCAAACAAAGTACCGTCCCGGCGCCAGGAACCCAGCACAATGGCGTCGAACAGGCCGCGGTCGGCAAAGTGATAATCATAAGACACGGGCCCTGTGGCCCAGACCAGCTCCGGAATGTCGTCAGCATGGGCCTCTTCCAGGCCCTCTTTAGCAGCAATGATTTGCATAACAACCCTTTAAGTTATCTGTCCGGCGGCGTAGTATAGGTCGATAACCTATTTTGTCAACGACCTAAATAATATTTAAGAGACGCAGAACGTGAAGCCAAAAAAAGAAGTTGTCCTGACCACAAAAGGCTCAACGACCCGAGAACGTATTCTGCAGGCAGCCCGCAGACACCTGGTGGAAAACGGTTACCAGGCGTTTGTGATGCGGGAATTGGCTGCAGACCTGGACATGAAACTGGGTAATCTGCAGTACTACTTCAAAACCCGCGAAGTGCTGATTCTGCAGTTGATAGAGCTGGAGGCAGCCGGTGACATCAAAGCGATCCAGGCTCAACAGCAGCTTTGTGAAACCGCCGGCGAGACCTTTCGCGCCATTGTCCGGGAGCTGGTTGTGCGCTGGCGCGGCAGCAGCGGCATGCTGTTCTCCACGTTGACTACATTGTCGCTCCACAACAAGGCGTACCGCCAACTGTACCGGTCCGTGTACGCGAGTTTTTACGCGGCGCTGGAAGAACCGCTGCGTAAGATGAAACCCGGGTTGGCTGATGATGAAATGAAGTTGCGTATCCGCCTGATCACCGCGCTGATTGACGGTTCGTCCATGCAGACCCAGGTCGGCAGCATGCAGGTTTACCTCAAGCGGGTTCAGGCACAGGCAGAGTTAATAGCCACAGCCGGGTGACGTTGGGCGCCGACAAATGATATGTTGTATCATTTGTATTTGCACTTGAATCGAGCACCGAAAATGCCCGCGCCCAGGAACATACGTGAACACGCCGCGGGCCGGGCCCTGGCAATCACCCTTGCGTGCCTGCTGCTCTTCAACCTCCAGTGGGCAGCGTTATCCCACGCCCCGGATGAGTGTCACGACCACACCTGCATCGCCTGCAGCGTACCCGGTGCAGCCGCACCCGCAGGTGCAGACCTGGATGCGCCGGCTGCAACTGTGCGCACCCTTGCGCCGCCCAAGGCCGGCACAATCTGCCCGGCCGGCGGCGCATACCCATCCCGCCTGATCCGGGCACCGCCGGAATTCTGAGTTCCCCCAGCTAAGTCGGGCTGCGAGCAGCCCTGGTTTCACTTAACTTGGATATTCAACATGAAATTTACTGGAACCGGCGCATTATGCGCCCTGGTCCTGGCGTCACTGTCCGCCGGCAGCGTGCTGGCGGATGAAGCTGACGAACCGGGCATAGAAGAAATAGTAGTGCGGGCTCACCCGCTATCCGCTGAGGGCCTGGCACAGCCGGTGTCGGTGCTCAGCGCAGAAAGGCTGCAACGTGTTGTCGCCTCGTCCCTTGGCGAAACCCTCAACAGCCTGCCAGGCGTGCACTCAGCCAATTTTGGGCAGGCGGTCGGCCGGCCGGTGATCCGCGGACTTGGCGGCCCACGCATCAAAACCATGGAAGACCGCATCGACAGCCTGGACGTGTCGGTCACCAGCCCGGACCACCTCACCACCATCGAGCCGTTTACGGCGGATAGCATTGAGGTTCTCAAAGGACCGAGCACGTTACTGTACGGTACCGGTGCCATCGGCGGGGTTGTTGACGTACACACGGGCCGCATCCCGCATAGCCTGCCGGAGAAAACCGCCGTTCATCTGGATGTGCGGGGGGCGGACAACGCCGCGCGCAAGTCCTCCGCGGCAAGGCTGGATGCCGGGGCCGGCAATTTTGCCATCCACGTGGATGGGTTCTACCGGGATGCTGACGAATACGACATTCCCGGCTTTGCTGAGTCCCGGGCTTTACGCGCACAGGAGGAAGAATCCGGCGAAGAGGAAGAAGAAGGAGAAGCAGAAGCCTTCGGCGAACTTCCGGGCAGTCAATTCGAAGCCAAAGGCGGCGCGATTGGTTTCTCCCACGTCGGCGACTATGGATTTGTCGGGCTGGCTGTGTCCTCCTACGACGCGGAATACGGTCTCCCCGGCGGGCATGGTCACGGCCATGAGGAGGAAGAAGAACACGAGGGTGAGGAGGAGGAAGAAGAGCACGGTGAAGCCAATCCGACTCTGGATCTGGAACAGACAAAGGTGGATTTTGAAGCCGGCATCAATGCGCCGTTTGCCGGTATAAACAGCCTCAATCTGCGCATCGGCGCAAATGACTACGAACACACCGAGGTTGAAGGCAGCGGTGAAGTGGGCACCACGTTCACCACCGAAGCCTTCGAGGGCCGCCTGGAATTTGTGCACGAAGAAATGTTCGGCATCCGCGGCAGCTTCGGGCTGCAGTATTCAGAACGCGAGTTTGCAGCCAGCGGTGAAGAGGCATTTGTGCTGCCGGTGGACACGGACAGCTTCGGCGTATTCTACCTCGGCGAAGGCTCCGTGGGTGCTTTCAACCTGGAAGCGGGCATACGCCTGGAACGGGTTTCACACGACCCCACGGCCAACCGCTCGCGCAATTTCGATCTGCAGGCGGTCTCCTTCGGTTTAATCCGCCCTATCGGCGACAACTGGACTGTAACCGCCCAACTCGACCGTTCCAGCCGCGCGCCCGTTGCTGAAGAACTGTACTCGGACGGACCACACCTGGCCACGGGCAGCTACGAAATCGGCGACCCGGGTCTGGACAAGGAAACCGCGGCAAATATTGCCGCCACGCTGCAATACCAAACCAACAACCTGGGCTTCACCGTCAGCGCCTACCGCACGGATTTCTCAGACTACATCTTTGAATCCCCCACCGGCACCGAGCTGGACGAACTGCCGGTGCTGTTGTGGCAACAGGAAGACGCGGTTTTTGAAGGGCTGGAAGTGGATTTGAACTGGCGTGCGGTCAGTTGGAACCGCGGCAGCCTGACTTTAAACGCCGGCATGGATACCGTCAGCGCACGCCTGTCCGGCACAGCGGATAACGATCTGCCGCGCATCCCGCCGCGCCGCTGGCGCCTGGGCAGCGTGCTGGAGTGGAACAACTTCACAGCGGAACTTGCCTATACCAGCGTAGATGCTCAGAGCGACGTTGCTGCCGGTGAACTGCCCACCAGCGGCTTCAACAATCTGCGCGCCTATCTCGGCTACCGGGCTGATGTGGGTAGCGCTGAAATCGAGTTTTTTGTCCGCGGCGAAAACCTCACAGACGACGAGCAGCGTTACCACACATCGTTCATTAAAGACCTGGCGCCGCAGCCCGGCAGAACCATCGAAGGAGGTGTTACCGTTAGAATCTGATCATACCGGGCTGGAGCTTACCTCCAGCCCCATCCCCGCAAAACACTCGCGCAGCTGTGCGTGATCCAGATCCCGCGCAATCAGCACGATGCGGGTTCTGTGGTCGCTGCCGGGCCACCGCGGCAGGATTTCCGGCGGGTGAAACACGTGCTGCACCCCGTGTACCACCATCGGCTTATCCATGCCCGCCACGTTAATGATGCCTTTCACCCGCAGTAGATCAGCACCACGGAACAATAGCAGCGATTGCAGGCAAGCTTCGAATACCGCAGGATCAACTGGATCTTCGAACACCAGGCAACTGGCCTGGATGCGGCCGTGACGGTTGCGGTCGTGATGATGATGGCCGGCTTCTTCAGCACTTTGCCGTTCCGCCAGCAGCCAGGCTTCCACATCCGCTGATTTGCCTTGCAGCGTGTAGCTGCCGCCGGAAAACAGATATTCCATTTTCGCGGCGCCGTTGACCACCGGTGAGACGGGAGCGGAGGGTGCCGTTTCGCGGATGCGGCTGAGCAGCTCATCTATCTTTGCGCGCGCGGCCAGATCCGTTTTGGTGAGAATGATGCGGTCCGCAACCGCAACCTGTTTGAGTGCTTCAGGATGTGAAGTGATGGCTTCCAGACCGTTGACTGCATCCACTGTGGTGGCCACGCCTGCCAGCACATAACGGCGGCTTACCGCCGCATCGCCGAGAATGGTCTGCAGGACAGGTGCGGGATCCGCAATACCTGTCGTTTCGATCACCACCCGGTCGAACCAGCATTCACCGCCCCGGGCATAACGGCTGGGGGCGGCGGCCAGGGTCTGAGCCAGATCAGCCCGGATGGTGCAACAGATACAGCCGCTGTTGATCGCCACCAGCGTGTCTTCCGCAATCGGTGTCAACAGGTGGTGGTCCAGCCCAACCTCACCAAACTCGTTGACCAGTACCAGCGTGCGGCCCAGTTCTCCCGCCCTGCCCAGATGCCCCAGCAGCGTGGTTTTGCCGCTGCCCAGAAATCCGGTTAACACGGCAACCGGTATACGCGTTTCTTGTGTACCCGTCACGAAGCGGCAGACCACAATCCAAATTAGTGATGTTATAACATATCACAAACGTCCCTCCTGTACGGTATAAGACGTCTGCACCTTTACCAACCCCCGCCCCAGCACCGCCGCGGAGTACGAACAGCTATTTGAAACGGCGCTGACCTGGCAAGTTCCAATTCGGCGTAAATTAGTACATCAACACTTATGCAAACCGCTTTTGTTAACGGTTTGCATATGTTTAGGCTGACACCTTTGTTAGACTGAATAGTTTTCCAATTTCAGCCGAACCCCTCATGACACAAACCGAAGTCAGCGCCGCCGGCGGCTCCGCCGCCGTGCAATTTGAAGCCGATGACAAGCCCCCGCACAGACTCGCAGCAGCCCTGGGAGGACAGACCGTTGCCCTGATCCTGGCCGGCATTGTCCTCACCCCGGTTATAGTCCTGCGCGCCACCGGCAGCCCTGAGTCATTCGGCTCGTGGATGATTTTTACCGCCATGCTGGTGAGCGGGCTGATTACAATCGTCCAGGCCAGGCGGGTCGGCCGCATCGGTGCCGGCTATGTGTTGTTCATGGGCACGTCCGGCGCCTTTATCTCCGTTTCCATCACCGCAATTGACAGCGGCGGCCTAGCGTTGCTGATGACGCTGATCATCGCTTCAGCACTGCTGCAATTTCCCCTTGCCGCTAATCTCAGCCTGCTGCGCAAAATCATCACCCCGGTGGTGGGCGGCACCGCAATCATGCTCATAGCGGTAACCGTCATGCCGCACGTTTTAGCCCTGTTAGCGGATACCGCCGGTACGCCTGCAGCCAATCCGCAGGGCGGCCCGGCCAGCGCCATCGTGACCCTTACGGTTATAGTGTTGCTGTCCGTGTTCGGCAATCAGCGCATGCAGCTATGGTCGCCGCTGTGCGGCTTACTTGCGGGTTGCGCGGCCGCCTCGCTGTACGGGCTGGTCGACCCGCGGCCGGTGCT
>JANQOA010000329.1 GCA_028279305.1 Pseudomonadales bacterium
GAATGTGGCGCCGCTGGCGCTGCGCGCGCTGTTGCCCACCCTGTCCAGGGCCGGCCGGCTGGATCTGGCCTACATGGTATTGTTACAAACCTCCCAGCCGAGCTGGTTCGGCAACATCAATGCCGGCGGCACCCTGGTGGCGCGCCAGCCCGGGGTATTTGATATTGCGGAGATCGGCCTGTTGGAGTGGCTGGTTGAGAGCATGGTCGGCATTGCGGTGGACGACGATTATTCAGTGGACAACAACGGCTACCGGCGGGTGCGCATTCAGCCCATGCCGCCGCTGGGCAAACAGTTTCTGGCCGGCTCCCCCATCCGTTTTGTCGAGGCTACCCTGAGTACGCTGCAGGGGGTGTTTGAAGTTAAGTGGCAGATCCGCGACGATCGTTTTGAACTGGATGTGCTGATTCCACCCAGCAGTGAGGCGGTGGTGGTGTTGCCGGATGGGCTGGAACATCCGGTCCGCAGCGGCGCGCACAGTTTTGTCATGGACTTCGGCGCGGGCGGTGATGGTGTGCCCACCCTGCTGGATGTTAATGTCGGCTGAATTGCGGCATAACGGCTGAACTGAAGGGGGATGTGTGGACGGTATCCACGACCTGGGCGGCAAACACGGTTACGGCCTGGTGCAACCACCAGCCCGGGAGGCGGTTTTTGAACAGCGCTGGCACGCCATGGTGTTTGCCCTGGTCAACGAACTGTTCCGCTCCGGCACCACACCCAATGTCGACTATTTCAGGCACGCCATCGAACGCATCGACCCGGTAAACTACCTGGACGACGGCTACTACGGCCGTTGGCTGGGCGCGGTTGAAACGATTCTGGTGGAAGCCGGCGTATTGACTCAGCAGCAGGTCACCGACCGGTCGCTGACGCTGGGGGCTGATGCGGACACGCGCATTGCCGCCCGGCCCGGGCGCCGCGAAACATTTCCGCAGGAAACGCGCCACCCCACCGCGCACCGTCCGGATGACAGCACCCCGCAGTTCAGTGTCGGTGACCGGGTTGGTACCCGCCCCAACGCTGTACCGGGGCATACGCGCCTGCCGGCTTATGCGCGCGGCGTTGAGGGTGTGGTCAGCGCAGTGCATGACAAGTGGGTCTACCCGGACACCAATGCCCACGGTCTGGGTGAACAGCCGCAGCATCTGTACACGGTGGAATTTGACGCGCTGACGTTGTGGGGTACTGAAGGCGAGGCCGGCGTGACGGTGTGTGTGGATTTGTTTGAACCCTATCTGGAGCTTTTGCATGACTAAGGCGGATGCGGCTTTGCGGGCGGAAGCGCTGGAAAGCCTGTTGATTGAAAAAGGTCTGTTGAACGAGCAGATGGTGGATGATGTCATCGTGCGCTACAACGAGCGGGTTGGGCCGATGAACGGCGCCCGGGTGGTAGCCAGAGCCTGGACGGACCCCGGGTTCAAGGCCAGGCTGCTGCAGGACGGCAGCGCGGCCATCGAAGAATTTGCATTTGAAGGCGGGCAGATCGATAAACTTGTGGTGGTGGAAAACACCGACCAGGTGCACAACGTGGTGGTCTGCACCCTGTGCTCCTGTTACCCGTGGGCGGTGCTGGGATTGCCGCCCAAATGGTACAAAGATCCCGCTTACCGCTCGCGCATCGTGCGCGAACCGCGCGCGGTGCTGGCGGAATTCGGCACCCGCCTGCCGGACCGGCAGAACGTCAAAGTCTGGGATTCCTCCGCTGAGGTGCGCTACATGGTGCTGCCGCAGCAGCCCCCTGAATGGCAGGCGCTGAGTGAAGGGGAACTGGCGCAAAGGGTAACCCGGGACAGCATGATTGGCGTCACGGTGGCCGGCGATGACTGACGCGCCGGAATTGCCGGCTGAATTACAACCGCCCATGGCCAACGGCGAGGTGCTGTTCAGCGAGCCCTGGCAGGGCCGGGTGTTCGGCATGGCCATAGCCCTGCATGAAGCCGGTGTATTTCAGTGGGCGGAATTTCAGCAGGCGCTGATCCGCGTCATCAACGCGTGGCAGCAGGCGCATCCCGGCGCCGGCGCCGGTGCGGTCACAACTGCAGATCCGGCAGCGGCCGGGCAAGCCGGCGCTGAAACTGAGGATTCAGATCCGGCCGCAGAGTACCGCTACTATGAACACTTTCAGAACGCGTTGGCTGACGTGTTAGAGGCACGCGGAGTGGTTTCCGCTCTGGAAACCGACCAACTGGCGCAGACTTTTGCACAGCGGCCGCACGGGCACGATCACAGCCACTAGTCCGGCAACGGCTCACAGCGGGCGTTGAGATAAGCTTGTACCGCCTCACGGCTGCCGCTGAAACAGATTCTCGGCTGCTTTTTATCAAGCTGGTAGTGATACATGGGGTCGTAGTACTCGGTTAACAGCGCGCTGATCCAGCCGCGGTGCGCCTGCGGCGGAGTGGCGCCGGAGTTGCTGCTGAAAGCTTCAGCCAGCAGGCTGTTGATGCGTTTGTAGCGCACGCCGCCCAGGCGGCGGGAAATGCGCTGCAGCGCGGTACTGTAATGATGGTAGAGATGGGTGTTGTCCACCTGCGCCGCCAGCGGCTGCACAACATACTCGTTGTATATATGCTCCACCCGGCTCTCCAGGTCAGCTTCCAGCACCACCAGCGGTGCGCTTTGCATGCGCCGGGCCCAGCTCTCCGGCAAAGCCGCGCGGCCGATGGTGCGGCTTTCATCTTCCACGACAAGTTGCTGATACCGGTGCATCAAGCTGTCGCAAGCCAGCCGGTTTTCAAAAGTGGCCTGGCTGGGCTGGCGTTCCACATCGCCGCCGAAAGCC
>JANQOA010000347.1 GCA_028279305.1 Pseudomonadales bacterium
CGGTTGCCTACGCTACCGCGGCTGCGCACAACCGCGCCATGGCAGCCTTCTGCGAGGCGGACCCGCGGTTGCTGGGTGTTGCCATGGTGCCGTTGCAGGATGTCGACCAGGCGCTCAGGGAAATCCGGGTTGCCATTGATCTGGGCCTGGCCGCGGTCTGGATTCCGGCTGACGCCCCGGGCGGCCGTTCGCCCGGCCATGTGGCGCACGAACCGGTATGGCAACTGCTGGCAGACAGCGGGCTGCCGTTCATATTGCATGTGGGCAGCGCGGAGATACCGATTGCCCAGGCGTGGATGAATGACGGACGCCCGCATACGGTCAGCGCGCGGGGCGGCGCGGAAGTGATCGGCAGCAAGGATCTGACCGCCATTCACTTTGCCGTGCAACGGTTTGTCTCCGTGATGGTGTTGGACGGCGTGTTTGAACAGTTCCCCCAATTGCGCGGCGGGGTGATCGAGTTGGGCGCGGGCTGGGTGCCGGATATGCTGCGGCGCCTGGATCATGCGGTGGCAATCTGGGGTAAATCCGAACCCCAGTTGACCGCCATGGAGCGCAAACCTTCGGAGCAGATTGGCGCGCAGGTGCGCTTTACCCCTTACCCGTTCGAAGACGTGGCGCAACTGGTTGCGGAAAGCAGCGCTGATCTGTACCTGTTTTCCAGCGACTATCCCCATGCCGAGGGCGGACGTGATCCGGTGGGGCGGTTTGTCCGCTCAACAGCATCGTTGGATGCTGACGCTCAGCAACGGTTTTTTGCGGACAATTTCAGCGTGCTGTTCAGAAAAGCTGCCGTGCCTGGTGGGCAACCTCGGCCAGACGCTTAAGTTCCGCGCTGATTTCCAGCGGATCTTCGCTCCAGATGGTCAGGCAGGCCTGTTCGACCCCCTCCCGGTGCAACTGCGCCAGCTTGGCCGGATCTTCCGAGGCGCCGCTGACAATAACCCGCAGGCTGCGGGGATCCCGGCCGGCTGCGCTGAAGGCTTCCCGCACGGCCTCGATGCGGCCGTCCAGGGTGCCGCGGCCGGTGATGGGCATCCACCCGTCCGCATAGCGGGCGATGGCCCGGTAGGTGCGGGGCCCCATGCCGCCGATAAACACCGGCGGGCCGCCGGGCTGATGGGGCTTGGGAAAGGCCCGGCTGGGTGCCAGGGTGAGTTGTTGGCCGGAAAATTCAGCTATATCGTCCCGCCACAAGGTGCGCATGACGGCGATACATTCTTCGGTCCGCTGGCGCCTTTGCGCAAACGTCACGCCATGGGTTTCTCCCTGTTCCCGGTTCCACCCGAAACCGGCTCCGAGGATAACCCGGCCGCCGGTCAGGTGGTCCAGGGTGGCGATCTGTTTGGCCAGCCACACCGGATCGTGCTGGGGGATCAGCGTGACCGACGTGCCGAGGATAATCCGCTCGGTAACCGCGCCGGCCATGGACAGGGCCACAATCTGATCGTGCAGATGTTCGTAGTAGTCGGGCAGCGGATCGTTTTTACCGGGCCGGGAGCCGGGCCAGGGGGTGCGGCGGGAGGTGGGAATATGAGAATGTTCCGGCAGGAATAAAGAATCGAAGCCGAGGCTTTCAACCTCCCGGGCCAGTTCCGCGGGCGGCGTGGCGCGGTCGGTGGTGAACAGGGTGATGCCGATTTTCATGTTGCTCTGTTGTTGCTTTTTGTGTTGCTTTTTATATTGGAGAGAAAACCGCCTGGTCCGCTGCCAGTTTGTCGATCCGTGCGTTGTCATAACCCAGCTTGAGCAGGATCTGCCGGGTGTGCTCGCCCCATTGCGGCGCCGGTTGCAGGGGCGGGGCAGCGGGATCAAATTGCGCCGCCCGGCGGCGCGGTTGCCGGTAACGTCCGGCCACCGGGTGCTCAGCCTCCTGCACGTAGCCGGCAGCCCGCACCTGAGGGTCGTCATAGACCTCATCCGGGGCCAGTACAGGCGCAGCCGGTACATCCGCGGCGACTAACCGGCGTACCACTTCAGCAACGGGGAATTGCGCCGTCATGCTGTCGATGATGTCGTACCACTCGTTAATTTTGGCAGCGCGGCCGGCGCTGGTGGCCAGCGTTTCATCAGCCAGCAGATCTTCCCGGTCCAGGGCTTTGCAGGTGTTCTGCCACTGTTTGTCGGTGCCTGCGGCGATGCTTACCCAGCCGTCGGTGGCGCGGTAGAGCCGGTAGGCGCGCAGCAGATTCGGCAGGTGCTCAACGTCGTCGGGGTCCATCAGGGTGCAGTCCATCATGACGTCCGGCCACACAAAAGATATGTTGGCGTCGAGCATGTTGGTCTGGATGTGGCAGCCGCGGCCGCTGCCGGCGCGCTGTACCAGGGCAGCCAGTATCGCCTGGGCGTTGTTAGCGGCACCAACCTTGTCCGCCGTCATGGCCCGCACCAAGGTAGGCTCGCCGTCAACTTCCTGAATACCCGCCCAGCCGGACAGGGCCTGAATGAGCGGATCGTAAGCCGGCCGGTCGGCATACGGGCCGTTGTTGCCGAAGCCGGTGGAGGAGCAGTAGATCAGGCGCGGGTTGAGTGCCTGCAGATCATCGTATCCCAGCCCCAGACGGTCCATGACACCGCTGCGGAACCCCTCAATCAACACGTCGGCGTCCGCCGCCAGTTGTTTTAAGATAGTCTGGCCGGCGCTTGTTTTCAGATCCACCGCGATGGATTTTTTACCGGCGTTGGCATTCAGGTACCAGCCGCTGAGGCCGTTTTTGCGGCTGCCGAAAAAAGCCAGCGCGTCACCGGCGCTGACAGGTTCCACTTTGATGACGTCTGCGCCGTAAGAAGCCAGCAGTTGGCTGGCGGCGGGAACGGCAATCATCGTACCCAGTTCAATCACCGTGATGTTGTGCAGGGGTGCGCTCATTTCAGGCTCGCGTCGAAGAGACGCAGCCTTTATACCAGGTTGAGTGCGCAGCCGTCATGGCAACCGGCGGCGGCTGAACTCCTGTTATCTACCTCATAGACTACGTCAATGCCGGCCGCCCGTGGTTGCCACCGCAGGCGGGCTGAAGACGTGGTGCTGATGGCCGTCGCCGGTGATGACGGCGTTGGTGAACACAGCCTCTCCACCGGGGCCGCCAAACAACCCGGCGTTGATGAACCATACGCCGACAATCCGTGTCGGCAGTCCGCCGCCTACGGCTCTGCGGTAGTCGGCTGCCACCGGCCGGGAGTGAGAGTGCCAGCTACCCAGCTGTTCCTCACCCTGCTGCAGCACTATGTGGGTCTCTCTCTGGTCCCACCAGGGCAACGGACAGGTGAAGGTATGACCGGCTGCCAGGTGTTTGCTCCACAGCCAGGTTATGTCCTGACCGTTGTCGAATTCCAGGGCAATACTCATATAGTCATGGAACTGGGCTTCGTCTTCGGGTCCCTGGGCGGGCAGATTGTGATACAGCCAGTCAAAGCTGATGCGGGTGTCCTCCGTCAGGGGAATGTCCAGCGGCTTCTTCACAATCCCCGCGGCTTTGCGGGGCAGTGTGCGGATGCCGCTGCGGCCCGCCTCTGCAAAAGCGGCAAACACTTCGCCGCGGCCCAGGTTCCACAAATAACTGAAACCATCCGGCAGCTGCGGGGCAGTGGTCAGGTGATGCAGCGCCCGGTGGTATGCCGCATTGTCATCCCGCGTCGCCAGGTCCGCCAATGCCTGCTCCGCCTGGCTGCGCCACACCACCACGCGTACACTCGCCTGCAATGGATAGTCGGGCACACCGGCGTAGTCAGCGGGAAATGTGCCGCGCTGGTCGTGCCAGTACAGTCCGATTGGGCGCAGTCCAATGTACAGCTCACCGGATTGCTTGGCGCGGAAGGTAAAAGTGTCGGTGGCCGGGTTTTGCGCGCGGCCGTCAGCGCCAACCCGGTACCACAGGTAAGCATTAGGCGACAGCGGCGCGGGTAAACCCATATTGATGTTGCCGTCGCCGAACAGGGTGATATCTTCGCCGGGCTTGACGTTGATGCCGGTGGCGATCCAGCCGTCGTGGGCTTGAGTAAATGTGAGCAGCTTGTCCGCCCGCATGAGCCGGGCCGGGTCGGTATCCGCGTAACCCGCCAGCGGCGCGGCCGCGAGTATCAACAGCGCCCAGTGAGCGAGGGCGGCCGGCAGCTGCCCGGGTATTCCAAACCATTGTTGCAACATGCCTTTCCTCCCGTTAGCCATGCGGTCCAAGCATCAGCGAAGGTGCTGCGGGTTGCCGGAGGCGCTGCTGATGTATTTCTGATGAAGTTCTTAAGCCGCTGATTTTTATACGAATATGCGGCGCCAGCAGCGGTCGGCTAAACTCCGCCCATAAGCAGAGGATTACCGGCACTTGCAACTACAGATAGGCGAAGCCCAGGCGGATTTTGCGGCGCTGCGCATTCAGAGTCCTGACGGTGAGCAGGTCATGGAAGCCAAGGTCATGGCGGTGTTGCAAAGTCTGGCTGACGTTGCGCCGCAGGTGCTGACCCGGGCCCAGCTGATCGAACGGGTCTGGGCGGGTGAATCCGGCGGCGACGAAAGTCTGTCGCGGGCGGTCTCGTTGTTGCGCAAAGCCCTGGGCGATGAGCGGGGCAAACAGAGCTATATCGAAACCATTCCAAGGCGCGGGTACCGCCTGGTTGCAGCGGTGACGCCGTTGGACGCACCGGTTGTGCCGTCCCCGGCCGCCGGCGCTGCGGCCGCCGGCGGGGCGGCGGATGGCGGTGCAGCGGATAAAGGTGCACGCAGCCGGCGACCCACGGTGCTGACTGCCGCGGCGGTGGCTCTCGGCTGCCTGTCAGTATGGTTATGGCTGGCGGCACAAAAGCCGGCCCGGGTAGTTGATGCAGCCGATGAGGCACATACGGTTGCCGCCCGGTCCGCGCCGCTTTCCGCAGCCGCCGGATCCGCGGCCGCGCAATATACCGGACCTTCCATTGCGGTTTTACCGTTCTCGGATATGAGTGACACCCAGGATCAGACCTATTTTGCTGATGGTCTGGCGGAAGAAATTCTGCACGCCCTGATGCGCATACCCGGTCTGCGGGTGGCGGGCCGTACGTCCGCTTTTGTCTACAAAGGTAAACAGGTTGATCTGCGTGAAGCGGGAGAAGCCCTGGGCGTCGAGTATGTTCTGGAGGGCAGCGTCCGCACCCAGGCTGACCGGGTGCGGATCACCACCCAACTGATCCGTGCTGAGGACGGTTATCATCGCTGGTCGCAGAGTTTTGACGGCCGCCGTGGAGATATATTTGATCTGCAGGAACGCATTGCCCGGGACATTGCCCAAGCTATGGAACTGGTTTTGCAGGGTGGGGCGGTGCCGCGGCACCGCCGCACCCTGCAAAACCAGTTCCATAGCTTGGG
>JANQOA010000357.1 GCA_028279305.1 Pseudomonadales bacterium
CAACACGAACCTGATTCACGCGCCCTACTTCGCTGTTCGACTCCGACGCCCGCGCCTGCACCACCGGCGACGGCACATTCATGAACACTTCTTCACCGGAATCGTTCATGGCAATGAACTGGCCGCGGTCGATCTGCACCTGCCGCTGGCCGTTGTCACCCTGATAAGTGACGGTGCCGGACTGCAATTCAAACGGCGCGGTTTTGCCTTGGTAACCGCTGAACAGATACTGGCCGCTGGCGTTTACCGAATTGGCCAGCGCCATCAATTCCTCAAAGCGGGCTTCAATTTCGGCGGCAATGAAGGCACGGTCTTCAGACGTTTGCACCCCGGAACCGGCCTGGATGGTCAACTCCTGGACCCGCTGGATCACCTCCGTCATCTGCTGCAGCACCGAGTCTTCCAGCGCCAAGGCCACGTCAGCGGTCTCCGCGTTACGCAAAAACTGTTGCCGCGCACTCAACTCCTGGTTTAACCCCACCACCCGCGCCGCGCCCACCGGATCGTCACCGGGATTAGTCAGGCGTTTGCCCTGGGCAATCTGCTGTTGGGTGGCGGCGGCCTGGGCACCCAGTTGCTGCAGCTGCTCAGTGGCCTGCTGGTGGATCTGGAAAGACGATATGCGCATGCTCAGGTCCCAAAAACGGCTCAGCTGACGGAATTCAGCAATACATTAAAGATATCGCGCGCTACCGATATAACTTGAGCGGAAGCGTTATAAGCCTGCTCGTAGCGGATCAGATTCGCGGCTTCTTCGTCCAGGTTGACGCCGGACACCGACTCGCGGAAAGCTTCCGACTGGGACAGCAGCACCGCTGCCGCGTCCCGGCTGGTGCTGCCCTGGGCGGACTGCACGCCAATCTCCTGCACCAGGGCGGCAAATACCCC
This sequence comes from Pseudomonadales bacterium, assembly GCA_028279305.1. Classification (GTDB taxonomy): domain Bacteria; phylum Pseudomonadota; class Gammaproteobacteria; order Pseudomonadales; family Azotimanducaceae; genus UBA4421. Next base: position 889 of record JANQOA010000357.1, read on the forward strand.
GGAAAAGGACCGTTGCGGATCTCCCACCAGATTCTGTTCCGTCAGCGACGCCAGGGCCAGCGCGTTACGGTTATCCGCAATGGCGCCTTCATTAAAACTCACGGCAAATTCATCACCGGCCGCAACATTGCCGCTGAGCAGCAGGTCAAAACCCATATCCGCGCGGGCGTGCTCCGGATCCGCGGCAAATACCCCTTGGTATTGAGTGGTCATGTGTATGTCCGGCGCCAGCACCGTGGCCACCTCACCGCCCACGGTAACGGTACGGTAGCTGCCGGCCACGTTGCCGCCCAGGGTCAACTGTTCGCCGCGGGCGTTGGTCACGGTTACGGATTCGTTGGGGTCACCCTGAAAATGCAGCGTCAGATCGTCCCCGTAACGGGCTTCCAGCATCAGGGTTTGACCGTCGGAACGGGCGCTTATGCCCGCCTGTTGCAGGACCGGATCCGCGGCAATGGCGTCAGCCAGTTCAGCCATGTCCGCAAAGCCGGTCAGCAGTTGGCCGTTAATCGCCAGTTCCACCGGCGTGCCGCTGTTAAAGTTGACCAGATTCTGCAGTGTCAGACGGGTGGTAGCTGACGCCTGTACGCCGGGCATCGTATTCAATTGCTCTGCGATCTGACGCGCGCTGGCACCGGCGTTTAACGTGGCGCTGCGGGTATCGCCGTTAAAGGTGCCGGCAAATTCCGAGCCCGCATAGTCCAGCGTGATCAGGCCGGCCGGGTAACCGTTGCTGCCGGGATCCAGGTTGGTGACAAGATTGGCCGCGGCCGGGATACTGTTCACGGCGGGCCCCGAGGTATTCACGAGACTGGTGCCCGGGGCAATGGGCAGCAGATGATTCTGCCCGCCGGCGGCGTAGTTCTGTAAACCCAGATCGGGTTGCAAGGGTACCGGCGCAGCCGGGTTGGAGTTGTCCAGAACCTGATACTCGGTGGCGGAAACAAAGCGGAACAACAGCGGCGGCATCAAGGCACCGGCATCCGCAAACAGCGGATGATCCGCGTCGGTCACGCCGTTGACCAGAATCTCCGCACTACCCTGATTGGTTGGATCAGCGGATACCTGAACCGGCGAGCCCAGTGCCAGTTGGGCCGGATCCTGCAACGAGACATCAAACTGACTGCCCAGATCCGCGTAGGGACGGATCAGCAGCGCATCCCCGGGGTTAAACTCGCCGTTGGCAAACTCCACCCGCAAACCGTCAAAGCTGATTTCCTGGGGCGTGATCAGAGACGAACCCTGCTGCACGATTTTGCCGTCGTGGCGGCGGGTAATGGTGTAGGCGCCAGGGTCGCTTTCGGAAAAACGCACCTCATAATCCGTGGCCACGCCGGCAAACGGATCTTCAATGTACACGTTCACCGTGCCCACGTTGGTACTGTTGGTGCTGCCGGACCGCCCGCTGAGGTAGTCTACCCGTTGATCCACCAGTTCCGGATCATTGATGTCGCGGAAAAAGTCCGCGCCGAACTGGCCGTCCAGATCAACGCCCTGTTTATGCTGTTCGTTAACAGCCACCGACAGGGCGGCTGCCAGCCGCCCTAATTCATTCTGGGTGGGCCACAACACCTCTTCCCGGTACTTGAGAATCCCGCCGATTTCGCCGCCGGTGATGGAATCGGTGACAATCTGGCTGTATTGGCTGCCCACCGGTTTCAGCGCGATATCACCGTCTCCGGTAATTTCCATGCTGGCGGATTCCACCCCCAGCACCAGCGGCTGCCCTTTGCCGACAAAAACGTTAACGTGCCCGCTGGCCTGTTCGGACGTTTCTATGGACACCAGCGAAGACAGTTCTTTCAGGTACAGGTCGCGGCGGTCAATCATCAGATTCAGGGCCGCGGAATCGTTGGCGCTTTGCAGCCCGGCAATACGTTCGTTGACCTGCACCAGCAGGGATGACAGTTCGTTAACCCGCACGCTGGCCGATTCCAGCGCGCCGCTGATATCACGGGCCTGCAGCCAGGAGCGGTCGGTGACGCTGTGGAAACGGTTGACCAGCGCTTCCGCGCTGCTGAGCACAAACTCCCGCATCGCCAGGTCGGAGGGTTCATTGGCGGCGTTCTGCATGGCATCAAAAAATTCCTGAATGCCCGCGTCAATGCCGAACTCGCTGTCGAACAGCGTACCTTCCAGCTGCGCAATGCGCTCACTGAAGGCGGACAGTTCCGCATGCAGCGCGGAATCCGTGCGAATCTGCTGATCGATATACGCATCAGCAACCTGTTCCACCCCGGCCACCTGCACGCCGGCTGCCTGGATCATGCCGCCGCTGCTGCTGGGCACCTGGGAGATCAACTGGACCCGCTGCCGCGTATACCCTTCCGTGCCCGCGTTGGTAATATTCTGGCCCACCACATTCAGCGCTGACTGCTGAGCGCGCAGACCGCTGACGCCGATGTTAAACAGATCCGCCATTTAAAATCCCATGTTGGAAATGCTGCGCACCACCGCTGAAATCTTTTCAGCGTAATGCGGGTCCGTTGCATAGCCGGCTTGTTGCAGCGCCTGCAGGTAGCCGTCTACATCAGCGCCGGCCGCCACCGCTTGCCGGTACCGGGGAGAGCGGGTGATGGTGTCAACATAGTCGTTCACGCTGTCCTGCCAGCCTTCATAGGTGCGGAAATGATCTTTGCGTTCCAGCCAGCGGCCGTGTTCGAATTCCCGTGAACTGACGCTGACCGCATTGCTTTCGTCCGCCTGCGCTTTGATGCCGAACAGGTTGTGCGACAGGTTACCGGCAGCGTCCGTAATGACATGCTGCCCCCATCCGGTTTCCAGTGCCGCCTGGCCCAGCACCGCCATGCCCGCCACCGGCAGATGGCGCAGGGCCTGTTCCACCAGCGGTTTAATGGTGCGCACAAATTCCGCCGGATCGCTGAACGCGGCGGCACGCTGCGCCAATCTCTTTTCAGTATCCGGCGCTGTGCCCCCTGCTGCCGGCGCCATCGCGGCGGCCGGATCAGCGGCAGGTTCAGGGGCTGTTTCTGGGGTTGTTTCAGGGGCTGCTGCAGCGCCGGCCGGCGGCTGCCTGCCGGCCATCTGCAGCGCCGCGGCAAATGAATCAGCTTGCACCTTGGTTGGCTGCTGCTGCCTGTTGCACTCTTCGTTGGCGTGGGAACCAGCAACGCCGTCAACTTAGCGGATGGTCTCGA
>JANQOA010000018.1 GCA_028279305.1 Pseudomonadales bacterium
CGAAGACGCCCGCAACATGCTCAACCATCTGATCCAGGACGGCCGCCTGAGCGCCCGCGGCGTGTACGGGCTGTGGCCCTGCAACCGGGTCGGCAGCGATGATCTGCAGGTGTACGCGGACGAGACGCGCAGCCAGCCCGTTGCCACCCTGCATCACCTGCGCCAACAGTCACCCAAGCCGGACGACAGCGCACCCAACTACTGCCTGGCTGATTTTATCGCGCCGCAAGGTACCGCAGATTACATCGGCGGATTTGCCGTGACCGCGGGTTGCAACATCGACCAGGTGCTGGCTGATTACCACGACGACGACTATGCGGGAATTATGGTGAAAGCACTGGCCGACCGCCTGGCAGAGGCATTTGCGGAATATCTGCACGCGCAGGTACGGCGGCAGGCCTGGGGTTATGCATGTGACGAAACCCTGGACAACGACGCGCTGATCAAAGAGCGCTACCGCGGCATACGCCCGGCGCCCGGCTATCCGGCGTGCCCCGAGCACAGTGAAAAGGCCACCCTGTTCCGCCTGCTGGACGCCACTGCGCGCACCGGTATAGAGCTGACTGACAGTTATGCCATGTCCCCGGGCGCCGCGGTCAGCGGCTGGTACTTTTCCCATCCGGAAAGCCGCTATTTCGGCATCGGCAAAATTAACAGCGACCAGTTGGCCAGCTATGCTGAACGCAAGGGTCTGGCCCTGGACGAGGCCCGGGCGTTGCTGCGGCCGGTATTGGAATAAGCCGCCTAGAAGTCGAAGGTAAACCCGGAAACGAAGTGCACGGCCATCAGCACCGCGGTGACAAACATCACCAGAATGGCTTTGCGGTCGGCACGCGCATCATTGTCCGCCTCGTCGCCGGCAGGGTTCTGGGTGTTGTTGTCAGTTTGATCGGTCACGTTGACGTCCTGTGGGCCAAAATTTCGCGCGGTATTATAGTGTACTGAGGGCAAAAGTGCCCGGCCCGGGAGCTGCCGCCGGATATTTATTACAAGTCCTGGCGCTAAGCTTATTTCGGCTTTTGCGTTGTCGCTGCGCTTGCAGCCTGGTAATGTGCCGCGCCTGTTTAATTGATTGAAAACTAAGGTATTTGCGAACGCCATGTACCGATATGACGAGTTCGATCACCAGTTTGTCCGCGAGCGGGTCGCCCACTACCGGGCCCAGACGGAACGCTACCTGGCTGGTCAGTTGTCCGAAGATGAATTTCTGCAGCTGCGGCTGCGCAACGGCCTGTACGTACAGCGCCTGGCCCCCATGCTGCGGGTGGCGGTACCCTACGGCACCCTCAACAGCGGCCAGCTGCGCATGCTGGCGCATATAGCGCGGCACTACGACCGCGGTTACGGACATCTGAGCACACGCCAGAACATGCAGTTCAATTGGCCGGAACTGGCTGAAGTACCCGATATCCTGGAAGATCTGGCCAAAGTTGAAATGCACGCCATCCAGACCAGCGGCAACTGTATCCGCAACGTCACCACCGACGAATTTGCCGGCGCGGCGGCGGACGAAGACATTGACCCCCGGCCGTACTGCGAGCTGATCCGCCAGTGGTCCACCAACCATCCGGAATTTGACTGGCTGCCGCGTAAATTCAAGATAGCGGTGACCGGCGCGCAACACGACCGCGCCGCGGTGGCTGTGCACGATATCGGCCTGCGGGTACACAAAGACGATCAGGGCGAAGTTTTATTCGACATCTGGGTGGGCAGCGGCCTGGGCCGCACCCCGGTCATCGGCGCCCTGATCAACAGCAATCTGCCGATCAAACATCTGCTGACGTACCTGGAATCCTGCATGCGCGTGTATAACCGCTACGGCCGCCGGGACAACAAATACAAAGCCCGCATCAAGATCCTGGTGCGCGCGCTGAGCGCTGACGGTTTCAAGGCGCAGGTGGATGAAGAGTGGAGCCACGTGAAGGACGGGCCCAGCACCGTCACCGCGGAGGAAATGCAACGCCTGGTCGACGCTTTTGCACCGCCGCCGTTTGCCGGGCTGGAAAACGCGGACCTGCAGCAACAGCGCATGGAACATCCGGAGTTCAGCCGCTGGGTGCACAACAACGTTACCGCCCACGCGCAGCCGGGTTACGCCGCCGTCACCCTGTCCACCAAAACCACCGGCGTACCTCCGGGTGATGTCAGCGATGAGCAGATGGAAGCGGTGGCCGACTGGGCGGACACCTACAGCTTCGGCGAGATCCGCATCACCCATGAACAGAATTTTGTCCTGCCCCATGTACCGCAGACCGATCTGCTGGCGCTGTGGCAGGCCGCCGGTCAGACCGGCCTGGACACCGCCAACGCCGGCCTGCTGACAGATATGATCTGCTGCCCCGGCGGCGACTACTGCTCGCTGGCCAACGCCAAGTCAATCCCGGTGGCGGAAGCCATTCAACGCCGTTTCGACAACGTTGACTACCTGCATGATCTGGGCGAGATTGACATCAACATCAGCGGTTGCATGAACGCCTGCGGCCACCATCACGTGGGCCACATCGGCATTCTCGGGGTGGATAAGAAAGGCCAGGAGTGGTACCAGATTTCCCTCGGCGGCCATTCCGGCCACTCCGGCGCTGACGCCTCCCTGGGACAGATCATCGGTCCTTCTTTTGCCCGCGACGAAGTCACCGGCGTCATCGACACCATCCTCAACGTGTACCTGGAAAACCGTCTGGATGAAGGCGGTGAGCAGACGGAGTCATTCCTCAGTTGTTTCCACCGCCTCGGCCTGGAACCGTTTAAGGAGCGGGTTTATGCCACATCTGATTAGCGCGGCTGAGGACGGCGGCCCATGGCAACTGTTGGCGGAACCGCCGGCTGTGGACTGGCAAACCAGCGAAAGCTGGCAAAACGGTCAGCCGTTGTTATTACGCGGCGACGAAGAGCCCCAGGCTGACTACGCCGGCGCCAGCCGCATTGCCATAGAATTTGCCGCCTTCAACGATGGCCGCGGCCTGTCGCTGGCGGTGCTGTTGCGCGAACGCATCGGTTTCGCGGGTGAAATCAGGGCGGTGGGCGCGGTGCACGAAGACATCCTGCACTATATGATCCGCTGCGGATTTACCAGCTTTGAACTGCCTGACGAACGCGACCCCGAGATTGCCTTGAACTCCCTGGCGCCTTACAGCGATACCTATCAGGGTTCCGTGGTACAGCCCCAGCCCGCTTTCCGCCGCACCCGCCGGGGCTGAGCTTTGCAGCCGGGGTCGAGCCCGGCTGCATCTATGCGTAAACTAACTCCCAGTTAGTTATCTCTGGGTGGGCGGGAATGCCGCATACGGGCATTATCGAATCTTTTTTCTTCATCTTTGCCGGTGCTGCATTGCTGGCCACATTTGCCCTGTATACCCGTCAACCCATGTTGGTGGCCTATATTGTCCTCGGCTGCCTGCTGGGCCCGTTCGGCGGGGCATGGGTCAGCGACCCGGCCCTGCTGAATGAAATTGCCGAAATCGGCATTATCTTCCTGCTGTTTCTGGTCGGCCTGAACCTGCAGCCCAGCAAGCTGCGCAATATGCTGGGTGAATCCCTGCTCACCGCGCTGGGTACCACGGCGGTGTTTTTTGCCATCGGTTTCGGCGTCATGTATGCCTCCGGATTCACCCTGGTGGAAGCCAGCGTGACCGGCATAGCCGCCTCTTTCAGCAGCACCATTCTGGGGATCAAACTGCTGCCCACCACCGCCCTGCACCACCGCCACATCGGCGAAATGGTGGTCAGCCTGCTGCTGATCCAGGATCTGCTGGCTATTCTCGCCATCATCACCCTCACCGGCCTGGGCACCAACGTTGAAGCCCTGGTTACCAGTATCGCAACCATATTTATCGGTCTGCCGCTGCTCGGGTTGTTTGCCTTTCTGGGCGTACGCTTTCTGCTGCTGAAGCTGATCACGGTTTACGATGCCTTCCAGGAGTACATTTTCCTGGTTGCCATCGGCTGGTGTCTGGGTATTGCGCAACTGGCTTCAATCATCGGCCTGTCGATGGAAATCGGCGCGTTTATCGCAGGGGTCAGCCTGGCCACCAGTCCCATCGCCCAATACATCGCGGAAAGCCTGCGGCCGCTGCGCGACTTTTTTCTGGTGCTGTTCTTCTTCTCCGTGGGCGCCGCACTGCAGGTTAATCTGATCCACGAAATCTGGATTACCGCGGTGGTGCTGGCGGGGTTGCTGATCGCCACCAAACCGGTGGTCTTTGCGGTTATTCTCAAAGCCCAGGGTGAAGATAAGCAGGTCGCCTGGGAAGTCGGTTACCGGCTGGGACAGGCATCCGAATTCTCCCTGCTGCTGAGTTACATTGCGGTTAACAATCAACTGGTTTCCGACCAGGGGGCGCTGGTGATTCAGTTCGCCACCGTGTTAACGCTGGTGCTGAGCAGCTACTTTGTTATCTTCCGCTATCCCAGCCCCATCGCACCCAACTCCAAGCTGCGCCGGGACTAACCCGCGGCGGCAGACCTCAAAGGGCAACTACTCCGCGGCCGACCATCTCGCCGGCCAGAATCCTGTCTATGGCGGGTGACAGGTTGTCCAGCGACAGCGGCTGTTCGAGGCTGGCCAGATCAACCTGCCACGGGCCGGCCAGCTTGTCCCAGATGCGGGCCTTTTCCGCCAACGGCAGCTGCACCGAGTCCACCCCCAGCAGGTTGACGTTGCGTAACAGGAACGGCAACACGGTCGCGGGGATTTCCGCGCCGCCCACCAACCCGCAGGCCGCCAGGCTGCAGCCGTAGCGTAAACTTTTTACCGCGTTGAACAGCATGGTACCGCCCACCGTGTCCACCACCCCGCCCCACTGCTCCGCCAGCAGCGGGCGCTGGGCATCCGCGGTGGCTTCTTCGCGGCTGAGAATGCGGCTGGCGCCCAGCGACTGCAAAAGTTCGTGCTGGGACGCTTTGCCGGTGACCGCCGCCACTTCATAACCCAGGTGGCTGAGCAGCCGCACCGCCACCGAACCGACCCCGCCGGTTGCCCCGGTTACCAGCACCGGCCCGGAATCCGGATTCATACCGCTGCTTTCCAGCTTGTCGATACATTCCGCGGCGGTAAAACCGGCGGTACCCAACAGCATGGCGCTGTGCGGGGTAAGTCCCGCCGGCATCTTCACCACCCAATCCGCCGGTACGCGGATACGCTGGCCAAAACCGCCCGGGGTATTCATGCCCAGGTCAAAGCCGATGACAATAACCTCGTCGCCGGCCTTGAAGGCGTCAGCCCGGCTGTCGAGCACCGTGCCCGCCGCATCGATGCCGGGGGTGTGTGGAAAGTTGCGCGTCACCCCCGGATTGCCGGTGGCGGACAACGCGTCTTTGTAGTTCAGCGTGGAAAACTGAACCTCGATGGTGACGTCGCCGTCAGGCAGATCATCCAGCTCCCGCTCCACCACCGAGCGGCTGAAGCCGTCTTCGTTTTTTTCAACCCAGAATGCAGAAAAGGACATACTTACCCCTCCAGTACCAATGACGTGTAAAAATTTGGTCGTCTAAAAATTTGTTAGCAGCGGTTTAACGGCGCCACATCTCAAGCAGTCCGGCGGCTTGTTCCAGCAACCCGTTTATTTTGCCCAGCAGGCGGTCGATGGGTTTGCGCTGTTCCACCCATTTCACGGCAAAAACGTCGCGGCTTTCACACGCCTGCATGAGATACTCGTCACTGGTGCACAAACCGTCTACCAGATTCAGATCCAGGGCCCGCTTACCGTACCAGGCCTCACCCGTGGAGACCGCCGCCAGGTCCAGACCCGGGCGATTGTCACTGACAAACTCCTGGAACAGGGCGTGCACGTCTTCCAGCTCCTCAATGAATTTACGCCGCCCTTCTTCCGTGTTTTCACCCAGGGTAGTTAAGGTGCGCTTGAACTTGCCGGCGGTGAGGATTTCCACATCCACATCATTTTTTTTCAGCAGCCGGTGAACGTTGGGGATCTGCGCCACCACGCCAATGGAACCGATCAGCGCAAACGGGGCCGCCAGCACCTTGTTAGCCACCGCCGCCATCAGGTAGCCGCCGCTGGCCGCCACCTTGTCGACAATAACCGTCAGCGGCACCTGCTGGTTGCGGATGCGGGTCAACTGAGAGGCCGCCAGCCCGTAGCTGTGCACCATGCCGCCGGGGCTCTCAAGGGCAACCACTATCTCATCCCGGGGTTCTGCCATGGTCAGCACCGCGCTCACTTCCAGCCGCAGATGGTCGATATGCGAGGCCCGCACATCACCTTCGAACTGCAGTACAAATACGCGCCCGGCCGGCTTGTCAGCATCACCCTCCCCAGCGTCTGCTGCAGTGGCCGCCGCGTCCGCTTCAGGCGTTTCGCTCTTACCGGCCTTGGCCGCACTTTTAATTTCCGCCGCCCGGGCTTTGACGGCATTGGCTTCCGCCTTGGCCTCCTGCTTGTGCTGTTTTTTGACCGCTTCCTGGGGCAGCAGCGCTTTTTCCATGGCGTGCCGCATATTGCGCAAACGGTCGTTCAGCTTGTGAACCTGCAGGTGCCCCTGTTCCGCGCCGGCTTGTTTCTGCCCCAGGCTGACCAGAGAGGAGATCACCACCAGCAGCGCCACCACGATGGTCACCGCCTGAGCCAGGAAAACAAGATATTCGTATAGGTAGTCCATAAGTCCGCTTGTCGGCAAAACAGCGCGCTACTGTAAGCCCGCAGCCTGCCGCCGTCCAGCCGCCGTCCAGCCGCCGTCCGGACCACCCGCCAGCCACCCGTCAGCCCCACACGCCGGCTGCTACCCAGCAGCTACCCAGCTGCTGGGACTTGACCCGCAAAAGCCCGCTGCCGCACTATCCGCATCCAGCAAGCATGGCCGCACAACATTGACTCCGGAGACGCTTTCCACTTTCTTAGCTGAGCAGTTTTCCCCCGCCGCTGCTGATGACCTGGATGTGCGGGTGACCTTCCGCTGGGCTGACGGCGCCTGTCAGATTGCCATCCGCGACAACCGCCTGATCACCGGCCGAGAGACGGCCGAGCATGCCGGCAGCGCAGATGCAGGGCATGGGATTGAGGAACAGTCCGAAGACGAGATGGTGATATACCTTGAAAGCTCCGAGCAACTGGTGGCGTTGATCCAAGGCGCCGTGAATCCGGTGGAAGCGTTCATGAGCGGTACCCTGCGCAGCAACGGGTACCTGATGTGGGTGTTCAGGGTGCTGGGCGCTTTCCGGCGCGGCTGAGCACCTAAGCGGCGCCCTGCCGATCGATGAATTCCTGTATCAGCCAGCCGGAAATGGCCGTGCGCGGCGGTATCTGCGGCAGGTTGTCCGGGCGGAACCATTGCGCATCAGCGATCTCTTCGTCCTGACAGACGATCTCACCACCGGCATATTCCGCATGAAAGCCGAGCATCAGCGAATTGGGGAACGGCCAGCTCTGCGAGCCGAAATACTCCAGATCCTTGACCAGCAGACCCACCTCTTCTTTAACTTCCCGGTGCACGGTCTGCTCGATGGACTCGCCCGCCTCCACAAACCCGGCGAGGGTACTGTACATACCGGTGGGCCATTGGGCATTACGCGCCAGCAGCATTTCATCTCCCCGGGTGACCAGCACAATTATGCTGGGTGACAGCCGCGGATAGTTGATCAGGCCGCATGACGGGCAGTGTTTTGCCCGGTCCTGGCGGTGGTCCTGCATGGGGCTGCCGCAACGGCCGCAGAACTGATGGGTTTCATGCCACTCGATAACTTGTTGCGCCCGCCCGGCCAGGTAGAAAAGGGATTGTTGGGTGCGGCCCAGTAAGCCCCTTAAGCCGACTTGACTGTACCCTTCCCCGGCGGAACCGCTGGCCGCCACCGCAAAACACGGCCGGTTCAGGTAGTGGCCGAGGAAGTGTTTGCTGGTGACCTGCATGTCAAACCAGCGGAACTCGTCCGCAGTGACCGGTTCCGGCGCCCCCTGACTGCTTTTTACCAGCAGTTGACCGGCGGAGAAAACAAAATACCAGGCTTCACCGTCATCAGCGCCTTCCGGCATGTTGTGATCTGGGTCAAATTCATCGGGTTCGTTGGGCCACATTCTGGGTATCCTGCCTCCAATTCAGGTATCAAAATATCACATCCCGCGCCGCCACTCCTATACTCACTGATGGACCTGAGTTTGAACTGCAGGAGTGAACCGAATGGACGCAGCCCGCGATGGTATCTTCATGGCTAAGGTGATAAAAAGTGCTTGAAAATAATAACGTAACAGCCGGGCATCACCGCGCAGGTCTCCACCCCGACGGACGCAGCTTAGGACATAGCTTAAGGACATCTATGCGAGGAGTTTCTATTTCCTCTTTCACCCAGAATTTCCTGGGCCACGCCCCCGATTGGTACAAGATGACCATTGTTGGCTTCCTGTTGATCAATCCTCTGCTGCTGGCGGCGACCAACCCGTTTATCACCGGCTGGGTCATTGTTCTGCAATTCATATTTACCCTGGCCATGGCGCTTAAATGCTATCCGCTGCAACCCGGGGGCTTGCTGGCGTTTGAAGCCGTGCTGCTGGGCCTGGCCGGGCCGGATACGATCCGCGACGAGATCTTCGGCAATTTCCAGGTCATCCTGCTGCTGATGTTCATGGTGGCGGGCGTCTACTTCATGAAAGAGCTGCTGCTGTTCATCTTCACCAAGATTCTTCTGCGGGTGAAATCCAAAGCCCTGTTGTCTTTCTTGTTTTGCATCGTCTCCGCGGTACTGTCGGCGTTCCTCGACGCGCTCACCGTTACCGCTGTGGTGATCAGCGTGGGTGTGGGGTTTTACAGCGTCTATCACCGGGTGGCTTCCGGAAAACAGTTTTTCGACGACCACGAACACAGTGAAGACCACTCCATCCAGGAGCTGCACCGCGAGGACCTGGACCAGTTCCGCGGCTTCCTGCGTTCCCTGCTGATGCACGCGGCAGTGGGCACCGCCCTGGGCGGGGTCTGCACCACCGTGGGCGAACCCCAGAACCTGCTGATTGCCACCACCATGGGCTGGGAGTTCATGGACTTTTTCTACCGCATGGCGCCGGTGACGATGCCGGTGCTGGTGGTGGGGCTCATCACCTGCGTGGCTCTGGAGCACATCAAGAAATTTGGTTACGGGCTGGAAATCCCGGTAAAAGTACGCGAAATCCTGCAGGATTTTGATCAGCATGAAGCGGACCACCGCACCGGGCGCGACCAGGCACGGCTGGTAACTCAGGCGGTTGCGGCAATTTTTCTGGTTTTTGCGCTGGCTTACCACGTTGCTGAAGTAGGCATTATCGGCCTTAGCATTATTGTTATCCAGACCGCGTTTAACGGCGTTGTGGAAGAGCATCAGTTGGGGCACGCTTTTGAAGAGGCGATGCCTTTTACCGCATTGCTGGTGGTGTTTTTCGGCATTGTCGCCGTGATACACGAACAACACCTGTTTTCGCCGGTGATCAACTACGTACTGACGCTGCCTACCGAAATCCAGCCGGGCATGTTCTACATCGCCAACGGCGTATTATCCGCAATCTCGGACAACGTCTTTGTCGCCACCGTATATATCGGCGAAATCGCCTCGGCCTTCGAGTCTGCCGCCATCTCCCGCGAGCATTACGAACTGCTGGCGGTAGCCATTAACACCGGTACCAATATCCCCAGCGTGGCCACACCCAACGGCCAGGCGGCATTTCTGTTTCTGCTGACTTCGTCGCTGGCCCCGTTGATTCGCTTGTCTTACATGCGCATGGTGATCATGGCCGCGCCGTACACCGTTGTCATGGGTATAACCGGCTGGCTAGGCGTCCAATACCTCTTGTGAGCGGCGCCACAGCGGCGCTGCGTGGTCCGCGGCAAGGAAATCCAGAAACGCTTCATGCGCCGCCAGTTCCTCTTCACTGGCGGTGATGACACGTAACTGAACGCTGCCGCGTTCGAACTGCGGAACCACCTCGGCAACCACCGCACCGGCGGTGTCCGCCGCCTGGGACCCCTGACCAAACAGGCTGGTCTGCCCGCCGGTCATCAGCAGATACACGTCAGCAAGAATTTCCGCGTCCAGCAAGGCGCCGTGCAGTTGCCGCTGGGAGTTGTCTACTTCGTAGCGCCGGCACAGCGCGTCCAGGTTGTTCTTCTGTCCCGGATGTTTGTTGCGCGCCACCGCCAGGCTGTCGGTGATGGCGCAGATATCTTCCAGCCGGCGCGGCGCCGCTGAAACCTTGCCCAGCTCGTAGTCGAGGAAGGAAACATCAAACGGCGCATTGTGAATCACCAGCTCCGCGCCGCGGACAAAGGCCACAAACTCTTCCCAGACCGCTTCAAAGACCGGCTTGTCAGCCAGAAAGGCCTGGCTGATGCCGTGTACCTCAAATGCACCGTCGTCGATTTCGCGCTGGGGATTGATGTATTTGTGAAAGTGGCGGCCGGTCAAGCGGCGGTTGACTACTTCCACGGCGCCAATTTCTATGACCCGGTGGCCAAGGTCGGGCTCCAGCCCGGTTGTTTCAGTATCCAGTACAATCTGGCGCATTAATTCCCCTGTTGCCCGGCACCGGGTGCCAACATCTCATCTATGGCGTCGTTGGCCGCCTGGTCGACGCGGTCATTCTCCGCATGCCCCGAATGCCCCTTGACCCAGCGCCACTGTACATTGTGCGGTGCCGCCGCGGCGTCCAGCTGTTGCCACAACTCCTGATTCATCACCGGTTTTTTCTGAGAATTTTTCCAGCCGTTGCGCTTCCAGCCGGCAATCCACTCGGTAATCCCCTTCAACACGTATTTGGAATCCGTGGTCAGCACCACGTCGCTGGGCCGCTTGAGGGCTTCAAGCCCGGCAATCGCCGCCTTCAACTCCATACGGTTGTTGGTTGTACTGGCTTCCGCGGCTTTGATCAACTTTTCATTGTCACCCGTGCGCAACAGCGCAGCCCAACCGCCCGGACCCGGGTTACCTCGACACGCACCGTCGGTAAAAATCTCAACTTTTCGATTCATCAAGGTCCGCGCAATCCCAAGCGGCAACTCTCGGATAGGTAACCGGTGCCAGGCGCCGGCCGCGCGCCGGGGTCCGCCATTGCAGGTTGCCCGCAGCGGATTGCTTGAGTGCATTGACAATCAGCAGGCCGCCAAAAGGCCCGCGCGGCGGCAGCAGGTTGGAACGGGCCCAGGCCCAGGGTTTTTTCATGGGCGCCGCAGCTTCTTCCCGGCGCAGGTCGATTTTTTCAGACAAGCCGACAAACGGCAGCCCATGGCCCGAGTAGAGGGGCTTTTCGGGCAGCTGAAAATCCAACAGCGCCAACCAGTCAAACAGCCGCAGCGGGTTAATCAGGGAATGGCCCGACAGCCCGTCACCCGCCAGCCGGCTGTACAGGCTGCGTACACCAAATAGACTAAGGGGATTGAAGCCCACCAGGATAAGACGGCCGCCGGGCGCCAGCACCCGGGTAATTTCACGCAGAGCGGTACGCGGATCGCTGGCAAATTCAAGCCCATGGTGCAGCAGCACCCCATCCACCGAGCCGGACTTGAACGGCAGGTTTTCCAGTTCCCCCACACAGCGGTTCGCCAGCGGTTCATCCGCGGCGGTTTCGCCAGCCCGTCGCCGGAGCCGGGCGGCCAGCTGAACGCACCGGCAGGCGAGGGTGGCGAAACCGCCGCGGATGAACCGCTGGCGAACCGCTGTGTGGGG
>JANQOA010000050.1 GCA_028279305.1 Pseudomonadales bacterium
GACAGCGCCGCGGCTGATGCCAATGCTGGAGACGGCTCCGGCGCCGCTGACAAATCCGGCACCGCGGGTGAGTCTGACGCTGCGGGTGAGATCAACGCCTCAGCGGACATCAGCGCCTCAGCGGAGGCTAAAGAAACCGCAATGGATGCCGCTGATTCCGGGGCCGGCTTTTCCGCAACCGGCTTTTCCGTGATCGACAAGGGCACGGATGAAGGCAGCAGCCAGCTCAGCAGCCGTGGGGGCGGCATGGATTCGCAGGTGAATACGCTGGAGCCCGGGTTGCCGGCGGACAGCCCCACATCAGCGCCTGTTGCCGGCGATACCCACCCGACTCCCCAGGCACCGCTGGTTGCCATGAATACAACCACCCCCCGGGTAGTACAGATAGACAAAGCGGCTGAACAGCCCCTGGAAGTGGCGTTGGTGACCCCGGCGGCGCCGCCCGCACCGCCCAAGCTGGTGGTCATTGCACGGGGCGACCCGGCGGTCTCCGGGGTAGTGGAAGCGGTGCTGGAAAATGCCCTGAGCGCTGCGGACTTTGAATTGCTGGACGAGCAATTTATCAGCGGCCTGAGCAGTGCCGCGTACCGTGCTGATCTCAGCGAAGCAGGCCGCAAGATCCAGGATAACGGCGGCAGCCTGCTGGTACTGGTGGATGTGCGTGAAACGGGCCGCCGGGAGCTTTCGTTCTACGGCCGCAGCGAAATTGAAACCACCGCCAATCTGCAGGTGCAGCTATTGTCGGTGGCGGAGAAAAACAAGGTGGGCGCACCCTGGCTGACCTCCATGTCCTACGTGCCGTTGAACGCTTCGGACACCGCCCGAGAGGTGTCGCAGCCCATTGCGGCGGAAATGGTGGAACGGCTGCAGGCGCTGGCTACTGAGTAAGTCCACACAGCCTGCGTTGGGCGGGGATTGATGGCTGCTTCAAAGTTGCTGCGCAAAAAAAGGCCACTCGATAGAGTGGCCTTTTTCTAGGTTACAACAAGTGTTTTGTAAATCGACAGTTTTAAAGTCTTACTTCAAACTGCGCAAACAACTGACGTCCACGGGCATAGTTAAGGACGGTATCAGACAGTCCCACCCCGCCAGGCAACAGCGTGTTGTTTGACGTGTCAGCAAACGGGCGGCCGCCGCTGGTGGTCACATACAACTCGTCGGTCAGGTTGTTGCCGGTCAGAGATACACGCCACTTGCCGTCTTCCGAACCGACAAACACGCGGGCGTTCAACAGCCAGAAGGAATCCTGCACAAAGCCCACCGGGTCTTCGTTCTGGGTTTCGTACTCATCGCTGAAAGAGGTGTTGATGCCAAAACCCCAGGCCAGGCCGGTGTTACCCAGAATGCCTTCGTAGTCCAGGCCGACGTTAAAGGCATAATCCGACGCCCCGGATACGGCGCGGCCGTCCAGGTCGTATTGGGCAATAATGGCCGGGTCGGTGATGCCCGCGGGCGGCTCAGGAATAAACGAGTCGCTGAATTCCGCATCCAGGATGGACAGCGCACCGTACACGCTCAAACCTTCCACGTTAGGCAGCCAGGTGAAGTCCAGCTCCAGTCCCTGGGAAACCAGTTCACCGGCGTTGGTGGTGCTGAACTGAATGGTGGAAGAGTTGAAGCTCTGGATCTGCAGGTCTTCGTAGACGTAGCGGAATGCGGTCACGTCCAGACGCAGGGTGCCGTCGTTAAAGCGGCCTTTTAAGCCCACCTCAAAGCCGTCACCTTCTTCAGTATCATAAATCAGTTCACCAAAGTCACCGGACGCCGCGGCCGCGGCCAGGGAGGCACTGGGCAGCGCGCTGTTGTCGATGCCGCCGGACTTGTAGCCGCTCTTGTAAGCAGCAAACAGGTTAACGTTATCGTTCAGCGCATACAGGGCGCTCACTTCCGGAGAAAGGTTGTCGTCATCAAACTCGATGTCGCCGGAGTTGAAGCCGGGCGGTACCGTGGCAAATCCGATGGCGGCAAAAATGTAGTGCACGCTGTCCACCTGGATGTCGTTGGTCCGTTCGTCTTCGGAGTAACGTACGCCCGCGGTCAGTTCCAGACGGTCGGTGGCCTGCACCGTGACACTGCCGAACACGGACCAGGTTTCAGAATCCGTGGTGTGGATTTTGCGCCAGTCATCGGAGAAACCCGTGGTCGGGTCCGCCGTGGGCTGACCCAGAACGGCGGCAATCTGCGCACCGCCCACAGCTTCCTGGCCGGTGTCGAAAATCAGTTCGCGGTCCTGATAGAAGGCGCCCAACAGAAAGCTTACGCTTTCGTTGATGTCGCCCGCCAGCCGGAATTCCTGGGCAAAAGCGTCCGTTTCGTTGATGGTGTGGTTACAGCCAATACCGTTGAGGTCGTAGCCGTAACAGGCTGCGCCTTCTTCTTCCAGCTCAAAGTAGCTGGTTACTGAGGTCAGGGTCAGCGCTTCGTTCAGATCCCAATCAATCTGCACGCGGCTGAGGATGGTATCCAGCTCTTCAAACGGCGACAGCTCAATCTGTCCGGAAACGTTGTCGTTGAACACGTCGCTGTGGCCGGCCAGCTGGGACACGCCGTCGTCGTGGTCACAATCGTAACCCGCGGGGCGGGACAGAATGGCAAAGCTGCTGGGCTGCGGATCACCGGGCACGGAGCACAGGATGTCGGTATTGCCGATGGCATCGTCCGCTTCGTGATTGGTAATCGTGGTTTTAAAGTTGACGTTCACTGCGTCAGTAGGAGCCCAGGTCAGGGTCAATCTGGCGCTTAAATCCTCTTCGCTGAACTGGTCGGAGCGTCCGGGCGCTTCGTTTTCCCAGATTTCATCAGTATCCGAATAGCGGAACGCCAGGCGGGCGCCGAAGGTGTCGGTCACTGGGCCGGAAATGAAACCGTCCACGTAATAACCTTCCTGTTCAAAGTCGTAGCCCGCGCCGAGCTTGCCTTCCAGCTCGTCGCCGGGGTTGGCGGAGCGGAATGAAACCACACCCGCGGACGCACTCTTACCAAAGTACAGGGACTGCGGGCCTTTCAGGATGTCCACCTGCTCGAGGTCCATGAAGGCGGCCTGCACCATGCGCATGCGGCTGACCTGCACGCCGTCGATGTCCAGGGCTACGGCAGAGTCAAACGCAGCGCTGATGGCTGAACTGCCCACCCCGCGCAGGTTCAGCGTGCCGCCGGAACCGGAACCACCGGTTTGAATGTTGAAGTTGGGTACCCGCGCGGCAATTTCCGCCGGCTGGTCGAGCTGGAAGGCTTCCAGCTGCTCACCGCCCACGGAGGTGATGGTGACGGGTACGTCTTGCAAAGTTTCGTCTTGTCGACGAGCGGTGACCACGATTTCTTCGAGAACTCGGGCATCAGCATCAACGGCGAACACCTTGGGGGCGCCGCTGGCCGCCAGCACGGCTATTACGGCCGCCACAGCGAACCGCAAAGCAACAGGCATGCTTAACGCATGTAACATAGGTATAACTCCTCTCCATACTTTTTGTTGCCATTTCCGGGGGTGGATGTCAGTTGAGACAAATGGCTGGCCTCCATTTTCTCTCCACTTTTCCCCAAAGCGCGGACACTATCCAAGCTGCAAAACTAGGTCAAGTTATATTTTTGGCGTTTTTCTTGCAATTTCAGACGGTTGCATTCAAAAACCTTCTCTGTTGACTGTTTTCAGAGCAAATTTAGTATACTGCGTGAGGGACCTGGTTCATTTTCAAGGGGAGGGGAGAATGTATCGCAAACAGATTTGTACACGGAATCGCAAAGGTTTTGCAACGGCCGCGGCTGTCGCCGCCGCTATAACGCTGGGCCTGCCGCTGCCGGCGGCAAATGCAGCGCAGGATGATGAAGCCTGGGCCATTGAGGAGCTTGTTGTCACGGCGCGCAAGCGCGAGGAAAACATCCAGGACGTTGGCCTGTCTGTTTCTGCCATGAGCGTGCAGGAAATTGAAAACAACTTCGCCCGGGATATCCGGCAACTGGTGCACGTATCACCGAACCTGGTGTTGGACGATACCGCCCAGGGCCCGGGCGGCGTGGCGTCGGCTTACATCCGCGGCGTCGGGGTATCCGAGGTGGAGAAAAACTTCGACCCCGCGGTTGGGGTGGTGGTTGACGGGGTGTTCCTGGGCACCATGAGCGGCGGCATTACCCGTGCGCTGGACCTGGAGCGGGTGGAAGTGCTGCGGGGCCCTCAGGGCACCTTGTTCGGCCGCAACACAATCGGCGGCGTAATAAACCTGGAGCGTTCAAAGCCGACCAAGGAACTGGGGGCGCAGTTCCGCGTCGGGGTCGGCAACTATGACACCACCGCGGTGGACGCGGTGGTTAACTTTGCGCTGGGTGAGCAGGTGGGCATCAAACTCAGCGGCGCATTTGATGATCAGGGTGAAGGTTACTTCGAGAACATCAACACCGGCCGTGATGCGGGCCGGGTAGAGTACCAGTCGCTGGGTTTTAACGCGTTGTACGACGTCACGGACAACTTCGAGCTGGAATACACCTATCAGCGCGAACGCACCGACCAGGACACGCCGCCGCTGCTGAACGTCAGCCAGCCGGGCCAGGTGTTCTGTGACGGCTTTGGCATCTGCGCACCGTCGCTGTCCACACCGTTTTCGGGCGACCGTTACGATACCACCCAGGCGCTGGTCGGCCCGGACGACGCCACCTTCGACGCGGACACCCATATCTTTGAAGCACACTGGGATCTGAATGACGCCTGGCGCATGGACTACATTTTCGGCAGCTGGGAAACCGAAGAAACGGTGCTGACGGATTGGGATGCGGCACCGCCGGAGCTGTTCCACACCACGCGGCCGGCAGAGTATGAGCAGACCAGCCATGAACTGCGGTTTACCTACGACGCGGGCGGCGCCATTACCGGCACCGTGGGGGTCTATGTGTGGGACAGCGAGTATGAGATACGCCTGCGCAGCTTTATCGGCTTTGCGGTGCCGAACACGGTGCTGGACCTGCCTCAGACCAGCGCCCAGGACACCGAGTCCCAGGCGATTTTCTTTGAAGGCGACTATGCGCTGACGGATGCCTTAACCCTGACGTTGGGCGGGCGCTATACCCGGGATGAAAAGGATACCGACCAGGTGGGGGTGGTCACGGCGGCGGCTGATGACGACTGGAACGAGTTCACACCGAAGGTCGGTTTGCGTTACCAGGTGAACGACGATGCCATGGTGTATGCCACCTACAGCGTCGGTTACCGCAGCGGCGGCTTTAACGGCCGGGTGGACAGCGTGGAAACCGCCACCCGTCCCTACAACCAGGAGACGGTGGACAACATAGAGGTGGGTTTTAAAACCGAATGGCTGGACCGGCGGCTGCGTTTTAACGGTGCCATCTTCACCATGGATTATGATGACAAGCAGGAGGAACTGCAGCTGCCCTCCGCGACCAGCGGCACCGGTCAGGTCACCCTGGTCACCAAT
Organism: Pseudomonadales bacterium; assembly: GCA_028279305.1. Taxonomy (GTDB): domain Bacteria; phylum Pseudomonadota; class Gammaproteobacteria; order Pseudomonadales; family Azotimanducaceae; genus UBA4421. Next base: position 5,421 of record JANQOA010000050.1, read on the forward strand.
GCCTCCACGGCCACCATGCAGGGGATTGAGCTGGATCTGCTCTACTACCCGCGCGAAAACTTCAGCCTGCGGGCAAATCTCGGTTGGCTGGATGCGGAGTATGACGACTTTGAATTTACCGGCACCTCCGGGCAGGTGGACTTCTCCGGTCTGGAATTCCGCCGTGCGCCGGACCTCACCGCCAGCGTCAGCGGCTCTTATGAATGGAGCGTGGGAGAAGGCCGGGCCTGGATATTTGCCGGCGCCCACTTCATCGACGAGTATGAAGTGGATTTTGCCAACAAACCCGAACTCACCAACGACAGCCAGACCCTGGTGAACGCGTCGGTGAATTATGCAGTGGGCGATTTCCAGGTCAGCCTGTACGGCCACAACCTCACTGAAGAGGACGGCTACGGCATCGGCTTTGATGTTGCCGGTTTGTGGTCTTATGCCGCTACCCGGGCGCCACGCACATACGCGCTGGAAGTCAGCTACACGTTGCAGTAAGGGTGCGGCGCGTGCGCACGGCAACAGCCACGGGACTATGCCTGGTGCTGATGTTGCCGTGCACCGCAGCCGCAGCGGACGCCCAGTTCCAGCGGCAGCAGGGGGAAGCGTTATACGCGGAACACTGCGCCAGTTGCCACCATTTGAATCTGCGCGGCACCGCCCACGGCGCGGCACTGGCGGGTGAATCGTTTCTCAGCGCGTGGGGCAGCCGCTCCACCGCTGAGTTATTCAGCTATAACCGCAGCAACATGCCGCCGGGCCGGGCGGATGCGCTGGATGACCCCGGCCACCTGGCGGTGGTGGCTTATCTCATGGCGGCCAACGGTCATGCTGAGTTGCCGGTGCTCAAGAGCGATCAGCCGCTGTTGATCGGTTCTGCGCAGGCGGCTGCTGAAGCATTTGATTCCTGGTCCGAAGCCGGCAGCATCGATGCCATTGCGCGCAGCCGGGGCGGCTTCGAAAACGCGGTGGTCGAGTCCTTCAAGCCGGTCACCCAGGCGATGTTGAACAAGCCGCCGCCGGCGGACTGGTTAAGCTGGCGGCGCACCCTGGACGGCCAGGGTTACAGCCCGCTGCGGCAGATCAACCGGGATAACGTTGGGCAGCTTAAGCTGGCCTGGGTACTGACCATGCAGGAGGGCAGCAACCAGGTGACGCCGCTGGTGCACAACGGCGTGATGTACCTGACCCATCCCGGGCACGTGGTGCAAGCGGTGGACGCCGCCACCGGGGACGTGATCTGGGAGTACAAGTACGATTTTCCGGCCGCCGCCATGACCCTGGGCGGCCCGGTGCGCAACATTGCCATCTATGGCGACAAGCTGTATCTCAGCACCTATGACGCTGCCCTGGTGGCCATCGATGCGCGCACGGGGCAGCAGCAGTGGCGCACGGTAAAGGCTGACTACCGCCAGGGATATACCCACACCAGCGGCCCGATAGTGGGTGACGGCGTGGTGCTGAGCGGCATCAACGGCTGTGAGCGTTACAAAGAAGGGGGTTGTTTTGTTACCGGCCATGACGCCCGCAGCGGCGCTGAATTGTGGCGCACCTCTACTATTGCGCTGAGCGGGGACGCCGGCGACACCTGGGGCGGCCTGGCGCCGTCATTGCGCGCCGGCGGCGACACCTGGATCGCCGGCAGCTTCGATCCGCAAAACAACCTGTTCTACATAGGCACTTCCCAGGCCAAACCCTGGGTCGCGGCCAGCCGCGGCATGCAGGTGGAAGATGCAGCCCTGTACACCAATTCAACCCTGGCGCTGCGGCCGAAAACCGGCGAGATCGCCTGGTACTACCAGCACATCCCGGGTGAGACCATCGATATGGAGGTTGGCCTGGAACGGGTGCTGGTGGACGTTAACGGCCAGCAGCTTCTGTTTACGGTGGGCAAAGACGGCATCTTATGGAAACTCGACCGCACAAACGGAAAATTTCTGGGGCATGCGGAAACCCTGCCGCAGAACATTTTCTCCAGCATAGATGCCGGCACCGGGCAGGTCACCTACCGGCAGGACATCCGCGATGCTGAATTGGGTGACACCATCAGCGCCTGCCCGGGCATTTACGGGGGCCACAACTGGCAGGCCATGTCTTATCATCCGTCGCCGCCCAGCCTGGTGATACCCCTGCACCTGCTGTGCGCGGACATGGTGGGCAGGCCGGTTTCCACGGCGCTGGGAGAAGGGGGCTACGGCGGCGAATCACGCTCTTACGAGATGCCGGGCAGCAACGGCATGCTGGGCAGGCTGGTGGCGTTTGATCCGGTCAGCCTGCGGGAACGCTGGCGCTACGACCAGCGCGCCATGTTCATGACCGGCGCCCTGACCACCGGCGGCGGCCTGCTGTTCATCGGCGATCTGGACCGCCGCATCAAGGCATTCGACACCCGTAACGGCCAACTGTTGTGGCAGACCCGCCTGGGCGCGCCGGCGCACGGTTATCCCATCACCTATGCAGTGGCGGGAAAACAGTACCTGGCGGTGCCCACCGGCATGGGTGTGTTCCGCGCCATGACGGCGGTCATCAGCCCGGATATCTATCAGCCGGCGGGTGGGCAGGCCTTATACGTTTTTGAGTTGCCTTGAAATAAGCATTCCTGGCGGTGATCGGGTTGAGGTTTATCAGGGCTGGCCGGTCTACGCATCATGACCAGGTTTTCGCCGCCCGGGGCCGGCCCTCCTGCCTGCCCTCCCTCCGCTTGTG
>JANQOA010000057.1 GCA_028279305.1 Pseudomonadales bacterium
TTGCAGCCAGGCCTGGCGGACGTCCACCTGTTGCAGAGGGTAAGTCTCCCGCACCGCCTGCAGGCCGGCGTTGTTGATCTGCCTGCACAACCAGTTGTCGGTAGCCAGATCGCCGGCGGAACCGGTGCGGTGGTCTGTTATAGCATCCCAGGCCTGAATGTCATCAAGCAGTTGCTGGCGCAATGGGTCTGCTGGCGGCATGCGGCGTTTCCCGAACACTATAAAACGGACGAACTAAGGTAACATGGCACCTTTAGCCCACAAACCTGAACCGGCCCTATGAATCTAAGAGACCTGCGTTATCTGGTGGCGGTGGCGGAGCACCGGCATTTCGGACGCGCCGCGGAAGCCTGTTTTGTCAGCCAGCCGACTTTGTCCACCCAGCTGAAAAAACTGGAAGATACCCTGGGGGTCACCCTCATTGAGCGCAGCAACCGGCAGGTGATGCTGTCACCGGCCGGCGAGCAGATTGTCGAGCAGGCACAGAAGGTATTGCGCGAGGTTAATGCCCTGACCGGCATGGCCGAGCAGCACAGAGACCCCCTCGGCGGGGATTTCCGGCTGGGTGTGATTCCCACGGTTGCGCCCTATCTATTGCCGAAAATACTGGCACCCATACGCAAAGCGTTTCCAAATCTGCGCCTGCAGCTGACGGAAGCGCAAACCGCACCACTGACCCGCATGCTCAAGCAGGGTGATCTTGATGCACTGTTACTGGCGTTGCCGCTGAATGAAGAAAACATCCGTGAGCTGGTGTTGTTCGAAGAGCCGTTTTTGTTTGCCGCCTCCAGCCAGCATCCCAAGGCCAAGCAGAAGAAAGTCAGTCTGGATGATCTGAATGACGAACAGGTGCTGTTACTGGAAGACGGCCACTGCCTGCGCGATCAGGCCCTGGACGTGTGTAACAGCCATCGGGCGGTGGAAAACACCAACTTCCGCGCCACCAGCCTGGAAACCCTGCGGCAGATGGTGGCGGCCAACATCGGTATTACCCTGATGCCGCAACTGGCCGTGCAGGGCCGCCAGGCGCATATCCGCTATCTGCCTTTTGCCGAGCCTTCGCCGCACCGGGTGGTGGGCCTGTGCTGGCGCTCCACCTCCACCCGGGTGCCGTTGCTGGAGCAGTTGGGTGAGGTGTTAAAACGCACGGTGACGGACATCCTCACCTAAACCATACCGTCGACAACAATTTCTATAAGTGCCGCCAGCACCCAGGTTACCGGCGGAATAATCAGATAAAGCGTCCAGCGGCCCACGGTGGAAAGGCTGAAGGGCCATTCCGGCACACTCTGCAGATAATCCCTGTGGCTCAGCAGCGGTTGCAGGGTGCTGATGCGGGAAAACTTGTCATCCCGGCCGGCATCTGCCGCCTGCCAGTCACGGATGGACGCGTTGACCTCCTCCAGAGCAGCCTGCTTGGCGCTGACCAGGCGTGTGTGCAGACCCCACGTGGGGTGCAGAAACAAAAAAAACAGCGCCACTGAAGTAAAGACAAATCCCGGCAGCATTACCGTCAGATTCAGCTCGCCGGCTAAAGACAACAGCGGATAAACCATCTGCGTACCCACCAGACCCAAGGCGGGCAGCCAGGCCACTGTACCGAACGGCACCAGCTCGTGCGGGTTGAGCAGGTCGATGCGGGTATGGCGGCGGCCCAGCCGGGCAAACATCCGCGCATTGCTGACAAAAGCGCTGGCCACATGCATGATGACAAACCAGGTCAGCGTGGTGCCGAAAAAAGTGCCGAAAGCAAATGGGTTAAAGGCATCTTGCGCATATATCGTAGTCGCCGGGCTGCCAAGGATTTGATTGTGCAGCAAGCCGCAGGTCACTGCGCCCAGGGCAATCAGCAGCAGTTCCAGCTTGCCGCCGCCGGCCAGGCGGGTGCGGAAATCCGCTGCTTTGGCGGGGCTGAGGTCAAGTAACGGTAACAACTGGTCGAACGCGGTCTGGGTGCGGCGGATCACATAAGCACCCGCACTGAGAGCGTAAGCGTTGACCGAAGCAAAAAATAACGCGGTCCCCAGATCCGTGATGTTACCGCGCTCAGCGCTGGCTCCGAAAAACCCGTAAAGCCACAGGAACACGGCCGCCAGAGTTGAACCGCACAACACTCCGAACATCCAGGGCGGCATGCCGCTGGCGCGGATGACAAAGACGAACCAGTAGGGGTGCACGGGGCCGCGGGTGTTGAGGGAAGCACGGTCCGGGGCGCCGGCGGAAGCGTCGGCGCCTGGCTCCTGCTGCTCCCCTGGGATGTTCATGGGCGCTTAAGTCAGCTGCTGCTCAGATCAGCGGTGAGACTGACGGCGACCGCGTCCGCCACGGTGACCGCGTACGGCAGCTCAGGATGATCCACGCCCATGCGGATCTCGCTGCCGGCTTTAGCCTGGGCGCGGTGGGACGCGTCAAGCTCGAAGCGCAGAAAATGCACCGCCGCGGCCTTTTCTTCAGTGGAGCGGTCCAGGTCTTCGTTGGCGATGGCAAACACTCGCTCACCGTCTGCCACCTGAACCCACACCCGGTGCTCCACGCCGGGCATCCTGGTCAGCGCCGCGCGGCGTTCCTCGATGTCCGGGTATTCAATCATAAAGGTGGCTTTCCAGTTGTGGCCGGTGGGGATCAGCGGGTTGTAAGCCGCCAGCTCCTCCTCGATCTCCGCGCGGGTGAATATTTTTTCCACCCGCAGCATCTCCTGGATCTGATACTTCATGGTCAGCGCATCTTCAAAATACAGGGTGGCGTGAGGCCCCAGGTGGACCTGACGGTTCTTTTTGTGCGCAATGACTTCTGCGCGGAAGGCGCTGCGTTGTTCCGCATACTCTTCCAGCGACCACAAGTCTGCCCGGGTCAATTGCATGTTAATGTCCTCTCTCTAAATGCCGTAAGCTTTCCGCACCATGCTGATGGGATGGCTGGCTTGCGCCTCCCCCTGCTGGTCCTGCTGCAGGCCGTGGGCGATCAGCCGGCCGGCCATGGGGCAATCGGAGCCGAACGTATCCGCTTCCGCTTCTTTAACCCGCCGCACCACCGGACGGGCGATTTTCATGGCTTTGTCGTAAGTTTCCGCTTTCACCGCGTAGGTGCCGTCGTGCCCGGAACACCTTTCAATGGCGGTGACTTCGGTATCCGGTATAAGCTGCAGAAAGTCCCTGGTTTTCATGCCGAAGTTCTGCACGCGCTGGTGGCAGGCAACGTGGTAAGCCACCTTGCCGAGGCTGTGATGGAAGTCTGTGTTGATCAGTTCCGCTTTGTGACGCAGCATGAGATATTCAAAGGGATCAAAAAACCGTTCCGCCACTTTCTGCACGCTGCTGTCACCGGGGAACATCAGGGGCAGTTCCTGTTTGTACATCAGCACGCAGGAAGGGATCGGCGCAATGATGTCGCAGCCGTCATCGATGGCCTGCAGAAACACCGGCAGGTTGGCGTCCTTCAGTTGCGCCACTTTGTTCAGGTCGCCCAGCTCAAGCTTCGGCATGCCGCAGCACTTTGCATCCTGTAACAATGTTACCGACACGCCGTTGTGGTTCAGCACGGCAATCAGATCTTCCACCACCTGGGGTTCATTGTGGTCGCCGTAACAGGTGATATAGATTGCAACCTTGCCGGTGGTGCGCCCGCCGGCGGTGGGCGCCCCATCAGCCGGCTGGGCGGCGGGCAGGCGTTTTGACAGGGCGCGGCTTTCAAAGTGAGGCAACGGCGCATCAGCATGCAGGCCGGCCAGTTTTTCCCCCAGACGGCGCAGCGGCTTGGAGGCTGCCGCTGCATTGGCCAGTCCGGCCACCCCGGGGGTGGAGATGGCGTCGAAAATGGGATCGGTGGAGGTGATCAGGCGGTCGCGCCAGGCGGTATCCTGCTGCTGAAACTTGTAGGCTTTGGCGCGCAGCATCAGATGAGGAAAATCCACCGCCCACTCATGGGGCGGCAGGTAGGGGCACTTGGTCTCCGCGCACAGATCGCACAGGAAACACTGATCCACCACTTTCATGTAGTCGTCTTTGTCGACACCGTCTACTTCAAAGGTGTCGGACTCGTCCACCAGGTCAAACAAGGTGGGGAAGCTGTCACAGAGGCTGACGCAACGCCGGCAGCCGTGGCAGATGTCAAAAACCCGCTCCAGCTCACCGTACAATGCCTCTTTGTCGTAGAACTGGTCGCTCTGCCAATCGATAGGTTGCCGGTCCGGAGCTTCTAAACTGCCTTCTCGAATTGCCATTTCTCACTCCTCAACGTTCGGAACTTATGCCTGGGCAACAACCTGCAGCACAAACCCGCTGCACAAAAAAGGGGCTGTGCGCCAGCCCCCTTATCGTGTTGCCGTTGCCGGTGTGTTCAGTCCATGCTGTCCAGCGCTTTCTGAAAGCGGTTGGCATGGGAGCGTTCCGCTTTCGCCAGGGTTTCAAACCAGTCGGCAATTTCGTCGAAGTTTTCGTCCCGGGCGGTTTTTGCCATGCCCGGATACATGTCGGTGTATTCATGGGTTTCGCCGGCAATGGCGGCCTTGAGGTTGTCAGCGGTGTTGCCGATCGGCAGCCCGGTGGCCGGATCGCCAACAGATTCCATGTATTCCAGGTGGCCGTGGGCGTGCCCGGTTTCACCTTCCGCGGTGGAGCGGAATACCGCGGCGACGTCGTTTTCTCCTTCCACGTCAGCTTTGGCGGCAAAATAGAGGTAGCGGCGGTTAGCCTGGGATTCGCCGGCAAAGGCGTCTTTGAGATTCTGCAGAGTGTTGCTGTCCTTCAGATCCATGGTTACATGAACTCCTACTTTCAAGTGTTTCTAGTGTGGGTTGCTCGCAAGTCACCCCTTAAGTGACGGGGTATAGTATATCCTGGCACGGAGCAGATACTATTGAATGTTTGAATCGTGACGATAGGCCGGCTCTATGGTGATGGGACAAATCCGCCAAATACATCAATGATAATGATTCTTATTTGGGCCTGAGACCGCGGTGGAATTGTGGCTCATCATCACTCTGCTGGCGGCGTTTCTGCAGAACCTGCGTTCCCTGTTGCAAAAGCGTTTAACCGGCGTGCTGTCGGTGAACGGTGCCGCCTACGTACGTTTCCTTTATGCACTGCCGTTTGCCTGGGTTTACGCGCTGTGGCTGTGGCAGGGTAATTTTGCCGCCGCCAACGTTGAGTTCAGCATTTACGTCAGCACCGGCGCGGTGGCGCAGATGGTCGCTACCGCGTGCCTGTTGAGCGCCTTTACCCAGGGAAATTTTGCGGTGGGCACCGCGTACTCCAAAACCGAAGCCGCCCAGGCGGCACTATTTGGCCTGCTGCTGCTGGGTGACGCCATGAATGTCTGGCTGTTGCTGGGTATCGGGGTCAGCCTGGTGGGTGTGGTGCTGTTGTCCGGCAGCGTGCGGCTGGCGGATCTGCTGCAGCCCAACCGGGCGATGTGGCTGGGGCTGGCCGCCGGGGCCGGTTTTGCCGTATCCGCGGTCGGCTTCCGCGGCGCCAGTCTGGCCCTTGACCACGGTACCTTTGTGCAGCGGGCGGCGTTGACGGTGGTGGCCGCGGTTACCCTGCAAACCCTGCTGATGGGGATTTATCTGGCGCTGCGCGAGCCCGGCGAATTGCGACGGGCGCTGGCCGCCTGGCGGGTGGCGGCCTGGGTGGGCGCCATCGGCATGGTGGCGTCAGCCGGCTGGTTTACCGCCATGACCCTGAAGAGTGCAGCGGTGGTGCGGGCGGTAGGGCAGGTTGAGCTGTTGTTCACCGTCATCAGCTCGGTGTGGCTGCTGGGGGAGCGATTGCGCATGCGCGAGCTGGTTGGCATGCTGCTGGTGATTGCAGGCATCCTGCTGTTGATCTGAGGGCCAACCATTGACGCGACAAGATAAGCAACACGAGAAGCAACAACATGACGCGGTAGAAATTGTCCGGCATGACGGCTGGGCGGAACTGGTGCTGAACCGGCCTGAACGCAAAAATGCCATTAACGGGCCGCTGGGAGAAGGGCTGGCGGCCGGCGTGCAGCAGTTGTGTGAAGACAACCGGGTGCGGCTGATCCTGCTGCGCGGCGCCGGCGGTGCGTTCTGCTCCGGGCTGGATCTGAAGGCGTTTAACGAGGAGCCCGCGCCGGCCTGGCGGGCCGGGTTTCAGCAGACCTGGCGGGCGGCCCACCGGGCGCTGTACAACGCTGACAAACCGGTGCTGGGCGTGCTGGAGAAATACGCCATTAACGGCGGCGCTGCGTTGGCGCTGGCTTGCGATCTGCTGATGGTGGGCCGGGGTGCGTTTTTGCAGGTGGGGGAGGTCCAGATCGGCATGGCCGCCCCTTACAACCTGGCCTGGTTGAGCCTGCGGCACAGTGAAAACGTACAGGCTGAAGTGGCTTTGCTCGGCGAGCGGTTAGCGGGTGAAAAGCTGCTGCAGCTTGGCATTGCGCACTTTTGTGAAGACGACGGCGAGCTGTTGCAGCGCGGCCGCGACCTGGCCGCCCGCCTGGCGGCTTACGAGGGCCATGGCCTGGTGCGCATAAAAGCCGGCATCCGCGCGCGCCGGCTGCTGGACGCTGATGCCTGGTTCGACCGCTTTACCGCCGCGGACCCGGTCAAGGTTGCGGTAAAGCCCAAAGCCATGGGCCCTGCTTAACGCGTGCGGGTGATCTCAGGTGATGTAGCGGTAGTATTCGATGCCGCGGTCGTCGTAATTGGCGTCACCCTCACCCACGCGGTCGATGAAAAACACGCCGGGTTTGCGGGTGGTCGGGGAATCGTCCAGCGCTTCGTGTAACGACGCGTAGTCCTGCTCGCTGACATCCACAGCGTTGTCCAGTTGCGCGGCGAAGTCTATTTTGCGCGCCGCCGCCTGCCAGCCTTCGACAAACTGCATGGGAATAATTTCCGCGGCGTCACCGCTGCCGTAGCCGATGGTGAGGATCTGCTGGCCCGCCATTTTGATGTTCTGTTTCAACGCGCTTTCTATGCCGGCGGCCATCCAGGCAGGCAAAGACGCGGTATAGAGATTACCCACTTCTTTCATCTGTTCACTGCCCAGATCCGTCATAAGCTCCGAAAACCGGCTGGTATTGCGGAAGTGTTTGGCCACCCTGGAACTCAAGGGATAAATCTCTTCACCGATGTTGCCGTCCTCCACAAGCTGGTAGACATTGGGCTCGTTCACCAGCTCGGTGATGAGATTGTCCACGTCCACATCCGCGCCCTGGGCGTACTGGATCAATTCCTGATGATCGTCAGCGTCGCCCAGCGCCAGCGCCAGCAGGAAGGTAAAGGCCAGGCCGGTTTCCGCCATGCGCTGATAGGGCCGGTGCAGAAAGCTGGCGACCATGCTGCGCATGAAGCGGCTGGGTTTGGTGGCAATACGCGAAAACAGGTCGCGGGCTGCCGCCAGCACTTCATCCACGTAACAGGTGGTGGAGTATTTGCCGTTAAAAATCGGGAAATCCCGGGGCTGCTGGAACGGTCCTTCCGGCTGGCCCATGAAACGCACAAAGGGTTTGCGGAAGTCCGGGCCGCGGTACGCGGACGCGCTGCCGCTGTGTTCCAGGTTAACGGTCAGCAGTTTTGCATCCGGCTCCACCAGCATCGCCACGGCACCGGCGCCCTGGGTGGGTTCGCCGCTGGACGCGCGTTCGTATTCGGCAATATCGGAACACACCACAATGGCGGCGCGGTTTTTGCCGTCGGTGGCCAGATACCGGGTGGCGGCTTTCAGTGCGTATACGCCGCCCAGACAGGCGTGTTTGAATTCGGGCACTTCACAGGCGCGGCTGATCACGGGTTTACCCATCTTCTGTAAAGCGCTGTTGACCATGCCTTTAACAATCACCGCACCGGCAGAGTTATCGGTGCTGGATTCAGTCCCCAGGGCCAGGAAGCCGATCCGCCCGGGATCGATGTCATACTGCTGAATCAGCCGCAGTACCGCGGTGGCCGCCATGGTGTATGCATTTTCATTGGCGCTGCGCATGCGGAAGCTGTTGCCTACCACGGATCGGATCTTGTCGAACTGATCCCCGGTCCAACGGCACCAGTCGGAGAGCTGGACGCGGTTGGAGGGTAGGTAGCTGGCGAAGCCGCTGATGCCAATGTTAGGATTTGCCATGCAAACTCCAGGTCGGGTGCGTGTAACTACGTATCAAATGCGGGGGCATTCTATAATTCCTGCTGACTAAGTTCGAGGGCTGCCGGGTGCTTATTTTGTAGGCAGAACGTGGGCAAATTCGGTGCTCAGCCGCTGCCACTCAAGCTTGAACCAGGGTGTGAAGTTCTCCGCCCGGCTCTCCAGCAGACCGTTCAATTCATCAACGGGGCACCAGCGCCAGGCTTGAATCTCGCTGGAGTTAATGTGCGGCTGGCCGTCAAAATGCCCGCTGAACACCGAGCACAGTTCGTGCTCGCTGCCGGCCTGCAGGTAGCTGGCGTGATACTCAAATTTATATACAAAGCGCGGTACCAGAGTGAAGCCCAGTTCTTCCCGGCAGCGGCGCTCCACGGCGATGGGCATCTGTTCTCCCTGGCGCGGATGGGAGCAGCAGGAGTTGGACCAGAATTTCGGCCATAGCCTCTTGCCCGCAGCCCTTTGCTGCAGCAGCAGTTCTCCGGCCGGGTTAAAGACAAACAGTGAAAACGCGCGGTGCAGCACACCCTCGCCGTTGTGGCAGGACTGTTTGTCCATCACCCCCACCTGGTTATCGTTGCTGTCGACTAAGATAAGCTGTTCGCTGGCGTCGGAGACAATTTCGTGGCGGACGTGTTGCAGGGTGGTCTTCCTATTCGGTGAGCGGCCATTGTAACGGACGGCGGCCCCCAAAGGGTACCGCGGTGTGGTGAGCCGCCGGGCGGATAATTGTAAAAGCGGGGTTAAAGCCGCGCCCGCCGCATTGAGAAATCATCTCCCCGGGGCCACCATACAAGTGCCGAAAATAACTACAACGGCACACAAGGAGTGACAATGGGTATTCTTACTTGGCTGTTACTGGGTTTAGTGGTGGGTGTCCTGGCTAAATTTATAATGCCGGGGAAAGACCCCGGCGGGGTTTTTGTAACCATCTTGATAGGTATTGCCGGCGCCTTTGTCGGCGGTTATATCGGTTCCCTGCTGGGGTTGGGTGACGTTACGGGCTTTAATCTGGTCAGTCTCGGGCTGGCCACGGTTGGCGCGGTCATCCTGCTGGCGCTGTACCGGATGTTTCGTTCCGGCACGGAGTAGCGGCAGCGTTCCATTTGGCGAAGATTGTCGCAGTACCGGCGCGCCCGCGGCGCCGGTGACATCCCGCCGGTTTTTCCCTGCGGTTTATCCGGCCGCGCGAGTCGTGCCAGAATAGCGCCTTTGTTCTAACGGGAGAGACAAAGTGCACATCGGTCTGGCCATGGGTTTCAGTCAGTTCACGCCGCCGGCATTTATCATTGAAACCGCCCAGCTGCTGGAAGACAAAGGCATTCACGCGATCTGGCTGCCGGAGCACGTGATGTTTTTCCCCAGCTACGAATCCAGCTATCCCTACAGCGACAGCGGCCGCATCCCGGGTGACCCGGAAGGGCTGTTGGACCCTTTTACCGCCATGACCTTTATAGCCGCCCATACAAGTAGCCTGCGGCTGGCCACGGGTATCTGCCTGGTGCCGCAACGGCAGCCGGTGTATACCGCCAAAATGGTTGCGGACGTGGATTACCTGTCCAACGGGCGGGTGGATTTTGGTATCGGCGTGGGCTGGCTGAAAGAGGAATTCGACAATCTTGGCGTTGATTTCAGTCAGCGCGGGCGCCTCTGTGACGAATACATCGACGCCATGAAAGCATTATGGGCGGACGGCATCAGCGAGTTTGACGGCGACATGGTGAAGCTGGCGTCCTGCCATTTTAATCCCAAGCCGGTGCAGAAACCGCACCCGCCGGTCATTGTCGGCGGTGAAGCCCCGGCAGCGCTGCGCCGGGTGGCTGAGCGCGGCCAGGGCTGGTACGGGTTCGACCTGACCCCGGAGGCGCTGGCCGGCATGTTGCCGAAACTGGAGCAGGCGTTGAGCAGCGCCGGGCGCGGCATGGACGACCTGCAGCTGGTGGTCAGTCCCAACCGGCACCCGGTGAATCGGCAGACCATCAACGGCTACCGGGAGCTGGGGGTGGACCAGCTGGTGGTGCCGCTGGGCGCGTCCAGCGTCGACAAGCTGGCGGCCAGAATTGATGTTCTGCTGGAAAACGCGCAGGGCTGATCCCCGGGACACACCGGGGGTTTTTGTAATTTATATTGCCTAAACCCCTCACTTTTGGGTTACAAATCCCAAAAGCGTAAACACATACACAAACGCCGTGTTTGTTCACAATGCGCAGATTCTCCGCTATGGATTAGAGACATGGCTCAGCTGCAAAATGCGCCTACCAGCCGCAAAGTCGCGCGGGACACGGAACCGCCGCGTACCTGGTTCCGTTCGGAACGTGTGTTTGTTGAAGGCGGCAACCGCTGGTTTTTTCAGACCCGCGAGGGTATCGACGTAGGCCCCTATGACAGTCAGTTTGAGGCGGAAATCGAAGCCGGCCTGCTGAAGGAGCTGCTCAAAGATCAAACCGACGCGGAGTCGGTGAAAAGTGTCATCCGCGAATTTGTGCTGGATTCTTTTGCCATGGGCCGCCCCCTGAGCCCGCGTTTCCGCGACCAGGAGTTCCACGCCGCCGCGGGTTAAGACACCGCTTCCAGATAGTTCTGTACCGCCTGTAAATGGGCGTCCACATCCGCCAGGCCGGCGCTGTCGGTGCGGATGGCCAGATGGGTTGCGCCCAGCGCGCGCCACTTTTCAGCATGGCCCGCCCAGCGTTCCGGGTCACCGCCCGCGTACATGGCCTGGGCCTGGATGCCGAAGCCGTCCCAGGGCAGGCCCGCCGCCTCGCGCTCCTTACGCAACACCTCTATCGCTTCAGCGGAAGCTGCGTTGGGGCTGCCCAGGGGCATCCAGCCGTCACCCAGACGCGCCGCCCGGGACAGCAGTGCCGGGGCACCGCCGCCAAACCATAGCGGCACGGGTTGGCTGGGCCGCGGATTTATACCGGCGCGGTCGATGTGATGGAATTTGCCCTGGTAGTTGATGCTGTCTTCGCGCCACAGCATACGCAGCAGCTCCACCTGTTCCTCCTGGCGCGCGCCTTTGCCGGTCCAGGGCACATTGAGGCCGTCGTATTCCACTTTGTTCCAGCCGGTGCCCACGCCCAGGCGCAGGCGGTTGCCGGATAACAGGGCCACCTGAGCCGCCTGTTTGGCCACCAGCACCGTCTGCCTTTGCGGCAGGATGAGGATAGTGGTCACCATCTCCAGGCGCTCTGTCACCGCTGCAATAAATGCAAACGTGGTCAAGGGTTCGTGGAACTGGATGTCTTTATCGTAGGGCCCGCTGAAGCCGCCGGGGCGGTCCGGGTCGGCACCCAGCACATGGTCGTACAACAGGACGTGGCTGATGCCCAGGCTTTCCAGGCCCTGGGCGTAGGCTTTCATGGCGCCCGGATCGGTGCCGATTTCGTTGTGGGGTAAGACCGCGCCGAGTTGCATATTGGATTGCTCAGTTTCCGTGGGCTGATCAGGCTAGGGGCAAAGCCCGGTAGGTGCAAGTTAAACCGCCCATCGGTAAGATACGCGCCTCTTTTTCAGGCTGACTTATCGGATGACGGCGCAAGACTCAACATCCACGGAAAGTGCGCAATTTTCGTTTGTGGATATGGAGCACAAAATTCTTGAGCTATGGCAAACCAGCGGCGCGTTTGAACAGTCGCTGGCCAATACCAAGGATAAAAAGCCCTACATATTCTACGACGGCCCGCCGTTTGCCACCGGACTGCCGCATCACGGTCACCTGGTGGCCAGTACCATCAAGGACATTGTGCCGCGCTACTGGACCATGAACGGCCGCTACGTGCTGCGCCGCTTCGGCTGGGATTGTCACGGGCTGCCGATTGAACACGAGATCGACAAGCAGCTGAATATGTCCGCGCAACAGGCTGTTGCCGAGTTGGGCGTGGCCGGCTACAACAATCAGTGCCGCGCCATCGTGCAGCGTTATGTTAAAGAGTGGCGGCATACCATCACCCGGCTGGGCCGCTGGATTGATTTTGACAACGACTATAAAACCATGGACCCGCAGTACATGGAGTCCGTGTGGTGGGTGTTCAAACAGTTGTGGGACCGGGACTTGATCTACCAGGGTGTAAAAGTCATGCCGGTCTCCACCGCGCTGGGCACGCCGCTGTCGAATTTCGAGGCCACCTCCAATTATGTGGACGTGCAGGATCCGGCCATCACCGTGTTGTTTAAGCTGCACGGGCAGGATGCCTATCTTGCCGCCTGGACCACCACGCCGTGGACGCTGCCGTCCAATCTGGCGGTGTGCGTGGGCGCTGACATCAATTATGTGCTGGTACACGACCCGCAGGCCGGCAAGGATATCTACCTGGCCCGGGAGCGCCTGGAAGCCTATGGCGACTACGAAATCAAGGCGCAATGTAAAGGCGCGGAACTGGTGGGGCTGAGCTACGAACCGTTGTTTCCCTATTTTGCCGAGCAGCGTGACCAGGGCGCCTTTGTGGTGGTCAGCGACGACTATGTCACCACCGACAGCGGCACCGGGCTGGTGCATCAGGCACCGGCGTTTGGTGAAGATGACTACCGGGTACTGCGCGGCCACGGCATCGAAGCGTTTGCCTGCCCGGTGACCCTGGAAGGTGAATTCACCGAGGAAGTGACGGACTTTGCGGGCCAGTATGTCAAAGAGGCGGACAAAGGCATTATCCGTTACCTGCGCGATCACGATGCGCTGTACCGCCAGGACGTCATCCAGCACAGCTACCCCTACTGCTACCGCTCGGATACACCGCTGATTTACCGGGCCATTCCGTCATGGTACGTGGCGGTAACCAAAATACGCGAGCGCCTGCTGGACGCCAATGAACATATCCGTTGGGTGCCCGGGCACATCAAACACGGCCGCTTCGGCAACTGGCTGGAAGGCGCCATCGACTGGGCCATTTCACGCAACCGGGTCTGGGGTACACCGCTGCCGGTGTGGATTAACGACGTCAGCGGCAAGGCTGTGTGCATCGGTTCCGTGGATGAACTGGAACAATACAGCGGCGTGCGGGTGGCGGATCTGCACCGCGAGTTTGTCGATCCGCTGGAGTTTAAGCTGCCCGGGGAAGAAGGCGTATACCGGCGCATCGAAGAGGTGCTGGACTGCTGGTTTGAGTCCGGTTCCATGCCCTACGCTCAGCTTCATTATCCGTTTGAGAACGAGGACATATTTGCCGCCGGTTTCCCCGCCGAGTTTATTGCTGAAGGCCTGGACCAGACCCGCGGCTGGTTTTATACCCTGACCGTGCTGGCCGCCGCCATCTATGACAAGCCGGCGTACCGAAACGTGATTGTCAACGGCATGGTCATGGCTGAAGACGGCAAGAAGATGTCCAAGCGGCTGCGCAACTACACGCCGCCGGACGAGTTGATGGAAAAATACGGCGCCGACGCGCTGCGCCTGTACCTGATCAACTCCGGTCTGGTGCGCGGCGAAGAGCAGCGTTTTGCGGACAGCGGGGTGCGCGACATGACCCGGCGTGCGCTGTTGCCGTGGTACAACGCTTTTTCTTTCCTGCAAACTTATGCGGGCGTCGACGGCTGGTCGCCGGACAAGGGCCAGCACTTCGGCGAGAACGTGCTGGATCACTGGATCATGTCGCGTCTGCAAACCCTGAAAGCGAACATCGCTGAAGAGATGGAAGGCTACCGGCTGTATAACGTGGTGCCCCAGCTGTTTGATTTTATTGAGGAGCTGACCAACTGGTACATCCGTTTGAACCGCTCGCGGTTCTGGGGTGAAGACATCACCGCGGACAAGATTTCCGCTTACAGTACCCTTTATACCTGTCTGTTGGAGCTGTCCCAGGTGATGGCGCCGTTTGCGCCGTTCCTCTCCGAACACCTCTACCGGGAGTTGGCGGCCTTGTCAGCGCGGCCGGCTTCACCGGAATCGGTACACCTGTGCGATTATCCTAAAGCGGAAGCGGACCTGATCCGGCCCGACCTGGAGCAGGCGGTGGACCGCATGCGCCAGGTAATTCTGCTCGGCCGGCAAAAACGCGAAGAGGTGAAAATTGGCCTGCGCACGCCGCTGGCCGGCCTCACGGTGATTAACCGGGACAGTACGTTATTGCGGGACATGCAGGTGCTGGACGCCTATCTGCGCGAAGAACTCAACGTACGCGACATCCGGTACTCGGAAGATGAGGAAGCCTATATCCAGCTGGTGGCCAAGCCGAACTTCCCGCTGCTGGGCAAGCGGCTGGGCAAACGTATGAAGGAATTCCAGGCCGCGATTAACAATCTGGATAACACACAGATTGCGCAGCTGCAGACGAACGGCGAGCTGACCCTGCAGGGTGAGACATTCAGCAATGAAGAAATACAAGTGCTGCAGCAGGCGCGGGAAGGCACCAACACGGTGTCCAACAGTCTGATCGCGGTGGACCTGGACTGCCGGTTGACGCCGGAGCTGGTGCGCGGCGGTTATGCCCGCGAGGTGGTCAACCGCATCCAGCGGGCGCGCAAGGACCTCGGCTTTGAGGTCAGCGACCGCATCCATATTGCTTACCAGGCGGACGGTGAACTGCGGCTGGCCATCGAAGAGCATCTTGACTACATCATGCAGGAAACCCTGGCGCTGGTGATGTCGCGGGTTGAAGATTTTACCGCGGAGCCGGTACGCACGGAGATCGACGGTCAGGTTTTCCTGTTTACGCTGGTGAAGGCGCCGTGAGCCTGCGTTACGAGTTTGTGCCCGCCGGCGCGGAGTCGCGGCTGGACCATGTGGGCACTTACAAGCGCCGCGTACCCGTGTCGTTGGAGCGCATGTACGAAAACGCCCTGGACTGGGAGCACCTGCCGCATCTGCACGGCTCAAGTTTCAGCGGCATTGAGTGCCTGGACAGCGGCGCCTGGGGCTGGCGCGCGCGGGTGACGTCAGCCGGGGGAGAAGCCAGCACGCTGGAGCTTTGCCTGGACCGCAGCTGCCGCCGCTGGATTACCCGCAACCTGGAGGGTCCCAATACCGGTGCGGAAATATGGACTCATGTTTTTATTGTCGAGGAGCGGCAGCTGGATCTGGTCATCGACTATTTTGTGCCGGGTGTGCCCGAGGCGGCGCGGGCCAAGGTTGGCGAGGCGTATGCACGCGCTTATGAAACGTTGTACGACGAAGATGTGTGGATGATGAGCGAGCGGCAGCGGCTGCTGGACCAGCGCCTGGACAGTATCCGCGCGGATGCGGCGACTGAGCTGGCGGAACCGGACGCTGAAGATTTACCGCTGCCGGTGCAGGTGGGAGGGCGTGAATACATGCTCAACCGCTTTGCCGGCGAGTGGGTAGTGTACCCGGCGGCCTGCCCCCACCAGTTGGGCCCGCTGCGGGGAGACATCAACAGCAATGGCGAGATCACCTGCCCCTGGCACGGCTACCGCTTTGATGTGCGCAGCGGCGACTGCACCAGCGGCAGCCACTGCCGCTTCGGTACTGTGCCCAGGGTCAGCGCGGGCGCAGGGCGCTTAACGTTGAGCTTTTAGCCAACCGCAGCCTGGTCAGCAAAAGCCTCAGTCACCGGTAAACTCAGGTGCGGTCTTGTTCAGGTAAGCCTCGATGGCGGCGGCGCGGTCTTTGCTGCCGCTGGCAAACATATTCTGATCAGCGTCCATGTGCATCAGGGCGTGGTTCAGCGCGGTGCTGATCTGATTGGCGGACTGCTTGATCATCTGCAGCGCCACCGGCGGTTTGGCGGCGTAGTGGGCGGCCATGGTGTCCGCGGCAGCATCCAGTTCCGCCAGCGGCACCCGTTCATCCAGTACCCCCCACTGCAGCAACGTCTCGGCCGGTACCCGAATGCCGCCTGCCACCAGTTTCTTAGCCCGCGCCGGACCCACCAGACTGACAATCAGCGGCAGACTCTTCCACATCAGATTGACGCCGATGTCGATTTCCGGGTACTGCATAAAACAATTTTCAGCGCCGATACGGAAGTCGCAGGCGGTGGTAATACACGCGCCGCCGCCCATGGCGGCACCCTGCCAGGCGGCAATGGTGATCTGGTCGATACCCAGGATGGCTTCGATGGCGCGTTCACCCATGCGCATGCGCCGGCGGCGCAGCACCAGCGGGACTTTGTACGCCTCGCCGCTGTCGGTGAGGTCGGCACCGGAAGAAAAGTGTTTACCTTCACCGGCAAAAATCACCACCCGGGTCTGCGCGTCGTCGCGGAAACTCAGCGCCGCGTGTTCGATTTCGCTGAGATGCTCATAATTCAGCGCATTGGCCTTGCCGGGCCGGGCAAATGTTACCCGCGCGACATGGCCCTGCCGGTCAACGCGCAAATTCTCATAGTCCATGGGCGGAATGTTACAGCAGTGCAGCGGCAGTGAATATCAAGGGCTGGTCGCGACGCAGGGCGCTTGCAACAAAAAAAGTAGGGGAACTGAGATCCTTATCAGGATCTCCAGCCCGGCCTACTTTTGAATATGTGAGGGATATCCGTGGGAAGGGGAGGGAGGGGAGGATGCGGATATCCCTCTGGGAAACTGTTTTTTCGATTAAGCTCTTGCTAGTTGTGTAGTCATTGCCTTGTTTCGATGGGTGTATGTTACTTTGGGTAACATTAATTGCAACCTAAAGTAACGCAACACCGCGTTGCTTTCTTGCAACACGGTTGAGATCGGTCTAAATTGGCGCCATGGACTGGGATAACTTCAGAATTTTCTCCGTTTTGGCCAAAACCGGCTCCGTGCGTGGTGCCGCGGAGCAATTAGGCGTAAACCCGTCCACCGTCACGCGGCGGCTGGAGCAGATGGAGCAGCAGTTGGGTGTGCATCTGTTTACACGTTCCCAACAGGGATTGCGGATTACCGCTGAAGGTGCCGCGGCTGTCGAGCGGGTGGAAAAGGTTGCCGCTGCAATCAACGATATCCAGCATTCGCTGATGGGTTTGGATCAACGCCTTGAAGGCCGCATCCGCGTGGCCATGCCCGATGTGCTGGCAAATCAGTTTCTGGTTGCGGACCTGGCGGCATTTACCGCTGCTTACCCCAGCATCGACCTGGAGATTCTGCCCAGTTATCAGGACCTGGATTTGCGTCTGGGTGACGTGGACGTGGCCATCCGCGCCACCGAAAACCCGCCCCAATCCATGGTCGGCCGGCCGCTGTTGAAGGTGGCACTGGCGGCATACGCCAGCGAAACATTTGTGCTGAAACACGCTCCGGATGAAACCACCATCCGGGTGCCGTGGGTCGACTGGGCGGGCCCCGGCGAAATTATGGATCTGTACAGCAATCTGCGCAGCCGCTATTTTCCCGATGTGCACGTGCACGTGCGCTGCGGCCAGATCCAGATGCACCTGGCCGCGGTCAAAGCGCACATGGGCATCGGTATCCTGCCTTGTTTCCTGGCTGATCACGAGCCCGGCCTGGTGCGGTTGCCGCAGATGCCCCGGCAACAGGGGCCGACTTTGTGGCTGTTGAGTCACGCTGACCTGCGCAGCGCGCAAAGGGTGCAGGTGTTCCTGCAACATGTACGCGGTATTTTTGAGGCCCGCCAGTCTATGTTGACAGGCACGGGGCTGACAGGAACAGATTGATGAACGAATCTTTTTCCGGCCCGCCGTTGTCCGCGCCGGCTTCACATATTTTCTTTTCCCAGCGCCTGCGGCTGCACTATATCGACTGGGGTAACCGCAACGCCCCGCCCATGGTGCTGGTGCATGGCATGCAGGACCATTGCCGCACCTGGGATGATCTGGCCGTGCACCTGAAAGACCGCTTTCATCTGGTTGCCCCGGACCTGCGCGGCCATGGCGATTCGGATTGGGTGCGCGGCTCCGCTTATCACTATCTGGATTACATCTACGACCTGCACCAGCTCATCCATCAGCTCAACTTCGCGCCGGTCACCCTGGTGGGCCACAGTCTCGGCGGCGCCATAGCGGCTCTGTTCAGCGGCGCATTTCCCGAATGTGTAGCGCGCCTGGTGGTCATCGAAGGCATCGGCCAATGGTCTGACGAGCAGCCTGAAGCTGCTTATGGGCAGAAAATCAGAGACTGGGTTGCGCAGACCCGGGGGCTGTCCGGCCGCCAGCCGCGCCGCTACCGCAGTTTAAAAGAGGCTTACGAACGCATGCAGCAGGCCAACCCGCAACTGGCCGCTGAACAGGCTCTGCACCTGACCACCCATGGCTCCAATCAGAATGAAGACGGCACTTTCAGTTGGAAGTTCGACAACTACACATTTAATTTTTCAGCTTCAGGAATGTCAGCGGCTGAAATGCAGCACCTGTGGGGGCGCATCGACTGTCCGGTGCTGGTTGTCAACGCTGACGGCGGTCTGGAGCACCGTATTGGCCATGGCGGCACTCTGCAGCATTTCCGCGATGCGCGGCTGCGGGTGGTAAGGGACGCGGGGCACTGGACCTACCACGACAAACCCCGGGAAGTGCTGGCGTTGATCGACGAGTTCTGCGGCGGCTGAAGGCGGTTTAAGGCGCTGATGGTTGCGTAGCGGCAGCGCTGAGCGCACACTTACCGCAGGGACACATTTGAAGGATAAGACAGGCGAAGATGCCCAGCGCCCCGCTCAGGCTCCGCTGCGAATTTGTTAACAACCCGCTTGGCGTGACCGCACCCAACCCCCGCCTCTCCTGGTGGGTCCAAGATCAACGCCCCGCAGAAATTCAGTCGGCCTACGAAATTGTTGCCGCATCCTCGCCCCGGTTGCTGGAGCGGGATGAAGGTGACCTGTGGCGCAGCGGCCGCGTGGATGCCGCCCACAGCGCCCACGTGGTCTACCAGGGTGCCGCGTTGTCATGCAGTCAGCGGGTGTGGTGGAAAGTGCGCACATTCGACAGCGACGGCATGGGCAGTGCCTGGAGCGAACCGGCCTTTTTTGAAATGGGCCTGTTTTCCGAAGACGACTGGCAGGGCCACTGGATCGGCAGTCCGCTGGCCGGCAGCCGCAGCCGCGGGGTGCACGCGGTGGCGTTGCGGAAAGAATTTTACCTCGGCGCGGCGGTGGAGCGCGCCACCCTGTATATCGCCGCGCTGGGAGAATTCAAACTCGGCATCAACGGCGCGGAGTCAGCGCCGCTGAGCAGCACCGCGGTCTGGGCCGATTACGCGCACGAGTGTTACTACCAGACTTTTGACATTACCCGGCAGCTCACGGCGGGCTCCAACGCCATCGGGCTGTTGCTGGCTGACGGTTACTTTTCCGGCGAGATCCCGGTGGTCGGCCGCGGCGTTTACGGCCGCAAACCGGCGGTGCGGCTGTTTGCCAAGATAGACCTGGAAGACGGGCAGCAGCTCAGCATCGCCAGCGACCACACCTGGCACTGGCATCCCAGCTGGATTCTGGCCTGTGACATCAACAGCGGCGAACATACGGATTTTGCTCAGTATATGCCCGGCTGGCAGGCAGCGGGGTTTGAAGAGGGCGGCTGGTCGCCGGTACAGGTGCTGGCGCCGTTCAGCGGCGAGCTGCGCAGCCAGCTTTATCCGGCGCTGAACGTCACCCAGGTTCTGCGGCCGCTGGAGTTGCCGCCGCTGCCCCGGGCGCCGGGCCGGGCCCGGCTGCAGTACGATTTCGGCTCGGAGGTGGTGGGCCGGGTGCGGGTAGACCTGCGCTGTCTGTCTGACGATGACATAAAGGTCTCCTACAGCTTGCAGGAAGACTTTGAAGAAGTATCGATAGACGCGTATACAACCGGCCTGCAGCAGGGTGCGGAAGCGAGTCTGTTGAACTGTGAGCCTTCTTTTGCCCTGCACAGTTTCCGCTACGTGCGGGTGGAGTTCACCCAGGGTTACAGCGAAATTGAAGACCTGTTTGCGCTGCGGGTAGGTTATCCGGAGCAGCCGGCGCTGAAGCTGCGCTCCGATCATGCCACCCTCAACGAACTGATCAACGTGCTGCACAACAGTATCAGCGGGGTGGCGTTGTCCGTACCCCTGCGCGGCGTCAAATTTGACGAGCGGCTGCCCGACGCGGCTTATGCCGCAACCTGGGTACCCATGCTGGCGCAACAGGAGCGGGCACACCCGCTGGTCTGCAAATGGCTCGCCGACCTGGCCCTGGCCAGTGAGGTTCAGGACCCGCCCAGCGCCATGGCGCCGGCGTTGCGCGGCGCTGACGGCAGGCTGCCGGGCAGCAGCCCGATTCTCGGCCCGGGGGACGGTTTTGCGCAGTTTGAAACCTTTGTGCACACCCTCTGGGCGTTGTACCGGCACCAGGATGATCTGCACAGCCTGCGCCACTATTACCCGCAGATCCGGGTGGGCGCCCTGGCCTACCGCCACCAGGCGCCGCAGATGTTGCGCGTACCGGCGGCTGCCGGGCTGTATGGTGAGCGGTTGAATAGTGGTCTGGTGGCCACCGCCAGCGCCTACGGCAGTTTGAAGATTGCCGCGCGCATTGCCGGCGTGCTGGGTCAGCTTGGCGACTACGAACTGATAGACAACCTGGCGGAAGACGTGCGCAAGGCCTTCCGGCGCCGCTATCTGACCG
>JANQOA010000096.1 GCA_028279305.1 Pseudomonadales bacterium
GTTATCCAGGGGGACAAAACCTTTACCACGGACTACGCCTCCCATGTGGTGTCCCGCATGGCCCGCACCTTCGGGCAGCAGCGCTGCAACGGTACTATCCAGCGCGAGGTGGTGGCCCCGGTGATGCTGACCGCAGCGCGCTGGTTTGCGCATATGAATATGAGCCGCGAAGAGCTGCTGGGTTACCAGGTGGAAAAAGCCGCTGAGCTGCTGATCAGCGGCGACACCGCAGGCGCCCTCACCTACGCCAATTTTGCGCACCTGTCAGCGCCGCACAATGCAGCGGTGCTGCATCTGATGGCCCGCGCCTATCTGCAGGCCGGGCAGCCCGAAACCGCGCGCCGTTACTTTACCCGGGCGCTGGCCATGGGCAGCCCTTTTGCAGAGAGCTACATCGGCCGCGCGCTGGCGGCCTACCGTACCGGCGACCAGGCACGCGGCCAGGCCGACGTGGCGGTTGCTGAGCAGATTGATGATGACGCGGTGGACGATTGGGACAGCCAGCTCGACCAGGCACGCGCTGCCCCGGCGCCCGCGGCGGACCCGCAGCCGCTGCTGGCCCGGCTCACAGCCGCCACCAAATCACCAACTCCCGACGCGGAGTTGCTGGCGCTGGCCGAAACCCTGCATCGCAACTGGACACCAAAGCGGATCCGTTACGACGAGGTATATCAGGACCGGCTGCGCACCCTGCTGGCGGACGCCCAGCGCAACTCACGCAACCCGGCCGGCTGGGTGACGTTGTCGCGTTACCTGGCCCAGGAGGCTGAACTGCGCGGTGAAAGTGTGGAGGCCCGCCGCCCGCTGGTGCCGTACCGTTATCAGGTGTCCGAAAAAGCGGAGATGCAACAGGCGCTGCGTTACGCGGATCACGCCATCAGCCTGGATGACCGCCACGTCCCCGCGCTGATGATGCGTGCTGAGATTCTCAACTATTTCGGCCGCGCCAACGAAGCGGAAGCGTTAGCGGAACGCGCTCTGAACATCAACCCCGACGATCCCCAGGCGGCCACCCTGTACGCGCTGTTCAAGGGGCAGCGCGCCATGGCCATGTTGAGTCAGGCGGCGGCGCTGCGTTCCGACACCTGCACCAGCTCCAGTCATACGGAAAAAAGGTCAGACGGCGTCTACCGCGTCACCCGGCGCACCTGTTATCCCCCCACCCCGCAGGAAATTGCCCGCGCCCGGCAGTTGGAAAACCAGGCCCGCATCCTGCGCGAACAGTCAAAAGCCATCATGCGCCGCGCCATTGATCTGACCCGCGGCACCTATGTCGGTTACCTGCTGCAGGCAGACGTTTACCTGTGGCAGCACGACTATGAAGGTGCCGTGGGGGTACTGCGTCAGGCCGCCGCCCTGGATCCGGCGGACCTGCGCGCACATGAATCCCTGGCCCGCATTCTGCCCAGAATCGGCGACGTGCGGGCAGCCGCGGAACATCAGATTATCGTTAACCGCAACCTGCAGACCACCGCCGCGCCGCTGCTGACCCTGGCGCGCAAACAGATCGACCGGGGGCACCTGGACCGCGCCGCGCAACTGTTGCACCGCGCCCGCAGCCTGGACCCCCAGGACGCCCGGGTACCGGCTTACCTCGGCGTCATTTATGAAAAACAGCAGCAGCCGGACCAGGCCGCGGCCGCGTTCCGCCTGACCATGGCCATGGAAGCCGCGCGCAAGACCCTGGACGGCGGCCCGGCGGTCGCCAGGCACATGGATGAATACGGTTTGTATCTGCAGGCCGCCTCACGGCTGGCGGATATCCTTGTGCAAAAACAGGACAGTCAACGCGCCGGCGCAATTATCCAGCAGGCCCTGGCTGTTACCGCCCGGCTGCAACCCGGCTGGCAGGCGGTGGAAATGTATGCCGGCCTGTTGCCCGGCACAGACAACCCGGTGACCAATGGCGCCAGCCTGTTTGCCGCCCTGCATGTGCGTATGGGCCAGCACCATCAGGCAGCGGGGCAACTGGAGACGGCGAAACAGAGTTTCCGCAGCGCCATTGCGCTGGGCCCGGATCCGCAAGTACCCAACATCATTTCCAGCAGCGGCAGCACTAATTTTGCCGGTTACGCCAGCGAACCGGTGGGCGCAGCCATGTACGGCCTGGCTAACGTCCACGTTGAGCAGGGGGACATCGAGGGGGCCAAGGCAGCCCTGGCTAATCTCGGTTACGTCAAACTGCCGGAGCACATCCGCCGCCAGGTAGTCTCCCTGAGCGACCAGCTGTCCCGGGTACACGAGCGTCAGCAGACCGATTACGTACAGAAGGTACGCCCCCAGGATATGCAGCAGATCGCCGGAAGCCTGGAGACGCATCCGGCCCTGATCGGAGCATGGTCCTATCAGCCCCAAGCGGATTGGCGCCTGATGGGCGGCGGCGGGGTATACCGCTTCAACCACGACGGCACCTACAGTTTCGCCGGCGGCAACAGCCGCTCCGCGGGCCGCTGGGGCGCCATGGGCAACTGGCAACCCATCGAAGTGGTCACCCTGCTGAGCGAGCAGGGAGAACTGCACACTCTGTATGCTGAACAACAGGCGGACGGCCACTACGTGATTACACTGCCCAACGCTGCCAAATACGATCTGCAGCGGCAGCGGTGAGCGCCATGCGGGCGGCACGGTTCGGCGCGTTGATCCTGCTGCTGGGGCTGACAGCCCAGCTTGCCGGCGCTGCTGAAGAGCGCCACCGGGGACACTTTCGGGCGTTGGAGAACTACCGCAACATGGCTGCGGAATTCCCCCTCTGCCAGCCGCTGGTGGATGAGCTGGCGCGCCACCTGGCAAAGTTGCAGGAGGCTGCCCCGGACAGCGCGGCTTACCGCGCGCTGCAGCCGCAAACCTGGCCGCTGCGCAGGGCCCTGGATGATTGCTACCGGCGCAACCGGCGTGCCGGCCACGGTTACGAATACGCGGCCGTTTCCGTCAGCGCGGTGGCTGCCGGCGGGGAATGGCTGGTGACGGTCAACAGGGACGCTGAAGTGTTCGTGTGGAATACCGCGTCCGGCCGCGCGCAGTTGTTTGCTCATGATCACTTCGGTCCCAGCGCCGCTTCGATTTCCGCTGACGGCAATCATCTGCTGCTCAGCAGCCACAGCTCCGCCGCGGTTTACGATCTCTACAGCGGCAAGCTGCTGCAGCAGTTGCAGCTGCGCCATCCGCAGTTGCGCGGCAACCAACTGGTGGGCAGCAGCCTGTCCACCAACGCGGTGGAGGTCTACCGCTTTGACCGGCAGCACAGCCGCTACCTGCAGCAGGCGGTGTGGCCCACCGAGCGGGTCTATAACTTGAATGTCAGCACCACAGGTAACTTAGCCTGGACCGGCACCACCCTCATCAATCTGCACAACGGCGCAACCGTGCCGCTGCAACGGCAGGCGTCGAGGCCGTTACCGGGGGTGTTTGCAGCGGATGATCAGACGTTCTACCTGGCCGGCGCGCGGCGCACCGTAGAGCGTTTTGCCCTGCCGTCCGGCAGCGCGCTGGCGCCGCTCAGCCTGCCGGACAGCCGCGCCAACCTGAGCCGCATAACGCTGTCGCCGGATGGCAGGTGGCTGGCGCTGATGCTGCAACGCCGGGAGGTGCGCCTGCTGGACACCGGCAGCGGCGCGCAGGCGGCTGCCCTGACCAGCACCAAGCGGTTTACCGATTTTGCATTTGCCGGTGGGATGCTGATGCTGGCGGACGAATCCGGCGCCACGCTGCTGCTGTCGCCGCACACCGGCGGCACCACCGGCAGATTATTGAGTTTCAGCAGCGGCAACTGGGCGGTCATCAATCAAGACGGTTTTTACGATGCCGCCCACGCCGGTGAAGTCCCTGAACTCAGTTGGAGGGCCCACCAGCGGTCACTGCAGCTCAGCCAACTGAAAGAACAGTACTGGCAGCCCGGTTTGCTGGGTGAGCTGCTGGCCGGTACAAGCAACCTCAACACCCCCGCCGCTTCCGGCAGCCCGCCCACGGTGCGCGTCAGCCAACCCGAGGATGGCATGGCGCGCATTTCCGTCGCTGACAGCGGCGGCGGCATCGGCCGTGTGCGGGTGTTGCTGAACGACAAAGAAATTCCCGCAGCGGGCCTCAACAGCGCCGGAGAACATACCCTGGAAGTGCCGGCGCAACGCCTGCTGCCCGGAACCGACAACTCTCTTGAGGTGATTGCCTGGGATGGTTCCGGCGCAATTGCCGGCCGCGGCGCCAACGTCGTCTGGCGGGACGCACGCCCCACCCCGGCCCAGCCGAAGCTGCATGCCGTCATCATCGGCGTGTCGGACTACGCCGGTGACGCTGTTGATTTACGCTTCGCCGCCGCTGATGCCCGGCGTTTTGCCGACGCCGTGAAAGCCGGGGCCGCGCGCATGTTCGGCAGCGGCCACGTCAGCATCGATGTGTTGACCGAAAGCGGCGCGCAGAAGTCCGCCATCAGTGCCGCGTTCCGCAAACTGAAAACGCTGAGCGCTAACGATGTACTTGTAGTGTACCTGGCCGGTCACGGCGTAAACCGCGGCAACGAGTACTACTATCTCACCGCTGCAGCTGATTCCCTGCAGACTTTTCGCGCCAGCCAGGCGTTGAGCAGCAGCGAGCTGATTGAATGGATAAACGCATCACCGGTCAGCAAACAGGTCATGGTGCTGGATACCTGCGCCGCCGGCGCACTGCAACCCAGCCTGTTGCAGGCCCGCGGCCTGCCGGCGGCGCAGATACGCGCTATCCAGCGCCTGCGCGACCGTACCGGTTTTCACGTGCTGATGGGCAGCGCCGCGGACCGCTACAGCTACGAAGCCAACCAGTACGGTCAGGGCCTGCTGACTTACGCCCTGCTGGAAGGCATGCGCGGCGCCGCTTTGCGTGACGGTCAGTTTGTGGATGTCAGCCGTCTGTTCCAGCATGCGCTGGACCGGGTGCCCGAGCTGGCGCGGCATCTGGGCGGGGTGCAGCAGCCGATTATCGCCGCACCGCGGGGTGACAGTTTTGATATCGGCATTCTCGCCGCCGCGGACCGCCAGCGGATCAAAATCAGCCAGCCCCGGCCGCTGCTGAATCATCCGGTTTTTGTTGAGGCGGAGTCCGGTTTCGACCGCCTGGCGCTGGGCGCCGCGGTGTACAATCAGCTGGCGCAGACTCAGCCCCGCGGCGGCGAGGCGGCACTGCTGGTGACCGCGGGGCAGACACCGGGTGCAATTTCCATTTCCGGCAGCTATACCACCAGCGGCGAGCAACTGCGTCTCAATGTCAAACTGTTACGCGACAGCAACGTCCTCGACGCCCTGGAACTCAGCCTGGCATCCGCCGCGGAGCCGAAGCTGATGGCGCAAAATATTGTAGAAGCCTTATATCCTCTTCTGCTAAAACTAGAGTAGATCCATGCAACCGGCATCCTGGCTTTGGAATTTGAAGAGCTGCTCCAATCCGCGCGCGGCGGCCACGCCGCTGCCCTGGGTGAGCTGATGGAAGCGGCCGCCACTTTCTGCTGGCGGGTGTTGGGCCGCTTCAACACGTTATCAGCGGCTACCCGCGAAGACCTCGCCCATGAAGTGGTGGTGATTCTGCTCGACCGTGGCTTACAGCAGTTTCGCGGCAGCACGGAAATCCAGTGGAAAGCCTTCTTAAAACAGACCGCCGTCAACCAGGCCATCAGTCTGATGCGGCGCGACAAGTACGATATTGAACCGTTCTGGTCGCTGGATGAGGACATCAGCCCGGATCTGCAGGTTGAAGAGGAGGAAGCGTTCCGCAAACTGATCGATTGCACCGCTGAACTGTCCGCCCAGGAACACGAGATTTTCTGGATGCGGTTGCGGGAACTGTCTTATGACGAAATGGTGAAGCGGCTGGGCCTGGCCCAGGGCACCATTGCTTCAAAATATCACCGCGCCCAGCAGAAAGTGAAAAACTGCATGCAGGAGGTGGGTTTCGGATGAGTGAAGATACCCGTAACCGCCAGTGGGCGAGGCGCCGCCGCAGCGATTGTCCGGGCGCCGATCTGCTGGACGAGTACCGCCGGCAGGTACTGGACAAGAGCCGCACCGAAAGCATCGAGGCGCACCTGCGCCAGTGTCCCGCCTGCATCAACGAGCTGATTGATCTGCGCGAGTTTGCCGTCCTGGAAGACGCTGCGCAGCCGGCCCCTGAACAATTGCTGCAGCGGGTGCGGCAGACTACCGCGCAGCACCTTGCCGGCGCCTCTGCGGACAGTCCCGCAGCCTCACAACCCCAGCCGGCCAAGGTGCCCTGGCTGGAGCGGTTGCGCGAATGGTGGCACCAACCGGCGCTCAGCGGCGCCGCGGCAGCAGCCCTGGTGCTGGCGGTGGCCTTTTTCATCACCACCAGCCAGCCCGACGACCTGCTGGACGTGGACCTGTTACCCAGGGGTGAACAACTTGATCAACAGCGGCTGCGCAGTCTGCTGGACGCGGTACGCGATGACGGCGTGGCGGCCTTCTTCCCGGCCACCGGCACCACCGCACGGGTGCAGCTTTCCGGCACCACGGACAGCGGGCTGCAGCTCACCCCGCTGACCAGCGGACAGGGGGTTGCCCTGCAGGTCCGGCCCCTGACCGCAGCGGACACCGGCACAACCGTGATCGGCGTGAACCCGGATCACAAGGTCTTCAGCGCCGTGCTGGTCAGGCAGGCTGAAGCTGAATGGCAATCCGCAAGCGGGCACAGCCATCAGGGGGCATTAATCGAGTTACAGACTGCGGCCGCGGTAGGCCACGGTACCGCGGTAAGCCGCAGTACCGCGGCAAGCCGCGGTGCCGCCATTCTCGATTTACAGCTACGGCTGCTGGCGGTTGTGGTCCTCACAGATACTGATACCCAGCGGCTGTACGCGGTACCGGTGCCGGCAGGGCCGGGGCCGTAACCTTCAGTTGATCTGTTTTTAACCTGAAATTAACCTGCAGATAACCTGCTAAACAGATTCTGCCCGCAACACAAAGTTTCTGCCCGCAAACAAAATTCCGCCTGCAAAGCAAAAAAATCAAAAATTTTTTGCCTGCCATGCAAAAAAACTTTTGCCCCTGCGTCTCCAAGGTACCCAAACCTGAAAAATGACCGGAGACCACAATGAATATGAAGCGCGCAAAAGTCTGGATGCTGATTGGTTCAGTCACACTGCAGGCCGCCACCATCGGGCAGTCCCACGCCGAAGAATCACCGGCAATAGGGGGCTTTTTTAATCAACTGGCCAACTCTTCCGCCCAGCGTGTGAGCAACATCGGGGAAGAAACCGGCAACAGACTCAGCCATACTGGCGAAGCGGTAGCCCAGCATCTGGAGCAGAACCCGGAAGACGTACGCCACATCGATCAAATTGCCGAACTTGTAGCCGTGGACACCCTCCGCACGGTGGAGAGCGAAGTGCGCCATGCCGTGGGCGGTATTGCCGCTGACACGGTGCGCTCCGTCTTCAGCCTCTTCAAAAGCGCTGAAAACGCGGAATAAGCAGGACCCCGGGGATACACATGCAGCGCCGACAAACATCAACGTGGTTTTCCCTGCTGGCGCCGGCCGGGCTGCTGTGCAGCCTGGCAGCGGCACCCGCGCTGGCGGCCCCGGCAAGCGTGTTATTGGAAGGCCAGGTGACCTACGAGGCCACACCGCAAACCCTGAATTGCCAACAGGGCTGGGCGGCCTGCTCCAAAGCCTGGCACATCAAGAACAAGTACCGCGGGCGGGCAAAAGCAGCGGGCGAAAGCTGCTATGGACACGTCAAGCGCGCTCTTGTTGTGGAAGAACAGGCCGTGGCATTGAACAGCCAATGGCCGGTTGACGCCAAAACCTACAACGCTGTGATCGCAGAACGCAGCCGGCACCTGAACAACCACCGCAAGTGCTTGGATGCCTGGTACAAAAACAATCCAATTGTTCTGCAGGGCCGCGTCAGCAAAGACATTGAGCAGACCGGCACTGGTTCGCCCGCCGGTGCGGATCATGAGGAAGTGGTGAGCGGCAAAATTCTGTGGCCCCGGAACCGCGTTGATAAGGGAAGTCAGCCTGACGGCAGCGGCAACAGCGACGCCGGCAGGCAGAGCGACAGCGGCAAGCTTGACACCGGCAAGCAGCGCGACAGCAGCAGGCGTGGCACCGGCAACAAAACCGATACCGGCAAAAAGCCCGGCGGCGCCAACGGCACCCGGCTTAAGCCCGGCATCCCTCAGGCTGATCAGGCCGGTGGTAACAACAGTACCGGCAACGGCGCGCAAAAAGTGGTCACCGGCAAAATAATAAAGAAAGCGGATCAATCCCTGCCGGCGGACAAAAAGTACATCTACGGTCAGCCTCAGCCGATGCTGGCGTTTGCAGACGGCGCCACCAAGGCTTGGGCTGACTGTGAAGCCTACGGCCTGGCGATGGCCGGCCTGGGCAAAATTACCCAGAAGTACCGCGCATTCACGACGGTTGTAAACGCGCTTTGCGCCGCCTCAGCCATGGGCGGGGCGTGGGAAACCTACGAACAATACCGCGACAACTGGCCGCAGCTGTCCGACTACCAGCGCGGTTATCTGTACGGCAAAGAAGTCTGTCAGGGTGTGAGCCTGGTCAAGGCCGGTAAAGGTCTGCAGCGGGCCGTGCTGGAAGCGCGGGCTGACTTCACGCCCGCCTCGCTGTCAGCCGCAACCGGCAAATTTACCCCGCCGTCAGCGCTGCAGCGCGGCCTCACTCTGGACGCGGACAAAAAACTGCGCGGCTTCGCCAACCGCAACAACAAGATTGTTATTGTGCGGGATTCCAACCCCGCAGCCATGCGTTGGGCCGGCCAGCCGGGCTACAAACCCAAACCGGCTGAGCTTAAAGGCAAAACAATCCCCGCGGACCCGAACAAACCGCTCAGTCAACAACCGCACGCCGGCCTGGCTTCCGCCAAAGGCATGAGCGGCAAAGACCTGCGCACGCTCAAACAGCTGGGCTACCGGGTCACGGGCAGGGACAGGATTATTACCGACGCTGACGGCAACCGCTTCTACAGCGACACGGATTTGCATGGTGTCTACAACAGTGACGGCAGCAGCGCCTGGAACAGCCGCATGCGGCAACAGCTCAACAACCATGTAGGTGACAATATTGTGCAACACGGCCCCCATGACGAATGGGCTCTGCGCAACAGTCCGGGCAAAAATTTTGGTCCGCAGCCGCCGGCAACCGCCTACATGCCGGACAGCAGCGTGTGGCACCTGGAAAATGCAACAGACTTGAAATGGTTCTATAAAATGCAAGGCATGGAGTGGTCGCGGATTTACCCGCACCACTAAGGAGGAAATATGCGCACTTTGTTTGTCTTATCGGTGATTGTTCTTGCCGTGGCCTGTTCATCAGCCACGGAATTGGGTGAAATCGAAATTTCTGACGGCGAAGCCGCGCGCCTGCGTACCGGGGCGGTGGCCATTTATATTCCCGCCGGCGCGCTGGCGGACGGTGTCACACTGCACTTAAGCAGCACTGAGGCTGACATTGTCGGCGCCGTCACGCCGGTATTCAGCATCAGTGCCGATGACGCAGATACTGAAACCCTCAGCCGGCCGCTATCCATTGCGGTACCGGCGGCAGGCAACACCAGCCATCATATTGCCCTGCTCAGCGAGGACGGCGGCCTCACAGGCCTGGATACCCACTACGATGACGTGGCCGGAGAGCTGCGCGCGCAAACGCGGCAACTGGGCAGCTTTGTGGTGGTGGACCAGGCGGTATTCAGCACCGCAGAGGTTGTACCCCCAGCTGCGGAAGCGCCGGCGGGTGACCCGGCAGCCCCGGTCATGAACGACTTTGCATTTCTCGGTGAGTGGCAGGGTACCGATGCGTACTCCGAGCTGACCATGGCGTTTGGCGCGGACACTTTTTCCGTTTACCAGGGAGGCGAACTGATCCGTGAAGGCGGTTACACGGCAGCCAACAATAACCTGACCATGCGCGACACCAATGGCGACGTTGAGAGCGGCATCTACCAGTTTGAGGACACCGGCTCCAAACTGGTCATGAACGTACAGTCCGGCCAGATCGTATGGCGCCGCTGGACCGCAGACCTCGCCGCTGAAACAACAGCAACCCAGGCGCCTGCCGCCGACCCGGCGGCGGACGCAAGCGACGGCTACGGTGCAGGCGGCACTTCCAGCGGCGGCAATACGGCATCCGCCGGTACCGGTAATGCAGCATCCGCCGGCCCAGGCCCGTCGTCTTCCGCAGCCGCCGGCACACCCGCGCCGGGCAGTTCCGGGACAGTGGCCGCTGCGGACCCGCAGCCGGCGGCGGCCAACTCAGGCGGCGGCCAGCCGCCGAAGAACTTTTTTGAACGTCTGGGCGCCGGGGCGAGAAACCTGGGCATCAAGACTTTTGAAGGGGTGAAAAGTGCCGGGCGCGGCATCAGTAAACCATTTAAACGCGAGCCCGGCGACAGCCCCCAGGCTGATGCCAGCGGCGTTTCCGCCGGCGGCAACCAGGCTGATACAGGCAGTCCGGCCGGTGCTCAACCAGGCCCGCAGCGGAACCCCTATGCGGATCTGACAGCCAATCTGGTACCCGGCGGCGGCACTACCCCCACCCTGCGCAACAACGACGCCTGCCTGCTGAGCAATGCAGAACTGCAACAGATTGCCGGTTTCACCACCACCGCGCCCCGCGGCTTTCCCGCGGATCCGAACAGCGAACAACAACAGTCCCTTTGCCGGTACCAGAACCTGGAAGGTTACGGCACTGTGAGCATTACCTTTTATAAGCGCACGCGCGGATCAGTACCCGATACCTGGAACAGGGACCTGCGCAACTACCCGGACCGTTACCGGCGCATCGACAACATGGGGGACGACGCCCGCTGGTACTTCACCCCCAGCAACCCGCCCCGCCTGGAAGCGGAAGTGCTGCTGGGCAACAGTTATCTGAACGTGGAGTGGCAAGGCGGAGCCAGCTACATCTCAAACCTGACCAGCGCGGATGCGGACAAGGTGATTGCCATGGCCAGGCTGGCCCTGAGCAAGCTGCAATAACCGGCTGCAAGAGAACGCCTGCAATAGGCCCACTGTAACAGGAGAATTGCCATGTTTAACGCTAAACACATGTTGCCCACGCTGCTGGCAGGCTTATCAGTGCTGATGTCCGCCAACTGGGCGGACCCGCAGGCAGCGGAACGGGAACCGTTTTTTCCCAGGAACCCGGGTGCCGCCCAGACCGCACCGCCGGCGGTAGCACCACCCACCGTGCTGCCCCGCGCAGGCAACCGCTTGCATCCTCCTCAAGGCGGGCTGGCGGCACTCACCGGCACATGGAAACTGCAGGGCCAGGAAAGCATGCTGTGGACCATCCGCGACAACGGAAGTTTCCGCGTCCATGGTGTATTTGCCGGCGCCCCCTACCGCGGCACCATCAAACACACGGCGGAAAACCGCTATCAGATCAACACAAGCGCGGTCAGCGAAGCCATTCGGGTCAACCTGGTTAACAATCAGCTGCA
>JANQOA010000097.1 GCA_028279305.1 Pseudomonadales bacterium
TCCAGGTTTTCTTCGGTCATATCCGTCAGACCCAGCAGAAAGGGGTCGTTGGCCGGCAGGTTGCGGTCCGACCAGCGCCCGCTGACTTCCGCACTGATGCGGTACTTGCGCGACGGCAGGTAGGTCAGCTGCAGGGCCGGCGTCAGGATCAGCTGATCGCCGGTGGTATCGCTGAACCGCTTCGCCACCGCCAACCGCGGGTTGAGGCGGAACTTGTCCGTCCAGCGGAAGCGCCAGTCGAAGCGCAGTGAGTGAGTGTCGGCGCGGGTCTGGCTGAACAGGTTGTAACCCAGCTGCAGTACATCCTGGGCGCGGAATATTGAACCACCCCGCAGCAGCACGCTGGTGTCTATCTGTTCCGTATCGGGTTCCGCGGCAACCCCCGCGGAGGCAACCGTGGCGTCAAACCCAGAGTACGTGCTGTTGACATCCGCCGTCCAGCGGGGACTCAAATCCATGCTGGCGCCTAACGTAAACTGCTGCACATCGGTGGTGCGGTTGCGCGCCAGCGCGCGCAATTGCGCTTCCGTATAAAACTGCTGCAGTTCATCCAGGGTCACGGCGCTCTGGCCGATCAACGCATTGCCGGTACCCACATAGGGAGAAGTAAAAAAGTTGATGCGGCTGTGGGCGCGCAGCCAGGGCCTGGGGCTGCCGCCGGCTTCGATCAGAGCGGAGTTCAGCACCTCGTAGCTGACGTCGTAGTCGAGGCGCGCGACCGTGTACCAGTTCTGTCCCGCCCGGCGCCACTGGCTGCCCACCGCCTGCCGGTCCCAGAGGCCGTCGTTCTGCTGCTGATGGGTGTAAAAGTTGGCATCAAAGCCGAACAGAAAGTTGTCAACGTCCATGCTGGCGGCAACAAACTGCCGGTCCGTTTCCGCCGCGTACCGGGGGTTGTCCACCGGCAGACCCGCCGTGACGTTAACACGGATGTCATCGGTGACGCGGAACGTGGTGCGTAAGCCGTCATAGGCACCGAGAATGCCGTCTCCGTATGTGATTTGCCGACCGGCGCGCAGACGCCACCCGCTGATGTTATTCAGGTACTCTACATAAGCACGGCGCGCAAACGGCTCGTCATCGCGATCCGACGAACTGCTGGCGTTCAAGGTGTTCTGATAGCCCAGGCTGACGTGGGTTCTTATGTCATAGCCGCCGCCGCTGTAGCCGGCGCCGGCATCCACGTAGGTAAGCATCACGGTTCTATCCACGTCTTCCAGATCAACCCCGGCGTACTCGCCCTGAGCGCTTAACGACCAGACATCCTGACTGATGGAAGCATACATATCCCAGCGGCCTTGCGCCGGGGCTGGCGCGGCGGCGGTGTCTGCTTCAGCAGCGGAAGCCACCAGGGCATCCAGGCGCTGCTGCACCCGGGCCGCAGCGGTGGGTTCGTCAAAACGCTGCAGCCACAGCTCATACCGCTGCGCCGCCAGCCCGGGACGGCCGGAGCGTTCATAAGCCAGCGCCAGATATTCCAGCGCTTCCATGTGCGCCGACTCGTCAGCCTGCTCCAGCAATTGGGTGTACCCGGCAGCGGCGGCTTCATAGTCTCCATCCAGCATGTGTCCGCGTGCCTGTTTCAAACGGCTGTCTGCCTGCTGCCGGTTGAGGCTAGCGGCAACGGGCTCCACGGCTACGTCGAGCAGATGGCGGCGCTTACTCAGCACAAAACTCCGCGCGTCGCTGCCCTGGCTGACAAAAAAGCGCCCGTTCTCGATAAAATTAAAGCTGACCGATATTTCCTGGCCCTGGTTCTGATATTGCACACCCAGCAGGGTTTCACCGGCTTTGGCAAGGCTCAACGAGCCGATGCCGCGGTCCAGGGCGCCGCGGCACCCGTCCAGACCCAGCAGCTGTACCTTTAACGTTTTGTCCACCGTTTGCTGGTCGTGGTGCAGGTAACGTACCGCACACGCCAGGGTAACCTGGATGGAATCCGCTTCCGCGTCGTAGACTACCGACTCGATAAAGCCCTCAGCCGCCGCCCGCGGCGGGCACAACAGCAGTACACACGCAAGAGCCAGCCCCGGCGCCAGCCGCGGCCGGGTTAACCTATGAAGATCCGCGGCAAACCCGCTCATCGCTGTAGCGCTCCGGCAAAGGTTACGGTGTTGTGGCAGGCTTCACATTGATTGCTTGCGGGAATGTGATCCAGCGGCTTACCCAGCGCCTGCACGCCGTTGTGACAGCTGAAGCAGCCCGCGGTTATGCCGGCGTGGCTGAAGCGGGCAAAGCTGAACGCCCGCGTGTTGTGGCAACTGTCGCAACTGTCGGAGGTCGGCAGATGATCCGCGGGTTTTCCCAACGCCTGCATATTGTTGTGACAGCTGCTGCAGGCGCCAATCACCTCCAGGTGGTCCACCCGCAAGACCGGCATCCACGCCTGGGGCTGATGACAGGCCCGGCACTGATTGGTGGTCAATACATGCTGGCTGGGTTGAGCTGTAGCGGCAACCAACCCGGACCTGCTGTGGCAGGAGGCACAGGCTGTCGGGGTACCTTCAAACACACCGCCCGCATGACAACTGGTGCAGCTGGCGCGGGCGTGGGCGCCGCGCAGTTCAAACCCGGTGGTAAAGTGATCAAAAATGGGTTTCTGCTCCTCCGCCGCCGGCAGGGTAGTGATACCGAACAGCGCGGAGGTCAGCAGGAACCGTAAGATGAACTGCTTTGCGTTCATGGTCCGAACCCCGTGATTTCCGCAAATGAACTGGTGTTGTGGCACTGGCCGCAGTTGCGGCCGAACTCACCCTCGTGCGGGTCATCCTGTTTGTGACACTGGCTGCACTCCTGCTGGCTTTCAGCACGCAGCATCACCGGATGCTGGTGGCAGGACTCACAACTCAGATCAGCGTGGTGCCCACTCAACTCAAAGCCGGTTTTCTGCCCATGATCAAACTTGGTCACCGCCCAGCCCACCGGGTTGTGGCAGCTGCCGCAACTGGTCCCCATGCGCCCCTGGTGAGGATCATCAGCCGCGTGGCAGGATTCGCAGCTTTCCGCCGCATCGTGGAAACGCAAACCGGCATGGCAGTCGTCACACTGCAGCAGCGCATGCAGCCCAAGCAGGGGAAACGTACTCAACTGATGATCAAAACGCAGGTTGGCGGTGAACGAAGTGTTGTTGTGGCAGCTCTCACAATTATTGCCCAGTTGCCCGGCATGGGGATCCGGGCTGTGGCAACCGCTGCACGTGGTGGGCAGCGGTTCATCCATCGATTGCTTGTGACAGGTGCTGCACGTTAATGCAGCATGCGCACCCAGCAGCGAAAAACCGGTTTTGGCCGCGTGGTCAAAAGTCGCCTGCCAGTTGTTTTCGTTGTGGCAGCCTGCGCAGTCGCTGCCGCGCCGGCCCTGATGAGGATCATCCTGCTGGTGGCAGCTTACGCAAGTGGTGCCCAATGCCTTATCCTGGTGAGGGCTGGCATGGCAGGCTTTACAGGCCAGGGCGCCGTGGGCGCCGCGCAGGAAGAAGCCTGTGCTGCCGTGATCAAAATTTGTGTTTGTCCAGGCCGATTCCGAATGACAGCTGCCGCAATCCTGCCCGAACTCGCCGCCATGCACATCATCCCTGCGGTGGCAGGCCGCGCATTCCATCGCCGTCCCGACAAACAATTGGTCTTCGTGACAACTGTCACAATTCAGCCAACGGTGGGCGCCGAGCAGCGGAAACGAAGAGCGGGCATGATCAAAACTCGGTTTCTGCCAGCCCGGGCCCAGATGGCAGGCTCCGCAGTCCGTACCCAGAGCGCCATTGTGGACATCATCCTGCTGGTGACAGCCAACACAGGTTGAAGGCGCCGCACGGTGCGCCTCTCCCGGCATGTGGCAACTGGCGCAGTCGAGACCCTCATGCGGCCCCACCAGGGCAAAGTCCGTGCGGTTGTGATCAAACGGGGTCAGCTCAAATGCCAGCGTGACTGCATCCACACCCTCGTGCTCCCGGTGGCAGCTCTGGCACTGCTGCGTCTGTACGTCCGGGTGCTTGCCGTGAAAGCCGGTGTCCGCCGCCATGTCCTCCGCCACCTCCTCATGGCAGGTGGCGCACAGTTGCGCCTGGGACTTCTCACCCAGGGGGTCATGGCAGCTTCCGCACTCTTCTTCCATGCCGGCGTGGGCGGCTGACAGCGGCCCGGGCATCAACAGCTTCTCGAACGGCGCGGCCTGCGCGCCGGGCAACCACAGCAACAGCAACAGGCTGCTAGTACAGATGAACCGCAAGCACATGAACGATAACGCTGAGCAGCAGCAGGATAAAAAACGGCAGATGCACCACATGCCACAAGGCAAACAGGCGCTCATAAATCTGCACCCGGGTGATCTTCTGCGCCTGTAACAGGCGGAAAGACACATAGCGGTCGATCAGCGTGATGAGACGTTCTTTCTCGCGCGCGATCAACGGGTTGTCGCGGGCAACCTGTTGCAACTGTTTGCGGCAAAAGCGCATTAGCACCAGGCGCTCAACCCGCGCCGCCGGTTCCACCTGAAACGAATGCCGGATGGCCGCCCACAGGGAGCGCCGGTGCGCCTGGGTATGCTCGTCAAAACGGTTGAGGCGCGTACCCACCAGGCGCAGAAAGCTGAGATAGGGGGCATCAAACAGTTTCGGGCGGGACATTTTCTTTGACACGGCCCGGTGTCCGGACCAGTCTGCATAGACATGCCGGTACAAAAAACGGCCAACCAGGCCGCTTGCCGCAACAATCAGAATGCTGGCCAGCGCTACCTGGCTGTTTAAAGACCCCAGTTTGAACCCGCAGTGGTATAACGCCACCACCGGTGCCGTCACGCCCATGGTCATGTGAATGAAGAACCAGGTTTTTGTGGCGCCCAGAATGCCCAGAAATTTAAGGCGCTTACGCAGCGGGTAGATCAGCAGCACCAGCATGCATACCGCTGACAGTACACCCAGGGCATACCCCGCCCCGCTGTCCGCGCGCAGCGGCAACTGTTCGCGCCACCACCAGCCGGCCGCCACCACGGCAGCCACCGCCAGCCAGACCAGCATCACCAGCGCCAGGCGCAGGGCTTTTTTCAGGACCGCAACCAGCCGTCCGGCATGTTCTGCCAGCGTTGAAGGCACGCTGCGATTGCTTACCTCAGGATGGGACATCCATGAAGAACTGGCGTATGAATCGACTGTAATCATCCCCGGCTTCTTTGCCCGCTGCATCAGCAGCAGATGACGAGGAGATCCGTTTCACTCCACCAAATTTCCGCCCGGACTGCCGGGCAACCTCTCTTGGCGGGCAAGTATCGAAAAACTTCAGTCTTTTTGGCCCAACATAAGTCACAGATTACAAACTCAAACAGCCGCTGCTTGCTTTTGTTGGACAAATAGCGCTGTCCCGGGCGCACTTTGTGTACACCGCTTTGCGAAACCGTGAACCAGTTAGCGAATTTCCCAGATTTGATTTGAGAGGCTTTAGCCAGCAGTTGTTGGGAGAGACAACTCGCCGTTAGATGACGGCACCTGGCGACAAGATGCTGCCGATGGGTTTTCCGATGAGAGGTAACTGGAAGCCGATCGATGAAATCTAGTAGAACACAAGCTAATAGTTGGCCCGCGCTGCACGCGTCAGAAACCGCGTACACCCCTGGGCGTCGAGAAAACCCCACCTATCCGGCTGGCAGTTTCTGTCAGCCTGCATTCGTAGCTATCGCAATCAGCGAATCATCTAAAGAGGTGCCGGAATGGGTTTCCACGAATCCAGGAACTACCGAGGGTGTTATCTGGTAGGGATCTTCACATGCCTTGTGTTGATGCTTACCGCAATAAATTCCTACGCAGGACCGCGTGAACAAGCGAAAAGAATACACGACCGCCTGACTGGGGTGCCGCCCAGCGCTGCCGTGCTGGACGCCATGGAACAGTCCATTGCCGCCGGTGACCCCACCGCCGCGGCCATGCAGGCCATGACCAACCCCAGCTTTTACAACACCACGGTCCGCGAGTACGCCACGCCCTGGACCAACCGGGACCAGTCCGTCTACGTCGACCTCAGTGATACCGTGGCAACGGTCATCGGCATGGTGCGTGACGATGTTCCGTTCGATACTTTGTTGTCCGGAGATCTGGTTTACGTCGGCACCCCGGCTGCCACCGGCGTTGCTTACGCCCACGACAACAACGACCACTACGTGGACCTGCAGGTCAACCGGGTGGATCTCAGCGATCCCGCCAATTTGACCCAGCAAACCCAATCCAGCCTGCCGGGTACCCAGCTCGGCGCGGCGGAAACCGCAGGCATCATGACCACCCGGGGATACGCTGAGGCGTTTCTGGTCGCGGGCACAAACCGCGCGGCGATACGCTTTGCCACCCTCAATTTCATGTGTCTGGATATGGAGGACATGCGCGACGTGACCGCATGGCCCGACCGTATCCGTCAGGACGTCACGCGCGCCCCCGGCGGTGATACCGCTATATTTCTGAACGACTGCCTGGCTTGTCATGCCGGTCTCGACGGTCTGGCCGGCGCCTTTGCGTTCTACGATTTTGACGAGGACCTGCAGCGCCTGGTTTACACGCAGGACAACGTGCAGCCCAAATACCTGAACGACAACCACGTATTCAAATACGGCTTTGTCACTCTGGGAGATTCCTGGATCAACTACTGGCGCACCGGCCCCAACGCCCACGTCGGCTGGAACGGACCGGGCTCCGGCATGGGTGCCAAGAGCCTGGGCATGGAACTGGCCCAGACCCGCCGCTTTGCCGAATGCCAGGTGACCAAGGTATTTGAAAAGGTCTGTTACAGGACACCCAACGGACCCGCAGATTTACAGGCCGTGCAGACGATTGCCAACAACTTTCAAGCCAGCAACCACAACATGAAAGGTGTGTTTGCGGAAACGTCAGTTTACTGCATGGGAGAGTAGCAGATGAATTCATCCATACGACAATCTGCGCCCACCGAACCGGCCGCCGCCATGTGGCTGCAACACACCCTGCTGTTGTTGCTGTGCCTGCTGGTGCTGGGCGGTTGCGCGCGCAGCGAAGATTCCGATAGTTCAGGTACCGGTATCCAGGATCCGGTTACCCAGGAAGATCCCGTGGTGGATCCTCCGGTCAACGATCCGCCCTCCAATCCGCCGATGAGTGATGCAGCGGCCTTCAGCCTGCATCTGCACCCGGTACTCATTGATACCGCCAACGGCTGTGTGGGCTGTCATGCCGACACCCAGGATCCCGCTTTTGCCAACGCCGGCGCGCAAGCCGCTTACGACGTGGTGATTGCCGCTTCGCTGGTCAACCTGTCCACCCCGGACGGTTCCATGCTGTACCAGCGGCCCGCCATGGATCGCCACAATTGCGGCGACGACGCAAACTGCGACCAGATTGCCGCTGCCATGCTGGCCGGCATTCAAGCCTGGGCTGCAGAGGTGGCCAACCCGCCGCCCCCGCCCCAGGATCCGCCGGAAGACGAAATGCCGCCGCCGGTAGACCCGGACCCGCCCATGGATCCGCCGCCGATGACGGACGTGATGGTATTTGAAAGCACCCTGTATCCGCTGCTGCGCGACGCTGCGAACTTTTGCGTCAGCTGTCACGGCGTGGCACAGATTCCGGCTTTTGCGGTTGAAGACGTAGTAGCCGCTTATAACACCCTGATCTCCCAGCAGAAGGTAGACCTGGATAATCCGGCTAACAGCCGCATTTACCTGCGGCCTTCCGCAGACCGGCACAACTGCGGCGGTGAAACCAGCTGCGACGCCATTGCCGCTGTATTCCTGGCCGGAATTCAGGACTGGGCTGACCAGCGGGTGGTTGAAGAACCTCCGGTTGCCGCGATCAAAAGTGCGGCAGTATCCATGGCGGATGCCCAGGATGCCGCCGGAGCGCGGGTTGAAGACGCCGTATTTGCCTTGTTCACTTTTGAGGAAGGTACCGGCAACACCGCCACCGACACCAGCGGCGTCGGCACCCCCATAGTGCTGCAACTGGAAGGCACAACCTGGGAGCCGAACGGCGGCCTGCGTAACGTCAGCGGCAAGGCGCAAGCCAGCCTCGCGGACAGCCAGAAGCTGTTCAACCGCATCAGCGCCAGCGGCGAATACACCGTTGAAGCCTGGGTGACCGCTGACAACAACGATCAGGACGGTCCGGCGCGCATCGTGTCGTACTCCCTGGATACCGGCCAGCGTAACTTCACCATGGGCCAGAACGCGCTCTATTACGTGTTCCGCAACCGCAGCGCCAATACCGGCAACAACGGCACGCCGCAGCTGGAAGCGCTGCAGCAGGAAGTCAGCACGGCCCTGCAGCATGTCACCATGACATTCGATCCCGCTAACGGGCGCCGTATCTTTGTCGACGGCCAGTTGCTGGAAGCAGACAACCAGGCTGATACCCTGGCCTGGAACGATCAGCAGATCTTCCTGCTGGGCAACGAGGTGACCAATAACCGCCTGTGGCAGGGTGTCTTCCACATGGTGGCCATGCACGACCGCGCCTTAAGCCAGGCGGAAGTGGCGCAAAACTTCGACGTCGGCCTGGGTACGCTGCAAAGCCTGCGCTTTGACCTGACCGCGATGTTCGGCGCCAACGCCTACATCGACATGCTGTTCCAGCCGGTCAGCAGCAACGGCTACATGTTTGCTGAACCCCGTTTCGGCGGTGACGTTTCCGGCGTCACGGTGAAAAATATCCGTATCGCCGTGAATGATTCCATTCCGGTTGCCGCGCAGGCATTCCGCCGTGTGGACAACAACAACGTTCAGCCGGGTACGCTGCTGTCGCCTCTGGGCGCTGTGATCCCCACTGCGCTTGGCGCGGATCAGGATCAGTTCCATCTTGAGTTTGAAGTGTTAGGCAACAACCTCGGCCTGGCCGAGGACGTGGCGCCGGCGCTGCCGCCGACACCGCTGCCCGACGTTGAAGAACCCGACATCGGTGTACGCAGCTTTTCCCAGTTGAATGACACCATGTCAGCGGTGACCGGGGTGGATGCGAACAACAATACCGTGCGCACCCTGTACGAGGAACTGCAGGGCCAGTTGCCGGCGAACACCGATGTGCTGAGTTTCAACACCTCGCACCAGGTGGCCATCCAACGGCTGGCGACCGGCTACTGCCAGGTGCTGGTGGGCAACAACGGCACCTGCAACGCTTTCTTCGGCAGTTGCGACATTGATGCCGCCGGCAAGGACGCTGTGTCTGATGTCCTGTTCGACAACTTTGTCGGCAACAACATCGGGGTACAGCCGGCCAAGGATGCGGTGCGGACCGAAATTGTCAGCCTGATCGACGATCTGGGCTGCGCAAACGGATGTGTTGGTGACGTCGCCAGAACGACTTTGGGCGCAGCCTGTGCTGCGGTCCTGTCGAACAGCGCGTTAACTGTGAACTAAACGACGGAGACCAATATGTCCAAGTATAGAAACCGCTTTCGGGCACGAGAACGACGACGCGAGGCCATCGAGCGCCGTATTCGCGACAACTGCAGGGTCAGCGGCCACGCGCCGCCCCGCACCCGCCGCGAGTTCCTGGGCAGGGGTTTAATTGCCGGTACCGGCACCGTGTTCCTGCCCAGCATGGCGACGCTGTTGAGCCGCTACGCGCATGCGGAGTGTGTGATCGACAACAACCCGCTGCTGGGTGCCGGTAAAATCCCGTTTATCGGCATCGACCAGGGCGGCGGCGCCAACATTGCCGGCTCCAACATCATTGTCGGCGGCGCCGGCGGGCAGGAAGACTTCCTGTCCGCCCAGGGTTACGCCCGGCTCGGCTTACCCCAGGAGATCATTCCCCAGAATGTGGGCGTAGACCGGACCTTCGGCCTGGCCATGCACCCCAACAGCGCCCTGCTGCGCGGTATGCTGGACAAGACGTCCAACGCAACCCGGGCCAATACCAACGGTGTGGTCATTCCGGCGCGTTCCGAGAACGATACCGGCAACAACCCGCACAACCCCATCTACGGCATATCCAAGGCCGGTTCCAACGGTGAATTTGCCGTCTCCGTGGGCACCC
Organism: Pseudomonadales bacterium; assembly: GCA_028279305.1. Taxonomy (GTDB): domain Bacteria; phylum Pseudomonadota; class Gammaproteobacteria; order Pseudomonadales; family Azotimanducaceae; genus UBA4421. Next base: position 9,980 of record JANQOA010000097.1, read on the forward strand.
GGAATTCTGATTCCGGGGGCCGCTCCCAGGCGCCGCAGTCGATGATTCAGGCGGATCTGCGGCCCACCCGGGTGCGCAACCGCAACGATGCTGTTGGTCTGGCCGGCGGTGCCAGCAACGACGGCTTCCCCAACGGCCGGGTAGCCCAGGCCAGCGCGGTCCTGACCGCCCTGAAGCTGGGGCAGATCAACGAAGCCCAGGCCACGGAGGAACTGGTGCAATGCGGCTTCGACAAAACCACCGCCACCTTTAACACCCCCATATCATCCACCGACCTGGATCCGGAAGTGGATGCTGACCTGCAGGCGATTTTCCCTAACGGAGAATTGAACAACGGCGACTTCGCCAAAGCCGCAGCGGTGATGAAAGTGGTGGTTAACGGTTACGGCGGCGCCGGCACCATCGAGTACGGCGGCCGCGACTACCATCAGGATCCGCGCCCCGAAACCGACGGCAAGGACTTTTTTGTCGGCCAGGTGATTGGCGGCACATTGGAATACGCCGCCCGCGTCGGCAAACCGCTGATGATTTACGGCTTCAGCGACGGCGCCGTGTCCGCGGATACCAACCGTCCGGAAGACGACGGCCAGGGTGTGACCAAGTTCCGCTGGCGGTCGGACAATTCACAGACCGCGGCCAGCTTCATACTGGCTTACAGTCCGGCCGGGCGGCCCAACTTAAGGGCCGGGGACGCTTCGCAGCAGCTCGGGTTTTTTAACCCGGACGGTAATATAAATACAAATTCTAGTCCTTTTGCGAACAGCGTCTCGACATTAGCCGAGCTAATTGTTCTTAATTACCTTGCGCTCCACGGTGAACAGGCGCAATTCGGGATGGTTCTCGATAATCCCGGCCTGGGCACTGGAGCGGCGGTCGATCCCTACATAGCGTTCGACCCGATCGTGTGAGAGAGAGGGGATTCTTTTGAATACGATCGCACTCCCCGAGTCAGCACACCCGGCCGCTCCACCGGGTGTTGCTGGCTCCCTCCATTTACTGGCCTGTCCTAATTGCCGGGACAAATCCGCGCCGCTGTACCGTGAAAATAGACATTTCCGCTGCCGGCGGTGCAAAACCCGTTACCCGGTTATTCGCTGTAACGGTGATGAAGTCCCCTGGCTGTATCCCCAGCCGGCTTCCGCTTTTGGTCAATGGCACGACCGCCATGTGCGCCTCAGCGCTGAACTGGAAGCCGACATCGAGCGCATCAACAACAAGCTGGACGGCTATCTCTATCCCACCACGCGCAAACGCCTGGAACGGCTGCTGCGCGCCAAGCGGGATTTTGCCCGCCAGATAGAACACCTGCTGAGTCCGTTTGAACTCAGCGCCTATCAGGCTGACAACAACCAGCGGGCGCTGTTACCCCAGAGCCAGACCATCACCAGTTATCAGACCAATATTTTCCGTGACTGGGTGTGGGGCAAAGATGAAATTGAAGCCGCTTACGCGGCGGTGCAAACCGTACTGCAACAGGCGCGGGTAAGCCGCCTCGGTAAGCTGATCACACTGGGGGCCGGCCCCGGCGCCCTGCCTTATCTGTTGGAGCAGCGCCTGCCTACGGAGCTTTCCGTGAAGTTTGATATCAACCCTCTGTTTGCCGCGGTAAACACGGCCATGATGGCAGGCGGCAGCGTCGAACTGATCGAATTTCCCACCGCGCCGGTCAACCTCAACCACTGCGCCCTCACGCGTACCTGCCGGCTTGACAATACCGCAGCCTACGAGCACCCCATCCCCTCAAATTATGTGTTAGGCGACGTCAGCCACATGCCGTTTGTGGACGCCGGTTTCGACACCGTGTTCACACCCTGGCTGGTGGACCTGCTGCCGGGTCAAACGGATGCGCTGATCGGCGCCGTAAACCGCCTGCTGCCGGCCGGCGGCACGTGGCTGTGCACCGGCTCGATGAACTTCCTGAGCGCGGAGCCCAGCGCCAACTTGTGTGCTGAAGAGTTGATGGAACGCATCCGCTATTCCGGCTTTGTGGTTAAAGCCCACGACAGTGCACGGCTGCCCTATCTGCAGTCCCCGGCCAGCGCCCATCACCGCAATGAAAGAGTGTTTTCATTCTGCGCCACCAAAACCCACGAGGTGGACCTGATGGGGGAACAAAACCCGCCGGCGGATGCGGTTACCCCTTTGCCGGTCAATCCGGACACCCGCTATACCGCGTCAAACTATCTGTTGCGCGCCCAGGTGCTCAGCGCCATCGACGGCAAGCGCAATATAAACGACATCACCCAGGCGATCGCGCGCAAGTATGATCTGGAGTTCGACGCCGCGCTGCGCGTGGTCACCGGCATTATCAAGGAGGAGTACAAGCGTTAGAGGGTTTCAGTTCAGCAGATACTTCAACGCCTTGCCCAGCGGCGGTGCCGGCGGCAGGCTGTGATCCATGCCGTCCACTTCCATCAGGTGCAGGCCGTGTAATCCCGCCTGCTGATAAGTGGCCATGGCCATCCGCGTATCCTGCAGATTAAAGTCGCCGCTGCCGGTCAGGAACACCATGGGCACGTGGGCCAGCGCATCCACCGTCTGCGGCGTGGCGGTAAACAACGGGTTGGCGCCGCAGATGAACAACGCGCCCCGGAACTGCCGGGGATAAGCGGGCATCATCATGCTCGCCACCCGGCCGCCGCCGGAAAAGCCGCTGAGCAGCATACGGGAAGGGTCAACCTGCAGCGCCCGGGCAGCCGCCGCAGGCGCCAGCAGGGCAAAACCCACCCGCCGCGCAACATGGACTTCATTGCCGGAATCCTGGGCGCCCACCCATGCCAGGTTGTACTCGTCCAGTACCGGGCCCCAGGCTTCCGGCATGCGCGCACCCTGTTTGGGGCTGATGTAAACCAGCAGGCCCGGCGCCGGCCCGCCGGCCGGCGCGGCGGGTGCCCGCAGTTCGTAGCGCAGCGGCTCATCCGCTGCAAAAAAGCTCAGCAACTGCGGATCGAACGCATCGCCGCAAGCCTCCGCCAGGTCGCTGAACGCGGCCTCAATCACAGCTCCGCAAACCGTCTGCCGGGCACTAGGTCAGCTCCATACCTTTCAGCTCACCCTGCCCGCGCCATTGCGCTAACAAGGCGTTAAAGGCATTGATACCCGGCGCGTAAGTGGCGTTCAGCACCGAGCTGCCGCCCTGGCCCTCCCGGTTGTAATAACCCGGTGTGCACTGCTCCAGAAACGCCGTGGCGCCGGTACCGGCCAGTGCGACGATCTGCGCCACCC
>JANQOA010000142.1 GCA_028279305.1 Pseudomonadales bacterium
AGCACCGGGTGGGCGGTCTGAGGTAACAGCTTGATGGTGGCGTTGGGCAGGGGGCCGTGGCCGCCGCGGTAGCCGGAGCCGGGCACCTGTTTGCCGTGCAGGTCGCCGGCGGTGAGCATGAATGAAGATCCGGAGATTTCCCGCCACAGCGGCCACAGCGGCCAGCTTACGGTGGCATGGTTGACCAGAATCATACCTTTGCCCGTGTCCAGCAGGTTTTCCACGGCGCGTACGTAGGCTTGCGGCGGAATACCGCTGTCGTTGGCGCCGTCGTGCAGCAGGCCGGCGCCGGGAATGCCGCACATGTCGTAAAAGAACACCACATCAAACGGATCAATATGTTCGGGCTGCATGACAATCTGCGCGGCAGGCTGCTCCACCAGGGTGGTGGTCACGTCCGGCATGTCCGTGAACATGTTGAGAAACGAATCATGCACGTAGTCGTGGCCTTTGCTGACCAGCAGTACATTCACCTGTGTCATTTACTTTGTTCCCTAAGTGGGTTGCCCGCCGGCCACATCGATAAATTGACCGGTAATCCAGCGCGATGCCGGGGCGGCAAAAAATACCGCTGCCGCGGCACAATCTTCCGGCGTGCCGGTCCGGCCCAACGGAATCTGTTCGTTGAACATCTGCTGCGCCTGCTCGCTGGAGATGTTCATGGTCTCCACCAGCATGTCGGTGACGATGATCCCCGGGGCCAGGCAGTTTACCGTAATGCCCTTGGGCGCCAGTTCCACCGCCAGGGTCCGCGTCATGCTGATCATGCCCATGTTTGCCGCTGAATAAACGCCGAATCCGGGTGAGGGTTTGTGGGCGGCAATGGAGATGATGTTGATGATGCTGCCGCCGTTCTGCATCCGTTTTGCCGCCTGTTGCGAGCCCCAGAATTTGGTTTTCATGTTCAGGTGCAACTGCTCGTCGAATTTCTCTATGGAAATGTCCGGCAAAGCGTACATCTTACGGTCGAGATTGCCGCCGGCGTTGTTCACCATGATATCGAGGCGGCCGAATTCACTCACCACCCGGTCCAGCGCCGCGGGCACGCTGTCCCAGTCCATGACGTCTGCGGAGATGCCCAGGCCGCGCTGCCCGCGGGCTTCGACTTCGCCGGCGACGTCATCCACATCCTGCTGCCGCCTGGCAATCACCACCACATCCGCGCCGCACTCAGCCAGCCCCAGGGCAATGCCGCGGCCGATACCGCGGCCGCCGCCGGTGACCACGGCCACCTGTCCGTCCAGACGAAAGTTTTCGTACATTCCCATTTGCAGCCCGCCTCTTTATCCGGTTATTTTCATATGCAGCGGCGGTGCGGTACCGATGCTGACCGGCTCGCCCACCCAGGCGCCGACGTTCTCGCCGCTGCGGCCGCTGGCCATCAGCTCCATCATCTGTTCCGCAATGTCCGCCGGCTGCATCACCGCCCCCAATTCCGCGGGCAGTTCGCCATCCGGGAACAATCCGCGCAGCATGGGGGTGTCCACCGCTCCCATGCACAGCCCGTTAACCTTAATGTTATCGTTGGCCAGGTATTTTGCCCAGGCGTCGGTGAAACCGTTCAGGCCCCACTTGGAAGCGCCGTACAGGTCCGTATCCGGCGGATTGGTGCCGTCGCTTTTGGCCGGCAATACGTAATAAGTGGAGACATTGATGATGTGGCCGCCGCCGGCTTGCTGCAGATGGGGTACCACGGCCCGGGACAACATCAGCACACCTTTCAGGTTAACGTCCATGATCTCGTGCCAGTCATCCAGCGCCTGCTGCCAGCTGCTGTCCACCGGGGTGCGTTTCCAGGTGCCGGCATTGTTCACCAGCACCCCCGGCTGCCCCATGCCGGCAGCCCGCTCAACCACCGCCTCAACGTCCTCGCGGCGGCTGACGTCCGCCACCATGCCGGTCACTCCGGGCAGATCTTCAACCGCCGGGTTGATATCAAAAGCCAGCACCCGGCAGCCGGCTGACGCCAGCCGTGCGGCAAATGCGGTGCCCAGACCCTGGGCCGCGCCGCTGACAATGGCTACCCGTTGTTCCAGGTTCATGCTGAACCCTCCCGTGCGGCTGCTAACTGCACGTGTTCACCCTTGACGTACTTATGCGGATGCGGCGGCTCCAGTTGCACCGGCCGGCCGACGCAGAAATTGAGGTTCTGGGCGTTCCTGCCGCCGGGACCTTCCTGCAGCAGCTCGATCAGCACCCGGGCGTTGTCTTCCGCCCGCATCCACGATGCCTCCTCTTCCGGGGAGGGATCGAAGTTGTGGAAAGAGCGCAGCATATGTGAATCCGTAGCACCCATGCACAACGCGTTCACCCTGATGTTATGCGGCGCCAGGGCCTTGGCCCAGGCAAACAACAGACCGTTCAGCGCCCATTTGCTGACGTCGTACAGGTCCATGCTGTCGCCGCCGCCGGTGGGCCGCGGGCTGTCGGCCCAGGGGCACTCCCGGCGATGGGGGCAAAGATCAAACGGGGTGCCGCAGGTGACCATATGGTCGGTGGCGATGTTGACAATTTCACCGCCTCTGCCGGCGGCGATCATCAGCGGTATCACCGCGCGGCCGAACAGGTACTCACCCTTGAGGTTGGTGCCGACTATGCGTTCATAGTCGTCGAGGGACTTATCCAGACCGTCATCCGCTACGCTGCCGCCCCAGATGCCGGCATTGTTGATCAGAATATCGATGTTGCCGAACGCCGCCTGGGCGCCGTCCACCACCGCGCGCACGTGGTCCGGGTCCGCCACGTCTCCCTGCCAGGCCCGGCACTGCACGCCGTGCGCCTCAAGCTGACCGGGCACGGACAGCACCTCTTCACGCAGGTCGCATACCGCCAGGTTTACCCCGGCTGCCGCCAGGGCGTGGGCGTAGCTGTTACCCAGACCCACGGCGGCACCGGTAACAATTGCGTTTTTACCTTGCAGGTCTGCCATCAGCGGCCCTCCCCGGGCTGGTTTGTCGGCTTTGTTATTGTTGTATTGTTATTGCCCGGAAAAGATCCAGGGCAGATCGAGAAACGTTTTAATCCCGGGTTCCGCTGCCACCACGTGCGGAATGGCGTTTACCGCATGCATGGCGGTACCCAGCAGGCCGTCGCTGACGTAATCAGCGGCAAATTCCAGATGCATGGACGGGCTGCCGGACACTTTGATGCTATGCTGGCCGCGCGCCCAGTCCGGGGCCACGCTGTCGTGCATGCGCCACACGGTTTCATGCACCACTTTTTCTTCCCCGGCTGCGTTACAACCCGCCCAGCGCCAGTGCTGACCGGCCACGGTGCCGGCCCTCACCGTACCGGAGGCGGTTTTCAGATCCGCCTCCGCCAGCACCAGATCCATGCTGGAGTTAACCTCGGTTACATCCAGGCCGATACCGTCCGCCACCATCTGCACACTTTCCGCAAACAGCCCGTTCAGCCAGGTGGCGCGGCGTTCGTTTTGCGTCTCGAAAACGTCCGGCGTGCTGTTGAAACCCATCGATTCAAACATGATCTCCGGTGACGGATAGTATTCAAAGTTGCTGATTTCCAGCACATGAATGTGGTCGACCCGTTCCGCCAGCGCACTCATGGTGAGGGGGATCAGGTCACCCATCCAGCCCGGATTCAGGCCGGTGGAATGAAAGGTGCTGCCGCCCTCCGTACAGGCCTGCTGCAGGCGGTTGACCACCTCCGCGCCGTACACCTTGGGGTACATATAACCCACCACGGTGATGACATTCAGGCCCGCCGCCAGCAGTGTACAGATATCGTCCAGATCCTGTTGCGGGTTGTCCGCATAAACCATGGACGCCAGCGGTGCGTGGATGACCACATCCGCGCCGGACTGCAGCAGCGTATCCAGGCTGTTGGTGGTCTGCACTCCGGCCGCGGGCAGGCCCAACAGCTCTCCCACGTCGCGGCCGGCTTTGTCCGCGGAGTAGACGTGCAGGCCCACCAGTTCCAGCGAGTCACGCTGCAGGGCCACCCGGGCGGCATGGCCGCCGACGGTACCGCTGGCCCATTGGAACACCTTGTACGGCATGATGCGTGCCGTTCAGTCCAGATGCACGGAGAACTCTAAACCGTAAGACAGCGGCCTGCCGTACATGGTGAAGTTCCACAAGCCCGCTACAGAGTTGGCGGCGGTGCGGTAACGTTCATCCAGCAGGTTTTTTGCCCACAAGGTAATGCGGAAGCGCTCTTCACCATCATGATAGGTGATGTTGGCGTCCCACAGGTCCCGTTCACTCATCTGCGTCAGCGGCGAGTTGAACACGGAGAACTCCGCTTCATCCTGGTGATTGAAGTTGGTATTCCATTCCAGCCGCCCATCGCCGAACTCGTGGTCGTAGGTGATGGAAATGCCGTACTTCAATTCCGGAGAAAACGGTACATCCAGGTTCGACAGATCGGCGCCGTTCAGCACAAATTCGTCGTACTCGTGATCCAGGTAACCGAGATTAAAGTCGATCTGCAGATTGGGCGCCGGCAGCCAGGTGATTTCAGTTTCAATCCCCCAGGCTTCGGTGACCCCTGCGTTAACGTTAATTGTCTCCTGGGTAGTGGTGCCGAAGATGTTGGTAAACGGCACTACCTGGGAGCGGATCAGGTCTTCATACTCGGTGAAAAACACGGCCACGTTGGTCTGCAGCGTATTGTCCAGGAACTGTCCCTTGAACCCCACCTCAAAGTTTTCGTTGGTTTCCTGATCGAACGGCAGACAGGTAGCCGCGGTGGAACAGGTCTCGGTGAAACCGCCGGAGATAAACCCGGTGGCGAAGCTGAAGTAGGCCATGGACGCGTCTGTCAACTGGTAGTCCACCACAAAACGGTAGGTGGTTTCGTCCCATTCGTCGTCCGCGCGCAGCGCAATCTCAAAAGCGCTGTCGGGCAGCGGCAGTTCAAAGGGCCGCAGATCCCGTGGGGTGAAACCGTTGCCTACCCGGGACACCGCGTTGGAACGGCGGTCCAGACAGGTGCCGTTAACCGTTACCTGGTCCTTCGCCGGGGTCAGCGCGGTACAGGGTCCGCCCGGGTTCTGCCGGCGGAAAAAGTCCTTTTCGTCCTTGGTATAGCGGATACCCGCGGTGAAGGTCAGCTTTTCCGTCACATCCAGGGTGAAGTCCGCGTAAAAGGCGGTGGTTTCACGGTCCTGGGAAGCGCCGGTCATACCCGGATCGGTGAGATAGTCGGTTTCCAGCGCCAGGGTACCGTCCGGATTAAAGAATGGACCGGTAAAGAAATTGCCGCCGATCAGGTTACCGTTGCCGCCCACGTCGGGAAATTCGTCGACAAAGGTGAACAGGCCTGTCAGACCCACCGTGGCAAAGGCCAGCATGGCGGTTTCTTCTTCTTCATAAGAAGCACCCGCAACAAAGTTAAACGGACCCTCAAAATTTGAAGAGACCCGCAGTTCGATCTGGTCCTGATCCTTGGTGGTGTTGCGCGAAGCGTCGAACAGCGAGCTGAATGCTTCACCGGTATACGTACTGGGCAGGATTTCTTCCATTTCCCGGTGCCCCCAGATCAGTTTCCAGGTCAACTGCTCCGTCTGCAGGGTCTGGTGCAACTGATATTGCTCCACATCCACCCGGTGCCCATCGGGGATACAAAAGGCTTCGGTGCCGAAACACTGATTAGTTACACCCGTACTCAGCGGGTCGCTTTGGCCGGCGGATTGAATGGATGGAAAGCCCAGCAACGGCAGCAGCATGCCCGGCTCGCTTTCGTTCACCCCCGGCGGGCTGCCGGAGTCGTCGTTCAGGTGAGAGTAGATAAAGTACGCTTCGTAATTGTCGGTCGGCTGCCACAGCACCTTTACCTTGGCGGCAAATACGTCAACGTTGTTGAGGTTCTCACCACCGCCCCGGGTCGGGCCGTCCAGCGGCGAGGGCAGGGGGGCGCCGCCGAAGGCCTGGGGGGTCAGGCCGTTGTTCTGGTCGCCGGTGTCTTTGTCGTTGGTGTAGTAACCGTCGTCTTCATCCCAGATGGCGGTCAAGCGCACGGCCAGCTGGTCGTCGATCAGCGGCAGATTCACCCCGACCCGGTATTTGTTGATATGGGCGGAATCATCACCGTCGTCGCCGGCGAATTGTCCCCACTGTACTTCCGCGTCAGCAAAAAACTCATTCATCTCCGGCCGCTTGGTGGTAATGGAGATCGCGCCGCCGGTTGCGCTTTTGCCGAACAGGGTGCCCTGGGGGCCGCGGTACACTTCTATGCGGTCCACATCGAACAGCTCGACAAACTGCGCCTGCACATTGGACAAGCCGAACTCATCCACCAGCAGTACCACCGAGGAATCCTGGGTTACCAGAATGGAGTTCTGGCCGGTGCCGCGGATGCCGCCGGCGATGGCGCGGAAACCCGCCACCTGTCCCAGCGCCACCCCGGGTGACAGCTCACCCAGCGCCAGCAGGTCGGTGCGGTATTGCTTTTTCAGCATCTCCTCGGAGATGGCGGTAAGCGCGATGGGTACTTCCTGTGCGGATTGTTCCCGCTTGGTGCCGGTGACAATGACCTCTTCGATCACCCCGGAATCGTCCTGCACCGCGGCGTTCAGCGCGCCGGGCAGCAGTAGTGTGACTGATACAGCTAGAAATGCAGTTGCAACCATGACCGGCCCGGAAATCCCAAGCAGCCATGGACTACGGCAAGGTTGTGGTTCTCTCGTCTCTCTCCACTTGCTCCACTCTCTCATCTCTCTCCCCTGTGTGTATTTTTGACGTATGGGTTGCGGTATCGCCGCGTGCGGTTAAACCCTCCAATGCTTGCTGACACGCCTGTTGCGTGGATGTTGAAATAGGCAAAATTTTTGTACCTGAATACAAAAATTTGTAACATAGTACGACGATCAGCGTCGCTGTCAACGGCAGATTGAGGGGAGGCTTACGCGGAGCATGACGGACGGAAAACCCAACCACGCACTCAGCGATCTGCGCTGTCCGGTGCATCTGGAGGATGTTGATCTGTTTTCCGCCGGGGCGGCGGAACACTGGTATGAGGCGTACGATATTCTCCACGACCAGGCGCCGGTGCATAAGATCCCTGGTGAAGGTTTTGCTCCGGGCACCGATGCGTTCATCCTCACCAAACATGAAGATATCGCGGCGGTGGTGCGCGACCAGGAGCGCTTCCCGCTGCCCAGCGCCATGATGGTGCGGCAGCTTGAAGAGATGGAAGAGGACCCGTTTGCCGCGGCGGACGTGAACATCATGGTAGCCGCCATGACCACGTTGCGCCCAACCCCTGAGTTGTGGCGCAGCCACCGCCAGGAACTGACGGACCCCTGGGTAGGTCCGGGCGCCGGGCGCAACGAAGCCATGGTGCAGCGGGTTGCTGACGAACTGGTGGACCGGTGGATTGACCGCGGCAGCGTAGAATTTGTCTCGGAGTTTGCCCAGCCGCTGCCGCAGATGGTGATGGCCAATGTGCTGGGCTGGCCCATCGAAGATCTGCAACTGCTGAAATACTATGGTGACGGTACCGTTAAGCCTTTTGTCTACGGCAGCGGCCACCGCAATATTCTGCCGGCGTCGGAGATTAAGACCCAGTTTGAAGTGCTGGAGGAATTCAAGCAGTACACCGCGGAGCTGATCGCGCGCAAACGCAGGCAGCCGGCGGAAGACATGATTTCCTTCCTGACCCAGGTGGAGTATTCACCGCTGCAGCGCCGGCTTACCGATGGGGAGATTAACGGCATTGTCTACGCCATGGTGATTGGCGGTCTGGAGACCACCCAGTATGCCCTGGCGGAGCAGATTCAACTTCTGATAGAAACTGAAGGTGTATGGGCGCAAATGCAGGCGGACCCGGGCCTGGTGCGGGCGTTTACCGAGGAAGCCATGCGCCTGCGGGCGCCGACCCAGGGGTTGTCGACCCGCATAACCAGCC
>JANQOA010000191.1 GCA_028279305.1 Pseudomonadales bacterium
ACAAAGCTGACCAGGGCCGGGGGGCCCTGTAACTGTTGAAAGACTTTAACGATACGGGACATGTCAGGCGGATACCGTCGATTGCGGCTACTGTGTTGATGTCCTTGTCGCCCCGGCCTGACAAATTAATCAACACGATCTGCTCGGGCGACATACTGCCGGCATTGGCCACCGCCCAGGCCAGCGCATGACTGGACTCCAGCGCCGGCAGAATACCTTCACAGCGGTTCAGCATACGGAACGCCTGCATGGCCTCCTCGTCGGTGGCACTGTCGTACCGCGCGCGTCCGATATCCTTGAGGTGCGCATGCTCAGGCCCCACCCCTGGATAATCAAGGCCGGCTGAAATGGAATGTGTGGGTTGAATCTGGCCGTCGTCGTCCGCCATCAGATAGGTGCGGTTACCGTGCAGTACGCCGACCCGGCCGTCGTTTAACGGCGCGGCGTGCTCACCGGTCTGCAAGCCGTGCCCGGCAGCTTCCACACCTACCAGCTGCACGTCGATGTCATCGATAAAAGGATAAAACAACCCCAGCGCGTTGGAGCCGCCACCGACACAGGCCACCAGCACATCCGGCAACTGGCCCTCCGCTTCCAGAATCTGCGCCCTGGCTTCCTGACCGATGGTGGCGGCAAAGTCGCGCACAATCATCGGATACGGATGCGGACCCGCTACCGTGCCGATAATGTAGTGAGTGTTATCCACATTGGTCACCCAGTCACGCATGGCTTCGTTCATGGCGTCTTTCAGGGTTCTGGTGCCGGACTGCACGGGAATGACCTTGGCGCCCAGCAATTTCATGCGGTACACATTCAGGCTCTGCCGTTCAACGTCTTCAGCCCCCATGTACACGTCGCACTGCAACCCCAGCCGCGCCGCCACCGTGGCGGAAGCCACACCATGCTGGCCGGCGCCGGTTTCGGCAATAACCCGGGGTTTACCCATCCTTTTTGCCAGCAGCGCCTGGCCGATGGTATTGCACACTTTATGCGCACCGGTGTGATTCAGGTCTTCGCGCTTCAGGTAGATTTTTGCGCCCCCGAGCTCCGCTGTCAGGCGCTCTGCAAAATACAGCGGTGTGGGACGGCCCACATAGTGCGTCAGGTCGTCCCGCAATTCCCGCTGGAACTCCGGATCCTGCTGCGCCTGGGCATACAACTGGGCCAGTTCGTCCAGCGCGTGAGTCAGCGTTTCCGCTACAAAACGGCCGCCGTATTCGCCGAAATGGCCGCTGTCGTTGGGTTGTGCATAGTTACTGCCGTCTTTCATGTCAGCTCTGTTTCCATCCGCTTTACCACTGCCAGAAAGTCCGCAACTTTCTGCTGATCTTTGCGGCGCTTATCCGCGCCTTCCACGCCGCCCGCCACATCCACGCCGAACGGCCGGGTGCAGCGTATCGCCTGTGCTACGTTGTCCGGGGTCAAGCCGCCGGCCAGTACCCCCGGCCGCTCCAGTTGCCGCGGCCACAGGCGCCAGTCAAACGTTTGCCCGGTGCCGCCGGTCTGGCCTTCGACATAAGCATCCAGCAACAGCGCCCAGGCATCGCCGTACGCGGCATCCAGCGCCGCTAGATCCGTGTCCCCGCGTACTCTCAGTGCTTTCATGTAAGGCATGCCGAAGCTGCGGCAGAATTCCGCGCTCTCACGGCCGTGAAACTGCAGCATATCGATGCCGCCCTGCTGCAATACCGCGTCCACCTCAGCCTGCCGGGGGTCGACAAATAACGCAACCCGGGTGCAGCGGACGCTTTGCAGGATCTCCACCGCCGCAGCCGCATCCACCCTGCGCGCACTGGCCGGGGAGAAGTTTAAGCCGATGGCATCCACCCCATGAGCGGCCGCCCACTCCGCGTCCGCGGGGTTCGTGATACCGCAGATCTTGCTCCAGATGTGCCGGGGTTGTGCTGACGCTGCCATGGTTGCCGTACGGGCCGTAAAAAAGGCCGCTAGTCTAGCAGCCTGATGCAAAAGTCTCATGTGCTCAGCACATATTGCCAGGTTCTGTTATACATGCCGGGGAGCAGCCGGCGGACAGTCTAAAAGCCAAGAAAAAACGGTTGCCGGCCGGACGGCAGATCATATTGCGGGTATGCAACCCGGCTCAGATACAGCCCGTGGGGCGGTGCCGTGGCACCCAGCCGGGTACGGTCCCGGCCGCGCAGCAGGTTCCCCACCCGCCCGCTGTCACCGTCCCGGCCGGCGTCGTGCAGCGCCCGGGCGATGTTGCGCACCATGTGCAGCAGAAAGGCGTTGGCTTCAATATGCATGACCACAAACTGGCCCGCGCGCCGCACAGTACAGAAGTTGACCCGGCGCTGGGGCGTCAACGACTGGCAACCGGCACCGCGGAAAGCGGAAAAGTCATGTTCCCCCAGCAACTGCTGAGCGCCGCGGTGCATGGCATCCGCATCCAATGGCCGGGTAGACCACGCGCGCAGGCGCAAAAACGGATCTCCGGCGGCGTTGCCGTGATCGTGAAACACATAGTGGTACGCCCGGGCGACAGCACTGTAGCGGGGGTGGAAGCGGTCATCCACCGGCTGCACCCAGTCCACCGCTATGGCTTCCGGGGTCAGCGCGTTAGCACCGCGCATCCAGTCGCGCAGGCTGCGTTCGGCGCCGCTGACAAAACTACTCACCTGCCCGGTGGCGTGCACACCGGCGTCGGTGCGGCCGGCGGCGGCAAGCCGTACCGGGTGGTCAGCGACGCGGCTGAGCGCCTCTTCCAATGCCTGCTGAACTGTCTGTTGCGATTGCTGGCGCTGCCAGCCATGGAAAGGGGAACCATCGTAGCTGATTCCCAGGGCGAACTTTTGCACGGCCATCAGCCGTTAAGTTGCGAGAGCATCTCCTGAGCCTTGTGCTGCTGCTCCTGAGTGCCTTCGTCCAGCACCTCATTCAGAATGTCACGGGCGCCGTCGGCGTCACCCATGTCAACATAAGCTTCCGCAAGATCGAGTTTAGTAGCGTTGATATCCGCGTCGGATTCCGCACCAAATTCAAAATCGTCGCCTTCGTCAGCAGCGGCGGCAACCGGTTCAGCGGTGCTGCTGTCCTCGTCGTCGTCATCAAACAAGGTGTCCAGGTCAATTTCACCGTCCTCGGCACCGTCCTCAGCAGCGGACTCTACCGCGGCTGCTGTCACGGTATCTTCCTCAACGGCGACATCCTGTTCAGGGTCAAAGTCGATACCCAGATCCCCGCCCAAAGCGCTGCCCTTATGCTCGTCATCCTCGCCGGATTCCTCCGCCGCAGCCACTTCAGTAATGTCGTCCGCACTGTCCGGGGCACTGTCATCCGCAGCACTCTCCACCGCCGCACTCTCAACCGCCGCACTCTCAACCGCCGCGGCGCTGTCATAGTCGATCAGCGTGTTGTCATCATCACTGCTGTCTGCTTTCGCGTCATCGTCCAGATCAAATTCCAGCTCAAACTCATCATCGGCGGCAGCCTCGCCATCCGCCGGCTCGGCGTCTTCCAGGCTGTCCAACTCCAGAGTTAAGTCGCCTTCACCCTCGTCCGCAGGCGCGGCAGCCTCTTCAGCGGCAGCCGGTGCGTCCACCAGGGTATCGTCGTTGTCGTCCAGCACCACCCGGCTGTCACCCAACTGGCCTTCCAGGTCCTGCACGGCCAGCAGCACTTCTTCGTCGCTGCAGTTATCCAGAATGTACTGCGCATGCTGTTCAAAGGGTTCGTCATCTTGAGACTCAACGTATACTTCCAGCAGCTTCAGCCGCACGTCGTAACGCTCCGGGTCTTCATTCAATACACCCAGCAGCAGGTTGGCCGCCTGGCCGTAACGTCCGTAGGCAATGTAAATTTCCGCCTCACCGATCACATCGGACGTCTGGGTCTGGCCGGCTGGCTGCTCACCCGGTGCTTCTGCTTCCTCGTCGTCATCCAGCTCGAAGTACTCTTCCTCGCTGTCTTCGCGGTCTTCGGTTTGCGCTTCCGCAACCACGCCAACGGTCGGTTCTACCTGGGTGTCGTCGTCGTCCGCAAGACCCGGTTCACTCACCGCCAGTGCCTGCGCACTATCCACGTAGGTGTCCTCAGCAGTGTCGTAATCCGCTTCAGCGGTATCGTAATCCTGGTAACCCTGTTCAGCCCGGTTGCGGCGCAGCGCAATCATCAGCCCGGCCAAAGCCAAAATCAAAACACCAATCACCCCAAACAGCACCATCGGGTTCTGCCACCAGGGTGCCGGCTCTGCCGGAGGGGTACTTTGATTTTGGTTCTGGGCGGATTGCTGGAGTTGCTCGCGAACTTCTTTCAGCTGTTGCTGCAGTTCTGCAATTTCCTGGTCCTTAACTTCCAGCTGGCGTTCCTTGACGCTGATCTGATTGGTGGAAATTTCCTTTTCCCGGTCCAACTGGTAGTTCAACTCCTCCACCTGCCGGTTCAGGGTCTCTTTTTCTTCTATCAGCTGATTAACCTGTTCTCCACCGCTGGCGGTGCCGCTGGCCAGTTCACCGGTGTTGGCGACGATGCGCACCTGACCCTGGCCGTCGGTACCGGCCGCGGCGGCGGGCGCCGCATCACTGCTGGCATCCAACTGCGACGCCAGCTCGGTACCCGCATCGTCCACCAGCGGCGTGCCCTGGGGCGCGGGTGCGGAGGCAACGTCGGTAACTTCAGTGCCTTCTTTCCACGCATTGGTCTGGTTGGCAACCGCATAGTTAGCCTCTTCCGCGGTCATGCTCAGCGCTTCCTGTTCGCTGGGCATGTCCAATTCATAGCCGGCTTTCAGCAGATTGATATTGTCGCGGATGAACGCACCGCGGTTCAGCCGCTGGATCGCCAGCATCTGCTGGTTCACCGATACCCGGGCGGACGGCAGGGTGCGTGACGCAATGGTCCACAACGTGTCGTCACGAGTGGTATAGACGCCATCCCCCGCGCCCACCGGGCGGCGCGGCTGGCTCGGCTGGCTGGGGGCCGCCGGGCTCGGCTGCAGCGTCACCCGGGTGGCCGGGCGGGCAGGCGCGGCCGGGCGCGGTGCAGGCGCTTGCGTCACCTGCGCCGGTGCGCTCACAGTGGGCGCCGCCGCCTGGGAAAAGGTCGGCGGATCCAACAGCACGGTAAATTCTTTCAGCAACCGGCCGTTGGGCCACAGCACCTCAACAATAAAGTTCAGGTACGGTTCGGAGATCGGTTGATCACTGCTGACGGAGATGCTGGGCACACTGCCTTCCAGGTCAACGGCAAACTTCAGCTGCGTCAGGTAGAAAAAGCGTTCCACACCTATGCGGTCGAAGTCTTCCCGGGTTGCCAGGCCGACAACAATTTCAGCGGACTGAAACCCCTGGGCGTCAAGCAACTCAATGGCACCATTGAAGCGTTCATTCAGCGCTGACTCCACCTCAATTTCACCCAGCCCCAGGGACCAGGCATGAGACGGCAATATCATCCCTAAAGCCAACAGTGCCACGTAAAGCAAACGGCACTTGCTCTTGATCATAGGCAAGACCCTCCTTGTAAAAGCTCTCTTTGGAAGTCTCTCTTGTGACCTAACAGGTGACATTGGGGCGCAAGCCCAGATCTTTTTATCCAAATCCGTGTGTCCGTCAGCAACTAATGTCGTATTACTTGATATTCCCAATATCGTTCCCAACACCCTGCGTGTCCTGAGCTTTGCGCAAAGCTGCGACACCCGGGTATTGAGCCAACTGATACGATAGCGCAGATGTTAGCCTGAAGTGCGGGCATATGTACCAATTTCGGCTAAGTTAAAGGCAAAATAGTCGTCAATTCGGCGCCTATCAGGCCGGTTGGACAACTTAATTGTCTACGTCAAATATCTGGGCGCGAACGCTCCCCAGCGCCGGCGGCCAGTGAGTTGGCTTGTTTACTCAGCGGTGCTATTGCAACACATTCAGCAGCAACTGTGCAATTTGCACGCTGTTCAGCGCAGCCCCCTTACGCACATTGTCCGAGACTACCCACATATTGATGCCGTGGTCATGGGAGATATCCTTGCGGATGCGTCCGACATAAACACCGTCGCTGCCGGCGCCTTCACCCACCGCGGTGGGATAGCTGTTGCCGTCGAATACTTCCACGCCGGGCGCGTCGCGCAGCAGCGCGGTGACGTCACTGACCTTGATCGGCTTCACGGTTTCGATGTGCACGGCTTCCGAATGGCCGTAGAACACCGGTATACGCACGCAGGTAGGGTTCACCTGAATGCTGTCGTCTTCCAGGATCTTGCGGGTCTCCCAGACCATTTTCATTTCTTCCTTGGTGTAGCCGTTGTCCTGGAACTTGTCGATCTGGGGAATGGCGTTAAATGCTATCTGCACCGGCATAACGCTGGTTTCAATGGGCTTGGCGTTCAGCAGGTTGGCGGTCTGGCCGGCCAGTTCCCGGACACCGCCAGCCCCGGCCCCGGATACCGCCTGATAAGTACATACATTTATACGCGCAATACCCACCGCGTCGTGGATGGGCTTTAAGGCCAACATCATCTGGATAGTGGAACAATTGGGGTTGGCAATAATGTTACGGTTTCGGTAGTCCTCAAGCCGGTGCGCGTTGACCTCCGGCACAATCAGCGGCACGTCGTCCTCATAACGGAAAAACGAGGTGTTATCCACCACCACACAACCGGCCGCCGCGGCTTTCGGGGCAAATTCCGCGGACAGGTCACCCCCGGCGGAAAACAGACCAATCTGGGTACCGCTGAAGTCGAACTCGTCCAGCCGCTGTACCATGACACTCCTGCCGTGAAACTGGATACGCTTGCCGGCGGAGCGCTCCGACGCCAGCAAACTCAACTCGCCGACCGGAAAGTCCTTTTCCTGAAGAATTTCGATCAACGCCTCGCCCACCGCGCCGGTTGCCCCGGCTATGGCCACATTTACTTTTTCCGCCATCTCTTAAAGCCTCGCTAACACCAATTCACCCATGGCCCGGGTGCCGACCCGCTTCCGGCCGTTGCCGTCGTCTATATCCGCGGTGCGGTAGCCTTCCGCCAGACAGGACGCCACCGCCGCTTCAATTCTGTCCGCTGCCTCGGCCATGCCGAGGCTGTAGCGGTACATCATGGCGACCGAAAGTATGGTCGCCAGCGGATTCGCAAGATCGCGGCCGGCAATATCCGGCGCCGTGCCGTGTACCGGCTCGTACAGGCCGACGCCGCTGGCCGCCAGCGACGCGGAGGGCAGCATGCCCAGACTGCCGGTGAGCATGGCCGCCACGTCAGACAGAATGTCGCCAAACATATTGCCGGTGACAATCACGTCGAACTGTTTCGGTTCGCGCACCAGTTGCATGGCGGCGTTATCCACATACATGTGGGACAACTCCACATCCGGATAGTCCGAGTGCACCCGGTTCACCACCTCGCGCCACAACTGCGAAACTTCAAGCACGTTGGCTTTGTCCACCGAACACAGCCGCCGGTTGCGCTTCTGCGCCAGGTCAAAACCGACCCGGGCAATGCGCTCAATTTCCGACTCCGAATACACCAGGGTGTTAAAACCCACCCGTTCGTTGTCACGCTGTTCGACACCGCGCGGTTCGCCAAAGTAGATGCCGCCGGTGAGTTCGCGGATGATCAATATATCCAGATCAGCCACCAGCTCCGGCTTCAGCGACGAGGCTGCCGCCAGCGGTCCGAACAGCAGCGCGGGCCGCAGATTGGCAAACAGGCCCAGCCCCTGGCGCAGGCCCAGCAAACCTTTTTCCGGCCGTTGGGTCATCGGCAGGTCATCCCACTTGGGGCCGCCGACGCCGCCCAGCAACACCGCGTCCGCCGCCTGGGCAGCCGCCAGTGTAGCTTCCGGCAGCGGCTCACCGGTAGCGTCAATAGCCACCCCGCCGACCAGGCCTTCAGTCACCTGCAGGCGGCAGCCGCTCAGTTCAGCCGCTGCCTGCATGACCGCTACCGCCGGTGCCATGACTTCCGCGCCAATGCCGTCCCCGGGCAGCACATAAATGTCTTTACTGTCACTCACGCTTAAGCCTCCCCGCTGCGCGGCGCGCGGTTGAACAACCAGGGTTGCGCCGCTTTGTGCCGCTGTTCAAACGCTTCAATCAGTTCCCGCTGCTGCAGGCTCAGGGCGATGTCATCCATACCCGCCAGCATCTTCTCTTTTAACTGCGGGGCAATGTCGAAGTTAAATGTGCTGCCGTCCGCAGCCGCCACCTGCTGTTTGGCAAGATCGATACGCAGGACTACTTCAGTCCCCTCGGCTTTTGCATCCTCGAAGAGCTTCTGTATTTCTTTCTCTTTTAAAACAATAGGTAACAACCCATTTTTAAAGCAATTTCCATAGAAAATATCGGCAAAGCTGGGCGCGATCACCACCCGGAAGCCAAATTCCTGCAGCGCCCACACCGCATGTTCACGGGACGATCCGCAACCGAAGTTGTCCCGCGCCAGCAGCACCGAGGCGCCCTGATAACGCGGCAGGTTAAGCACAAAGTCATGGTTGATCTGCCGCTCATTGGGGGTCATGCCGATGTCACCATGATCATGAAAGCGCCAGGCATCAAACAGGTAATCACCAAAGCCGGTGCGTTTGATGGACTTCAGATACTGTTTTGGAATGATCTGGTCGGTATCTACGTTGACCCGGTCCAGGGGCGCGACCAGCCCTTCATGTGCGGTAAATGCCTGCATGGTTACCAGTCCCTCACATCAACAAAGTGGCCGGCTACCGCAGCCGCTGCGGCGGTGGCCGGGCTGACCAGATGGGTGCGCGCGCCGTGACCCTGGCGCCCTTCAAAATTCCGGTTGGAGGTAGAGGCGCAGTGCTCTCCCGCGCCCACCTGGTCCGGATTCATGCCCAGGCACATGGAGCAACCCGCGGCGCGCCACTGAAAGCCGGCATCAACAAAAATCTGCGCCAGCCCTTCCGCTTCCGCCTGAGCCTTAACCAGCCCGGAACCCGGCACCACCAGGGCTTCCAGGATATTACCGGCCACCTGCCTGCCCTCCACCATTTTTGCCGCGGCGCGCAGATCCTCAATACGGGCGTTGGTACAGGAGCCGATAAAAATGCGGTCCAGTCTGATATCACGGATAGCGGTACCCGGCTGCAGATCCATATACTCCAGCGCATAGCGTGAGGACTCCTGTTGCACCGGATCGGCAAAGCTGTGCGGATCCGGTACCTCGCCGTCAATGCCGGTCACCATCTCCGGGGAGGTACCCCAGGTGACCTGGGGTTGTACGCTGCCGGCGTCAAGCTCCAGACGGTTATCAAACACCGCGTCCGCATCTGATGACAGGGTGCGCCAGTACGCCGCCGCCTGCTCCCACAGTTCACCCGCCGGTGCAAAAGGCCGGCCGGCAATATAATTCAGCGTGGTCTGATCCACCGCCACCAGCCCGGCGCGGGCGCCGGCTTCGATACTCATATTGCACAGCGTCATGCGGCCTTCCATGCTCAAGGCCCGTACCGCCGCACCTTGATATTCAATGGTATGACCGGTGGCGCCGGCTGTACCGAGGCGCCCGATAATGGCCAGCACCAGGTCTTTGGCGGACACGCCGGCGGCCAGTTCTCCCTCCGCCACCACGGCAAAATTCCGCGCTTTGTTCTGCACCAGGCATTGGGTGGCCATCACGTGTTCCACTTCCGACGTGCCCACCCCCTGGGCCAGCGCGGCAAAGGCGCCGTGGGTGGAGGTGTGGGAATCACCGCAGACTATGGTCATACCCGGCAACGTGGCGCCCTGTTCCGGCCCCACCACATGCACGATCCCCTGCCTGGGGTCGAGGATGTCGAACTGCCGCACCCCGAAGTCACGGCAGTTGTTATCGAGTGTAACTACCTGCTCCAGTGCTATTTTGTCGGTAATGCCGTCCAGGCCCTGTTCCCGGCGATCGGTGGGTACGTTGTGATCCGGCGTTGCCAGATTGGCATCCACCCGCCACAGCGGCCGCGCCGCCAGGTTAAGCCCTTCAAACGCCTGGGGCGAGGTCACCTCGTGCAGCAACTGCAGATCGATATATAAAAGGTTGTTGCCGTCACTGCGCTGCCCCACGCAGTGCGCATCCCATATTTTGTCGTACAGGGTTTTACCCGCCATTGTCTCGTTACCGCATGTTTATCCAGCGCAGGGCAGTCTAAGCCCGGCTCGTGAATAACACAAATTCATTATTTTCATATTTTGCATTCTTATCTGGAATGCTAAATTAAGCCCATACGCCAGTGGAGAAACCTATGAACTTCAGCGATCTGGAAACTTTTCTCGCCGTGGCTGACAGCGGATCGTTTTCCAGCGCCGGTGAACAACTGCACATCACCCAGCCCGCCGTCACCAAGCGCATCAAAGCGCTGGAAAACCATCTCGGCGCCCGGCTTTTCGACCGGGTCGGCAAACGGGTGTTTCTGACCCAGGCCGGCACCCTGCTGCGGCCCCAGGCGCTGCATATTCTGCGCACCCTGCAGGATACCGAGCGGCAGTTGAACAGCCTGTCGACCACCGTGGCCGGAGAACTGCGCATGGCCACTTCCCACCATATCGGCCTGCACCGGCTGGCGCCGGTGCTGCGCACCTTTGCCCGGCGTTATCCCCAGGTGCAGTTGAACCTCAGTTTTGAAGATTCGGAAGTTGCCCACGGCATGGCCCGTCACGGCGACATTGAACTGGCCGTGGTGACCCTGAACCCGGAAGGAGACCCCAGCCTGCAATACGAAGAGATCTGGACCGACCCGCTGGTGTTCACCGGCGGTGATGACCTGCGCGGCACTTACACAATGGCGGAACTGGCTGAACTCCCCTGCGTGTTACCCGGCATGAACACCTATACCGGCCGCATCGTGTCCCAACGTTTTGCGCAAGCGGGGATCAAGCTGAACCCGAGCATGTCCACCAACTACCTGGAGACCATCGGCATGCTGGTGAGTGTTGGGCTCGGCTGGAGCGTGCTGCCGCAAAGCATGTCCGGCAATCTGCAGCGGCTGCAGGTGGACTGCCCCCCCATGAGCCGTACGTTAGGCTGCGTCACCAACCCCCAACGCGCCATGTCCAACGCGGCGCAGGCGTTTGTGCAGGTGATACGCGGCTACATCTGAGGCGCTGTTCAGCCCTTGCTGGTTTGCGCCCTGTGCCGCAACAGGTGGTCGCACAGGACTATGGCCACCATGGCTTCGGCAATGGGCACCGCGCGGATACCTACGCAGGGATCATGGCGGCCCTTGGTCACTACCTCTACTTCGTTGCCCGATTTATCTATGCTGCGCCCGGGCGTGGTCAGGCTGCTGGTGGGTTTCAGGGAAATACTGGCCAGCAGATCCTGGCCGGAAGAGATGCCGCCCAACAAACCGCCGGCATGGTTGCTCAAGAAACCGTCAGCATCCATTTCATCACGGTGTTCGGTACCGCGCTGCCGCACCACATCTACACCGTCACCAATCTGCACGGCTTTCACCGCGTTGATACCCATCAGGGCGCCGGCAAGATCCGCATCGAGTTTGTTAAACACCGGCTCGCCCAGCCCTACCGGCATGCCGCTGGCCACCACGCTCACTTCCGCGCCAATGGAGTTGCCTTCGCGGCGCAAGCTGTCGATCAGCGCGGCAATTTCCTCCACCCGGCCGGGGTCCGGGCAGAAAAACGGATTCTCTTCCGTGGTTGCAGGCTGTTTGTCCGCAATGCGGATGTCACCGATGGCGGACAGATAACCGCGGATGGATACGCCGCAACTCTCCGCGAGGATCTTCTTGGCGATGGCGCCTGCCGCCACCCGCATCACCGTTTCCCGGGCTGATGCACGGCCGCCGCCGCGGTAATCGCGCACGCCGTATTTCTTTTCGAAGGTGAAATCCGCATGGGCCGGGCGGAATACATCTTTGATGTCGCTGTAGTCTTTGCTTTTCTGGTCGGTGTTTTCCACCAGCAGACCAATAGCGGTGCCGGTGGTCTGGCCTTCAAACACGCCGGAAAGGATGCGCACCTGGTCCGCCTCCCGGCGCTGGGTCGTATACTTGGACTGTCCCGGACGGCGGCGGTCCAGATCCGGTTGCATGTCCGCCTCGGTCAGCGCCAGGCCCGGCGGGCAGCCGTCAACGATGGCGCCCAGGGCGGCGCCGTGGCTTTCGCCAAAAGTGGTGACGGTAAAAACCTGTCCTATACTGTTACCCGCCATCGCCCGCCATGCCTTTGCTTACCGGTACCTGCCCGCCAGGACAAAAATTTCAACTTGATCCGGCAGTATGGGAACTGAGCGCCCCGCCTTCAAGTACAAATACACCCTCTCCGCCGGCCTCCAGCTCAGGCCATATAAAAGGCAACCGCGGGAACGCCTGCAGCAGGGCCGGTGTGCTGTTGCCGGCTTCACCGACAAACAGACCCGCCCGCTGCAGATACCCGGGCGCCTGCTGCAGCAGGCTGCGCAACACCTCCAGACCGTCAGCCCCGGCGCCCAGGCCGTGCCGGGGTTCCGCCCGGTATTCCGGCGGCAGCACCGCCATATCCGCGGCATCCACATAGGGTGGATTACACAGCACCAGGTCGAATACCTGCCCCGCCAGCCCGGCGTGCCAGGGCCAGTCGCCGGTGACATCCGCCTGCAGCACCCGCACCCGGGTGTCCAGACCATGCCGGCTTATATTGCGGCGCGCCACGTCCACCGCCAGCGGATCCAGTTCCACCAGGGTCACGTCCGCGCCAGCAAACCGGTGCGCCGCAACGATGCCCAGACAACCGCTGCCGCTGCATAGATCCAGTATCGAGCGAACCTGAGCCGGCAACCAGGGCCCCAGGCCCTGCCCCAGCAGATAACCGATGGGTGAACGGGGCACCACTACACCCGGGCGGATATGGAAGTCGTAACCCATGTAACGGCATTGTCCCAGCAGATACGCCAGCGGGCAGCGTTCGGTAACACGCCGCCGCGCTAAGTCGAAGATATCCTGAACCGCCGCATCCGCCACCGGTTGCTGCAGGGCTTCGCGCTGATCCTCAGCGCCGCTGACCTGCAACACCAGCATCACTGCCTCGTCCCAGGCGTTGTCGGTACCGTGGCCGTAACTTAAGGGCGCCGCGGCAAACTGCTCATGAACCGACTCGATGAGCGAGCCCACGGTATGCCCGGGCATGAATCAGCCTTGCAACAGGTCGAGCAGCAGCCGGTTCAAACGGTCCACATAAGCCGCGGGATCGTTCAACTGGCCGCCTTCCGCCAGGCTCGCCTGGTCGAACAGGATGCCCACCAGTTCAGCAAAGCGGTCCTCATCCGGCTCCTCGTCCAGACGCTGCAGCAAAGGATGACCCGGGTTATATTCAAAATACGGCTTGCTGTCGGGCATCTGCTGGCCGCTGGCTTCCATGATGCGGCGCATCTGCGCGCCCATGGCGTGTTCCGCCAGCACCAGACAGGCCGGCGACGTGGTCAGGCGTTTGGAGGTGCGCACCGCTTCCACCTTGTCACCCAGCACCTGGCTGATGCGTTCCGTCAGCGGGTCAGCCTCGTCCTCGGCCTTGTCTTCTTCCTTGCCGCTTTCGGCTTCCTCGCCGGGCAGGGCCACATCGCCGCGCATCACGTCAGCAAATTTCACACCGCTGTATTCCGTGAGCATACTCATCAGCCACTCATCGATGCGGTCGAACATCAGCAGCACTTCCACGTCCCGCTCCTTAAACACCTCCAGGTGCGGGCTGCGCGCGGCGGTTTCATAAGTTTCGGCACACAGGTAATAGATGGTGTCCTGCTGTTCAGCCTTGCGCTCCAGATAGGTATCCAGACTGACCACCTTTTTATCCTGATCGCTGCCGCCGGAGCGGGTGGTGGCAAAGCGCAACAACTTGGCCAGCGCTTCGCGGTTGGCAAAGTCTTCACCCGCGCCTTCTTTAAGTACTTCACCAAACTCATCCCAGAACGCCTGATACTGTTCCGGTTCTTTGTTGGCCATGGTCTCCAGCATGGACAGCACCCGCTTGGTGAGGGCGCTGCGGATCGAGTCCACCCGGTCGTCCTGCTGCAGGATCTCCCGTGAGACATTCAGCGGCAGATCGTTGGAGTCCACCACACCTTTAATGAAGCGCAGGTACAGGGGCAAAAACTGCTCCGCATCATCCATGATAAAGACCCGCTGCACATACAGCTTCAGGCCCCGCGGCGCTTCCCGGTTGTACAAGTCAAAAGGGGCCCGCTTGGGCACATACAACAGGCTGGTATATTCCAGCTTGCCTTCCACCCGGTTGTGGCTCCAGGTCAACGGATCGTCGAAGTCGTGGGAGACGTGTTTGTAAAACTCTTTATATTCGTCGTCTTCAACCTCGCTGCGGGAGCGGGTCCACAAGGCCTGGGCGGAGTTGACCGCTTCAAACTCAGGTGCCGCCGGCGCTTCTGCATCACCCTCTTCTGCGTCGGCGTTTTCCCCCTCGGGCTGCGCGGGCAACGGTTGATTCAACATGCGCACCGGCACGCCAATATGGTCCGAGTACTTCCGCACCACGCTGCGCAAACGGAAGTCCTCGGCAAATTCCAGCGCATCCTCCTGCAGATGCAGCACCACCCGGGTGCCGCGGCTGAGGCCCGCAGTGTTTTCCAGTTCGTAGTCGTCTTCACCCGCGGAGCGCCACACCACCCCTTCCGCGTCTGCGCAGCCGGCGCCCAGGGTCTGCACTTCAACCTGCTCCGCAACCATGAAGGCGCTGTAGAACCCCACCCCGAACTGGCCGATTAACTGGCTGTCCGCTGCCTGATCACCGGTCAGATTGGCGAGGAATTCCGCGGTACCGGACTTGGCAATGGTGCCCAGGTTGTTGATCACCTCGTCGCGGGTCATGCCAATGCCGTTATCCGCCACCGTTAAGGTTTTGGCGTCCTTGTCGAAGGTAATGTCGATGCGGTAGTCCGGGTCGTCACCCAGCAGTTCAGGCGCCTCAATGGCTTTGAAGCGCAACTTGTCAATGGCGTCTGAGGCATTGGATATAAGTTCGCGCAAAAAGATCTCCCGGTTGGAGTACAGGGAGTGAATCATCAGCTTGAGCAGCTGTTTGGCTTCTGTCTGAAAGGCGTGGGTTTCTACCCGGGCTTCACTTTTGGCGGTCATGGTCTGGCGGTAACTCCGAATAAACTGGGGCTGGTATGGGGTCTATATGGGGCTTATCTGGGGGCTGAGGGCGGAAATTCAAGCACCGGCAGGCACCGGTGCCACGCACATGCGGGCAGGCGCACCGGCACCTGCCCGCCGCGGTCAACTCCAGCCGGTGGCTTCAGCCAGGGCGTCGCCGATCTCAGCCAGGCTGCGCACGGTGCGCACACCGGCGTCGTTCAGCGCGGCAAATTTGTCGTCCGCCGTACCTTTGCCGCCGGCAATGATGGCACCGGCGTGACCCATGCGTTTGCCCGGGGGGGCGGTGACGCCGGCTATATAGCCCACCACCGGTTTGGTTACGTTGGCTTTGATAAAGGCGGCCGCCTCCTCTTCTGCGGTACCGCCGATTTCCCCCACCATAACAATGGCTTCAGTGGCCGGATCGTTCTGGAACAGTTCCAGAATGTCGATGAAGTGACTGCCCGGAATGGGATCACCGCCGATACCCACACAGGAACTCTGGCCAAACCCGCGGTCTGTAGTTTGTTTCACCGCTTCGTAAGTCAGGGTGCCGGAGCGTGACACGATCCCCACCTTGCCGGGCAGATGGATCTCCCCGGGCATGATGCCGATTTTGCACTCCCCGGGGGTGATCACACCCGGACAGTTGGGGCCGATCATGCGCGCGTTGCTGATTTCCAGCCGCGCTTTGACCGCCAGCATGTCCAGCGTCGGAATGCCTTCCGTGATGCAGACAATCAACTCTATGCCGGCGTCCAGCGCTTCCAGAATGGAGTCTTTGCAGAAACCGGCGGGTACATAAATGACTGACGCGGTGGCGCCGGTGGCTTCCACCGCCTGCCGCACCGTGTCGAATATGGGAAGGTCCAGATGGGTGCCGCCGCCTTTGCCCGGCGTCACCCCGCCCACCAGTTGCGTACCGTAAGCAATGGCCTGCTCGCTATGCAGGGTGCCCTGGGAACCCGTGAACCCCTGGCAGATGACCTTGGTGTTTTTGTCGATCAGAATACTCATGCCCGGCCTCCCGCAGCGGCTACCGCTTTTTCAACCGCATCCACCAGCGATTCCCCAGGGATAATATTCAACCCGCTGTCCGCCAGGGTTTTGCGCCCCAGTTCGGAATTGTTACCCTCGAAACGCACCACTACCGGCACTTCCACCCCTACTTCCTCAACCGCGCCGATGATGCCTTCAGCTATAATCGCGCAGCTGACAATGCCGCCGAAGATGTTGATCAACACCGCTTTTACCGCATTGTCGGAAAGAATGATCTTAAACGCTTCCGCCACCGCTTCCTTGGTGGCGCCGCCGCCCACATCAAGAAAGTTGGCCGGATTGCCGCCGTGGAGTTTAACCAGGGCCATGGGCACCATGGACCTGGT
>JANQOA010000163.1 GCA_028279305.1 Pseudomonadales bacterium
CTTCATCCAGAAGCCCGGTACCGCCGCCCACCAGCACTTCGGGATCTGTTGGTGCAGCGTTGGCATTGCTGTCATGCGCGGTTGTACCGGTGATGGAAAAAGCAAACTGGTGGCGCTGATTGGATTCATTGGCGATGGCCAGCAAAGACTTGGCGCGGTTGCGCACCCATACCGGTACTTCCGGCGAGCGCATGGCGGCGCTGATATACTCCGCGGCCGCGGCCGGCGCCCCCAGACGCAGGTACAACACCCCGAGTTCGAGCTGAATGTTGGACAATGAAGGGTCTATGCGCAGCATGCGCTCCAGCGCACCTACCGCGCCGGTTATATCACCTTCACGGATCGCTGTTTTAACAAAATTAAATGATTTATGCGGGTTGGCGGGGTCTTCCGCCATGCTTTCATAGGCCTGCTGGTACGTTGCAGCGGCCGCGTGCAGCGGCAGCAGAATGACAAGCAGCAAAAACGCCTTGTACATAACCTTCCCCCTTCGTTGTGCATCAGCTTTCCTTACTTTGCGTCCATACTGTTGTAACCACGGCTTGGGACACACGCACTTCTTAAGTATCGATGTTCAGCGCATAAACGTCAATTGACCCATATTCTATTTGTACCCCCCTTGCAGAAAGCGGAAAAAAGCCGGGTTGACCCAGACCTGCTCCACCCGCAGCGGCCACGGTGCGCCGTCCAGCGCATCAACCACCGCCTGGGCGTTGTCCTCGAGTACGGTCAGCGTGGCTTCGTGCCGGCGCGTACTCACGACAACCAGGTTAATGCGCTTGAAGCCCTGCATGGGGCTGCCGGTGTAATAGAACGGCTGCCACCAGGAGTCATCCAGCAGGCCCGGCTGATCATCACGGTCCCGTTTTGCATGGCGGCTCACCAGTTCGTGAAACCGTAACCTCTGCCCGGCGTCATCAAACATAAACAGCGTTGCAATTTCCCGCGCCTGCACCAGCTTCCTGCCATCCGGTAGCGCGTCCAGATCACCGGGGGCGGCGCCCCAGCCGTCGCGGTAAAGGTAGCCGGAGATTTTGGGCGCAACCTGCAGGTTGCCCTGTACGCCATGCGCATCCAACAACTCAACCAGTTGGCGCACGTGGCGCAAGCTGGAATGGGAATAAATCACCGCAGGCCGGGCATGGAAATCCGCCAACACCCCCCTGCTGCGAATGTCGTAGCCGGTGATGGTACCCTCAGCCAATAATCCGCCCAGAGCATCCAGCAACCCGGTTGCGGCCAGCAGGTGCTGATGCCTGTCCTGCCATTGCTCCGCTGCCAGCAGCTGCACATCACCAATGGCGGCGGTTGAACTTGAACCCGGGTGCAGCGGCGTGCAGGCGGTACCCAGCCACACGCCCAGCACCACCAGAACCCGGCTCACCGCACCCCGCGACCCCTTGTGCAGTCTGCGTCTCCGAACCACTTGAATCATACGCGCCCCAGCTTTCCAGCCTTTCCCGCAATGTCATAAACACTTAATATTTGACACTCCTGTCATAAACGAGAGGGGAGATTCTCGCACGGATGACGCTCGCAGCGGTTAAAGAAAAATTCAGGCTTGGCATGGACCTGGTATGGAGCGTCTCCCAGGTGCCGGCGTGGTTCACCATGCCCTACGATGCACCCCTCAGCGCCCGGGTACCCGACGATTTTATCGGCGTCAATGTCGCCACGTCCGCCCAGGAGAGTTGCGACGACTATGTCATCGATAAGCTGCAGGAAGCGGATATCCGGCACGTGCGCCTGGCCTGGGGGGCAAACTCCCCCGGCAGCTATACGGAGCGTTTTTTGCAGCGGCTGCTGGCAGAAGAATTTGATGTCATGGTGGCGCTGGTGCCGGACCCGTCCATCGCCGACCGTATCGACCGCAGCGCTGACGCTCAGCAACAGTGGCGGCAGTTTGCCGAAAATTTTCTGCACACCTATGGCCACCGGGTGGCCGTGATCGAGATTGGCAACACCCCGAACCGGCCGCGTTGGTCAGGTTACACACCCGCCGCTTATCTACAGGCATGGCGCATTGCGGCGCAGGCCGCCAGCGGCTTGAACCTTGAACTGGCCGGCCCCAACATTTCGGATTTTGAACCGTTTTTTAACGCCGCCTATATGCGCGGCATGCGCCGCATACATGCTGCCCCACACATTCATACCGACAATCTGTTTGTGGAGCGGGCGGTTCAGCCGGAAGCGTATGACCCCAGCGCCCTGGGTAAACTGTTAGCCAAGGCTGCCCGCCTGAACCTGGTGAAGAAGATCAACATCCTGGCTGACATCGGCCGCAAATCCGGCGCCGCCGGCACCTATTGCACCTATACCTGCTGGACCCACCGCCGCCTCGCCCGCTGGACTACCGTGCCGCAGCAGAAAGGCGCTGACTATCTGGCCCGTTACATGATCATCAGCGCGGTTACCGGCAAGCTGGACCGGCTGTACTGGGGGCCATTAATCGACGGCAGGGACGGATTAATCGATTGCGGCAATAAAGGCTACCCGGAGGTCGACAACGTCACCCATTACGCAAAGGTGCGCGGCCGGGTGGAGGATTTTGACGTCACCCAGAGTTTCCATGCCTTCAAGTTTATCTCCAATCTGATAAAGGGCAGCGAGTGCGTGCAGGCACTCTGCGGGATTGAAGGCCTGTGCCACTTTATATTTGTTGATCAGGATAACGAACATCACATCCTGTGGGCGCCGGACCGCTGGACCTTCGACCTGTACACCCTTTATCCCCAAGACTATGAGGATGCGCTGCCGCGGTCGGTGTGCGGCGGCGTTCTACAGGATGAAACCGCGCAGCGGCACATCCGCGAAACACCGATGGTGTTGACCTGGCCGCGCAGCGCGGCGCCTTTCCGGCCCACTCCGCATGCGATCAGAAACCTGGCGCCGCTGGGCCCCAAAGGTACCGTCTACGGTTTAAACAACAGCTGGAAACCGGTGGATTTTGGCCTGTCTGACTGGCGCGGCGTGGCCAACATCAAACGCCACGGCAACGACAAGCAGGCCGACGCGCTGGCACCCGACCCTATCAGCAGCCTGCCGGTGGGGAAAATTCTGCGCGACAAGCGCAACAAGCTGTGGACGGTGAACAACCCCAACGGCAACGGCGGTCTGGTCGTTAAGCTGAACCGTGCGATCGGCGCCAAACGCATCTCTTATCTGTTTAAAGACAGCAAGGGCAAGCGGCACTGGAACAATGCCACGGAAATGTTGCGCCGGGGGGTAAACACACCCCAGCCTATTGCGTACGCGGAACGCTCCGCCAACCCCGGGGTGGCGGACAACTATTACATCAGTGAATACCTGGAGGATGCCTTCTCCACCCGGGACCTGTTCACCGCTTTTGCCCTGGGGGAGCAGAGCTTCCGCGGCATCAGCAAAGAAGAGTGGCTGACCCTGGTGGCCGGCTTTGTTGCCAACATGCATATGCGCCACGTTATTCACCGTGATCTTTCGTCCGGCAACCTGCTGATAACGTTGGATGGCGGCACGCCAAAGATCTACGCCATAGACATCGGCCGCGCCCACATCGACAAAAGCTACAACCGCAATACTGACCTGAACCGCATCTGCTACAAGCTGGACTGGCCGGACCGGGAATTTTTTGTCGCCGCTTACCAGGCCGCGTTCCCCAACAAACCGCTGCGTTTATGGCGTGCATCCCTGCGCAGCTACGATGCAAAGCAGTACCTGAAAAAGCGCATTAAAGGCCAACCGGTACCGCTGCCAGCCTGGGCTTAAACTGCGGAGCAGAGCGGCTTAAAGCTGCGGTAGCACCTGCGCGCCGAACAGCTCCACCACCGGGAACAGAACCTGGTCGGGGATACCGCCCATGTCAAACATGAAGATCATGCGCTGTAACCCCAGCAGTTCTCTGGTGCTGTTAATGCGCTCCACCAGTTCCGCCGGGCTGCCGACAAAAGCGGGCCCCTCAACCATCTGCGCATAGTCAAAAGGCAGTTGCGCCGCGTTGGGTGTATAGGCTTTGATGAGCTGCTGTACCCACTCCCAGTAGTTCTGATACCACGCCGGAAAACGGCTGTGCGCCTGCTGGGACCGGGCTGCAACATG
The DNA here is from genome assembly GCA_028279305.1 of Pseudomonadales bacterium. Lineage (GTDB taxonomy): Bacteria > Pseudomonadota > Gammaproteobacteria > Pseudomonadales > Azotimanducaceae > UBA4421. The sequence continues at coordinate 4,075 of JANQOA010000163.1, forward strand.
GGTGTGGAAACAACCGCCGACCACCGGCTCCCCCGGGTGTCCCGCCGCCGCCCATTGTTCCCGGTAACGTTCCGCCAGCGGCACAAAAGCGTGCGGGGCGGCAAACACACTGGGCAGCATCAGCGGACAACCCAGGCGCGCTGCAAAATCGATACTCTCAGTTGACGTGCCCCCGCCAATCCAGACCGGCAGTTCGCCAAACGGCCGCGGCCGGCTGGTTTCGCCATGCAGAGGCCGTAAGCCGTCCGCGTGCACCTGCTCGTTACGCAGCAGCGCCAGCAGCAGTTCCACGTGATCGGTGAACAGCGCCCGGCTCTGTTTCGGATCCTGACCGAAGATCTCAAAAGTGCGCGCAAACAGGCTGCCGCGGCCGGCAACAATCTCGGCACGGCCGCCGCTGAGCACGTCCAGGGTGGCATAGTCTTCAGCCACCCGGAACGGATCCAGATTTGCCACCAGGGTAACGCCGGTAGACAGGCGCAGTTGCCGGGTGCGTTCTCCTATGGCCGCCAGCACCACCGCCGGCGCTGAAAGCTGATAGCTGCTGCCGTGATGCTCGCCCAGATGCACGGAGTGCATGCCGATCTGCTCCGCCAACACCGCCTGGTCCACCAGCGTGCGGTGGCGCTGGGCTTCAGAGCGGCACTCGCCGGTAGCCGGGTCCGGCAGCAAATCACCCAGCGACAGCAGGCCGGTTTCAAGCTTTCCGTTGCCGGCCAAGTCAGTCTCCGGTTTCCACGGGGCAGAATTTGGACTCCAGGTCCAGGACCATCAACAGGCGGCCGAAACCGATAAACTGGCCAATCATCATGCCCAGCTCCAGAATCTGTTCGTCGTTGAAGTGTTCGCGCAAGCGGGCGAAAAAATCATCGTCGATGCTGTGGTGGTCCAGCGCCATGAGGTCCGCATATTCCAGCGCCATGCGCTCCGCCTCGCTGAACGAGTTGGTCGGCTCGTCAAGCTGCGCAATCTTTGCTTCGCTTAAATCGTGTTCTGCACCCTGCAGAAGCCGCGCATTCAGTCAGGTAAAACAGTTGTTATGACGGGCAATCTTCAGCCGCACCAGTTCGATCAACTCTTCGGGTACGGATTTTCCGGCGCGCGCCGGCAGGTAGAATCTAAAGTAGCTGTCGAATAAAGCCTGGCTGTTTGCCAGACCGCGGACGGTGGAAGAATCCCCGCCGGCCGCTTCCACCGCGCGCGCGGATTCCAGCGCGTGCGGCTCCAGTTCATGATCCTTTTTCAGGTTAATACGTGCCATCAGACTCCCCTCCTGTCAGCAGATCACCCTATCACCTCTTGGACAGCGAGCAAACCGCACCGTAACCCCGCATCCGCCACCTGCACTGCGGAAACCCCGGGGAAACACAGCGGAAACAATGAAACGCTTAAGCGTCGCCGGTGGGTTGCGGCGCCGCCCGGCGGGCGCCGGGCCGCCAGTCCAGCACCAGGGACAGGGCGGAGGGCACAAATGTGAGGGTCACCAGGGTGGAAAACAGCAGCCCGAACAGCACGATGGCGCCCAGGCCGCGGTACAGTTCCGTGCCCGATCCGGGGAAAAATACCAGCGGCGCCAGGCCGAAAACGGTGGTTACCATGGACATGGTGATGGGGCGGATGCGGCTGCGCACCGCCTCCAACACGGCCTCCTCCACCCTTCCGGGCGAACTGCGCAAGTTGCGCATGGTACGCTCGACAATCAGGATGGGGTTGTTGACCACCGTACCGATCAGTACCAGAAAGCCCAACATGGTGATCAGGTCAAAAGGCTGCACAATCGCCGGCATGCCCAGCGTTCCCAACAGGCTGCCGAAGGCATTCAACAACCACAGGCCAACAACGCCGCCGCTGACGCCAATGGGAATGGCGGTCATGATCAGCAACGGATAACCCCAATGGGAAAATACCGCCACCAACAGCAGATAAGCGATGGCTACCGCCACCGCAAAATTGCCGCTGAGGGCATCGCGGGTGGTTTCCATGCGGTCGGAGGCGCCGCTGATACTCATCTGCACCTGGGGCGGCACGCTGCCGTCGGCGCGCATGCCCTGCACAATTTCGCTTCGGACGTTATCGATGGCTGTTTCCAGCGCCACCGAGCGCGGCGGCACGATGCGCAAAGTCACTGTACGCTCGCCGTCCACCCGCCGGATGGTTTCCGTGTTAACCGTCTCCCTGACTTGCGCAACCGCGGACAGGGGCACCACAATACCCGCGTTAGTATACAGGCTGACCTCGTCGATATCCCGCGGATGCAGAATGTTGCCGGCGGCTGAGTAGAGGAAGATGTCTATCTTTTCATCCTCCATGAAAAACTCATCAACAAAGGCACCGTCGGAGTAGGCCCATACCGTATAACCCAGATCAGCCGGGTCCACCCCCAGCTCCGCGGCGCGCTCCCAGTCCGGCCGGATCTCCAGCAGGGGTTGCCCCATGGTCAGGTTGGACGGGTCGGGCCGCACCTGGGGGTTGTCAAACAGCCCGCGCGCTTTAACAAAAGCATCAAAGCTGGCGGTAAACAGGGTCGGCAGATCCGGTGCGCTGATGTCAACATTGATGCTGCGCGTGCCTCCGGAGTTGCCGGAGAAGATGCTGCCGCGGGTGGCAAAGGCAAGCAAACCTGGCAT
>JANQOA010000170.1 GCA_028279305.1 Pseudomonadales bacterium
GCCATCTACGAATTTGAGGTAAAAGACATGCCGGTGACGGTGGGGGTGGATGCCCGCGGCGAATCCGTGCATATCGAAGGGCCGAAAATCTGGTCCGCAAAAATCGCAGAGAAGATCCCGGCGGTGCAGGCTTAAGCCGGCCCCAGTAGAAAAGGAGACACACATGAATAGACGACACTTTATGCATACCGGCGCGGTGCTGGCTGGCGGCCTGTTGACCGCCGCGCACATCCCCCTGCACGCGGAAGAGGAAGAATCACCGCTGATTTATCTGTCACCGCTGAAGTCCAACGGCGCGTTAAGCCGTTGCCAGGCGGAAGTGTGGTATGTGCAGGATGGCGCCAATCAGCTGGTGGTCACGGACAAGAAAGCCTGGCGCGCCCGGGCGGTGGACAAAGGTCTGGTACGCACCCAGGTGTGGGTGGGTGATGTGGGTCAGTGGCAGAGTTCCGGCGGCAAGTACCGTGATCTGCCGTCCCACTTTGCCAATGCCAGCATGGTCACCGATGCTGACGAACATGCGCGCATCCTGGTGTTGTTCGGCAACAAGTACAGCGACGAATGGGGTACCTGGGGGCCCAGGTTCAGAAAAGGTCTGGCCAGCGGTGACCGGGTGCTGCTGCAGTACGCGCCGGCTTAACTAGGAAAGAAAGGGCCAGGAAGACCTTTTTCCGGACGGAACTAACCAGCCAGCGCGTCCAGGTACTTTTCCGCATCCAGCGCGGCCATGCAGCCGAAGCCGGCGCTGGTGATGGCCTGGCGGTAGATATGATCAGCCACGTCACCGGCGGCAAATACGCCGGGGACGCTGGTGGCGGTGGCGTTTCCCTCGGTTCCACTGACAATTCTGATATAGCCGTTATGCATGTCCAACTGGCCGGCAAATATGTCGGTGTTAGGGGTGTGTCCGATCGCAATAAACACCCCAGTCAGGTCCAGGCTCTTATCCGCGCCTTCGTTGGCGGCTAAGCGCACGCCGGTTACGCCGCTTTCGTCACCCAGCACCTCTGCCAGCTGGTGATTCCAGACCGGCTCGATATTCTCTTTGGCAAACAGACGGTCCTGCAGGATCTTCTCCGCGCGCATTTCATCACGGCGGTGCACCAGGTAAACCTTGTTGGTGATGTTGGCCAGATACAGGGCTTCTTCAGCGGCAGTGTTGCCGCCGCCGATAACCGCCACATCCTGGCCGCGGTAAAAGAAACCGTCACAGGTGGCGCAGGCGCTGACCCCGCGGCCCTTGTAGTTTTCTTCACTGTCCAGGCCCAGATATTTGGCTGAGGCGCCGGTTGCGATGATCAAGGCGTCACAGGTGTAGGTGGCCTGGTCACCCTGCAGTTGAAACGGCCGCTGAGACACGTCCGCGGTGTGGATGTGGTCGTTGATGATCTGGGCATCGAAGCGCTCCACATGTTCGGACATCTGCATCATCAGTTCCGGACCCTGCAACTCCGCGTGCCCGCCGGGCCAGTTTTCCACTTCCGTGGTCGTGGTGAGCTGCCCGCCCACTTCCACGCCGGTGATTAACGCCGGCTTCAAATTGGCGCGGGCGGCATACAACGCCGCGGTGTAGCCGGCCGGTCCGGAACCGAGCACAATCAGTCTGTGATGTTGGGTATCAGCCATAACGTAATCAGCCTTGTCTTGCTAAAAGCAGTCTTTCTATGAGCGGTTTTGCTATTGAGTGTCCGCTGCGGGCCGCGCCATTTTATTCACTTCAGCGGTGCAGGCAACCGCCGCCGGCGGGCATAAGACCACCGCAAACGGGCATAAGGCCCGGGTGCCAAGCCCGAACCGGGGCGCCACGGGCGTCACCGGCAGGCATCAGACAAAAATGGGGGCGGAATGTTCCAATTCAAGCTGCCGCCTTGCGCACGGCAGCCCGCCGGCGCGGCCTAGAAGCTGGGCCCCTGGGCACCGTTGAAGAGGTTGTTCAGGTCACTGTCTTCGGTTTGCAGCAGCTTTTCCACCCAGCCGTGGAAGCGTTGGCCGCCTTCCTCGTTGCGCCCGAACAGCACATGATCTTTAAAGCCGGTTTCCAGCGCCCGCTGCTGTTTCAGGCCGGTGGCGTAGTCTTCGTCCCGCACCACTTTTTCCAGGAAAGCAAACTGCTCATGAGCGTTGGCCGCCTGTTCTTCATCAGGCTCTTTTTCCATGACGTAGTTCTGCACGGTAATGGAGGTGCCGGGTGTTTCGCCGGGGAACAATTGGGACAACATCACGCCGCGGCCGCCGCCGTCAAAAGATGCAATGGAAACATGGGGGAAAATGGTCCACACCCCGGACAGCAGCCGGGTGGTATCCCACTGGTCTTCGTCAACACCTTCATACTCCAGCAGGCTGGGGTCCGGAGAAGCTACCCGCTGGTGTGGGCCCCAGGCGTAATACATTGATTTATGAGGGAAATTTGGCCCGAAGCTGTTTTTGTGCAGGATCGGCAGGTGGTATAGATCCAGATAGCCGTCGTAGGCAATTTTCCAGTTGGGGCCGGGTAGGCTGCGGCGCGAGAACAGATGCCAGTTGGCGAAGTCGAAATGCGCCAGCATGTCATCGTAGCCGGATAGAAAAGCCTCAATGCTCAGATCCGAATCCGGGTTGGGGATCACCCAGATCAAGCCGGCCCGCTCCAATACCGGCAATTTACGCAGGCCGTGGCAGGACTTATCGATCTGGCCAAATTCTTTTTCGGAGAAGATACCTATCAATTCTCCCTGGTGGTTGTACGTCCAGGCGTGATAGGGGCAGGTAAAACGGTGGGTGTTGCCGTTACCCTGTTCCATGATCTGCGCCCCGCGGTGCGCGCACATGTTCAGAAACGCCTGCACTTCGCCCGCTTTGTCACGGCAGATCAGAATAGGCACGCCGCCCGCTTCGCAGGCGCGGTAGTCGCCCGGGTCCGGCATCTCACAGGTCAGCGCCAGCATCAGCGGCATGCGCCGGAACACTTTTTCCATTTCCGCCTGCCAGTGCTCAGCGTCGTAGTAGTGGGCGGCGGGTACCTCGCAAACGGCTTCCGCCCGGGCAACAGTGCCGTCCTTGCAGTGCTGGATGTTGTGTTTAGCCATATCGATCAGCAATTGGCGGCTCATGTCGTTTTTCCTCCTCGCAGCGGCCGTTTTCTGTACAAGTTGCAGCCCAGAATGGACAAAAATAGTAGCAAATAGTGTGCCCTGAAACAGTTTGGAATCTGCATATAATGGGGGTTGGTATACACGCAATCTATGGGAAGGAATATGGCTCGGATCAAATTTGGCGGTTTTGTAGCGCCGCATCACCCGATTGGTGAGCACCCCACTTTACAACTTCAGCGGGATCTGGAGCTGGCGGAACATCTCGACAAGCTCGGTTATGACGAATTCTGGTGCGGCGAGCACCATTCCACAGGCTGGGAGGTGATTGCCAGCCCGGAACTGTTCCTGGCTGCGGCAGGGGAGCGCACCCACCGCATTATGCTCGGCACCGGGGTGATCTCGCTGCCGTACCACCATCCGTTTAACGTTGCCCAGCGTCTGGTGCAGCTGGACCACATGACCCGCGGGCGGGTGATTTTCGGCTCCGGGCCCGGCGCGCTGCCGTCGGATGCTTACACCCTGGGCATCGATCCCATGGTGCAGCGCGACCGGCAGGATGAAGCCATCGGCGTGATCCGCCGGCTGCTGGCCGGGGAAGACCGCTTCAGCCACGAAAGCGACTGGTTTACCCTGACGGACGCCCGTTTGCAGTTGCTGCCCCTGCAGGAAGACATGCCGTTTGCGGTGGCCAGCATGATCAGCCCGTCCGGCATGACCCTGGCCGGCAAACACGGCACCGGCGTGTTGTCCATCGGTTCGATGTCGTCAGCCGGCTTGCAGGCGCTGCCCACTCAATGGGGTTTTGCGGAAGAATCCGGCGGCAAACACGGCCACCAGGTCAGCCGCGACAACTGGCGTGTGGTGATGTCCTGGCATATTGCCGAGACCCGCGAACAGGCCCGCGCGGAAGCTAAAGAAGGCTTGTTCCGCTGGCACAATGAATACACGGTAGGCACCCTGATGCGGCCCGGCGCCACCGCTTACGATAACGCTGACGCGGCGGTTGAAGAAGCCGGCGTGGAGGGCGGCGGCGCGGTGATCGGCACCCCCGACGATCTCATCAAGGCGGTCCGCGACATGCAGCAATTGACCGGTGGTTTCGGCACGGTGATCGGATTTGCCCACGACTGGGCCAACCGCGAGGCTACGCTGCGCAGCTGGGACATGGTGGCCCGCTACGTGATTCCCGAAGTGAACGGTATGCTGGACGGTTACCGGGAATCCCAGCGTCATGTCATTGAAAACCGCGAGTCCTTTGACCGCGCCGGTGCGGCGATCATGGCCAAAATCATGGAAAACGAAAAAGCCGTGGCGGCGATGTCGGAGCAGGGTGAAGGGCAGGCAGCCATGCCCGCGCACCACGCGCCGGATTTGTCGAAGCCGGCTGCAGAGGACGGTGATCAGGCGCAAAGTGGAGGTTGACGGCCTGCGCCGGCTGTCAGGCGCCGCGTTTATAGTCCTGCTGGCGGCCTGCGGCGCGGAACAGGATAGCGGACAAAACACGGCTGCAGAGGCAGAACCGGCCGCAGCCGAAGCGGCGGGGCTGCTTACCCGTACCGTCAGCGTGACGCTGACGGAAGGCACCAATCTGGCGGTGGCCGCCAACCCGGACCAGCCCCAGCGGGTGTTGAGCCTGCAGGGCACACTGTTCCGGGTAGACGCTGCCGGCGCGGTGCAGGCGTTAACCGACCCTTACTACGATGCCCGCGAACCGCAGCT
>JANQOA010000182.1 GCA_028279305.1 Pseudomonadales bacterium
GCTACCGCGCGGGCGTTAGGTATCGCCGGCACCCAGGCGGCAGGTTTGAAGTCCCAGTTCGGCACCATGTGTAAGCCCCTGCACGCCGGCCATGCAGCGGCTACCGGCACCCAGGCCGCCAGCCTGGCCGCCAGGGGTTTCTCCAGCCGGGAGAATATTCTGGAAGTTGAGCAGGGTTTTCTGGATACCCAGGCGGAATCCGCCGACCCGGAAAAATTTGCCGCGGCCCTGGCGGTAGACTCCTTTGTCCCTGACATTTGTTTTAAGTACCACGCCGCCTGCTATCTGACCCATTCCGCCATCGAAGCCACCAGCCGCCTGTGCCGCAGCAACGCCTTTGATCCCAACCAGATCAAAGCGGTTACCCTGCAGGTAGACCGGGGCCACTTCAAAGTCTGTAATATTCAGGCCCCGGCCACCGGCCTGGAAGCGAAATTCAGCTTACGCTTCACCACCGCCATGACCCTGGCCGGGGTGGACACCTCCAGCATTGACATTTTTACCGACCAACTCACCCAGGATCCGCAGCTGGTGAAATTTCGCGATCTGGTTGAGGTGCGGGCCCATACCCAACCCAATCCGGACACCATCGTCAGCATCGAAACCGCTGACGGCGAGACTTTTACCGAAGCATTTAACGTCGCCGTTCCGATGACCGATCTGGACGCGCAGTGGGATAAGCTGATACACAAGTTCCGCACCTTAAGCACGCCGCGGATCGGCGAGCAGCGCTGCAACGAGATCATCAACTACTGCCGCAAGCTGGAGGCCCAGCAGGATCTCAGTCCGTTTTTTGCAGCCCTGGCCGCCTGATGCCGGGGCCGCGCATGCACAACGATAGATATATCCGCTTTTAAATTTGCTTCTAAACAAATGGGGGACTTATGAGTAAACAACCCGCACGCGCACGGCGCTGCCAGCTTTCCGTGCCCGGAAGTTCAGAAAAGATGATGACCAAGGCCGCCGCTCTGGAACTGGACCACGTATTCCTGGATCTCGAAGACGCCGTGGCCCCCAGCGCCAAACCCGCTGCCCGCGGCATGATTGTGGATGCCCTGAACAATCTTGATTGGCGGCCCCGCACCGTGTGTGTGCGCATCAACGATGTGGAAACCGAGTGGTGCCATGACGACATCATTGAGGTGATCACCGGCGCCGGTGAAAACCTCGACACCATCATGCTGACCAAAGCCAAAAGCGCCGCGGATGTGCGCTTTGTACATCTGCTGATCGATCAGCTGGAGAAAAAGCTGGGCTTGAAAAAACGCATCGGCATCGAATGCCTGATCGAAGAAGTGGAAGGCATGATGAATGTGGAAGAAATTGCCGCCTGCTCGGACCGCCTGGAGTGCCTCATATTCGGCATGGGCGATTATTCCGCCAGCCAGCAGATGCAGTTGTCCGCGGTCGGCAGCACCGGCGGCTATCCGCCTGACATCTGGCACTATCCCCGTTACAAGATGACCATCGCCTGCCGCGCCAACGGTATCGATCCGGTTGACGGGCCCTATGCCAACTTCCGTAACGCTGAAGCTTACCGCAAAGAAGCGGAACGCTCGCTGATCCTGGGCATGGTGGGTAAGTGGGCTATCCATCCCAGCCAGGTGGATATTGCCCAGGAGGTCTTTGCCCCCAGCGCTGAGGATATCGCCACCGCGCGCAAGCAGAAGGAAGCTTACGATCAGGCCCTGGCTGAGGGCCTGGGGGCGATCAACGTCGATGGGGTAATGGTGGATGCGGCAAGCATCCGCATCGTGCAGAACATTATCGACCGCGCCGACCTGATCGGCGTCTAGCTCCCCGCAAGCTACCGGAGCCTGTGATGACAGAACACTATATGACCGACGAACGCAGCATGATCCAGGAGGTGGCGCGGGACTTCAGCATGCGCGAAGTGCTGCCGGTGGCCAACGAGCTGGATCCGGTGCAGGGCAAAATCCCCATGGAGCTGCGGCGCAAGCTGGGCGAAATGGGCTATTTTGGCATCCGCATGCCCGAGGAGCACGGCGGGCTGGGGCTGGGTGTATTCGAGTACTGCCTGATCGCGGAAGAACTGGCCCGGGGCTGGATGAGTGTAGCCAGCATCATCGCCCGGGCCTCGTCATTGATGTCCGTGGGCGGCTGGCCCGAAGAAAAACGCCGCGACCTGACCGCCCGGGCAGCGCAGGGTGACTACCTGGCGGCGGTATCGCTGTCGGAACCCAATGTCGGCAGCGACCTGGCGGCGGTGAGCTGCAAAGCCGTACTGGACGGTGACGAATGGGTGATCACCGGCAACAAATACTGGTGCACCTTTGCTGACGAAGCCGATTACATCAATTTGCTGGCGCGGGTTGAAGCCCCGGGTGAAGAAGCCAAATACAAGGGCCTGCGCTCATTTATCATCGAAAAGCCCCGCGGTGAACTACCGCCGGGCTGCCAGGGGTCAGCGATCCCGAAAATCGGCTACTTCGGCTGGAATACCTTTGAGCTGGCCTTTGATGAGTGCCGCATCCCCAAGGAGAACATCATCACCGGCGGCGCCAGCGAAGGCTTCAAAAACACAGTGAACATGCTGAATGTGGCCCGCGCCCATACCGCCGCCCGGTCCATCGGTCTGGCCCGGGGCGCCCTGGAAGATGCCGGCGCGTACGCCCGGGAGCGGGTGCAGTTCGGCGTGCCGATCAGTGATTTCCAGGAGACCCGTTTTAAGCTGGCACGCATGGCTGCTGAGATTGAAGCCGCCAGGGCATTGATGTACGACGTGGCCACCAAAATGGACAGCGGCCTGACCTGTGACAAAGAAGCGTCCATGCTGAAGTGGTTTGCCGCGGAGATGGCCGAACGGGTCACGTCCGACGGCCTGCAGATACTGGGCGGCGCCGGGTATACCAAGCTGCATGCCATGGAACGCTACTGGCGGGATGCGCGGCTGACAAAAATATTTGAAGGCACCAGCGAAATTCAACTGCGTATCGTGTCCGACCGTCTATTGGGCAAACCCACCCAACGCGCCAACGCGTGAGCTTCCGCAAGCTGGCCAGCGACATCCGCGCCTGCCGGCTGTGCGCGGAGCATCTGCCGCTGGGACCGCGGCCGGTGTTCCAGGCGCTGCCCAGCGCCAGAATTCTGGTGGTTGGCCAGGCGCCGGGTACCGCCGTGCACAAATCCGGTATTCCCTTTGACGACCCCAGCGGTGAACGGCTGCGCGGCTGGCTGGGGGTCAGCAAACAACAGTTTTACGATGCCTCAAAAATTGCCCTGGTGCCCATGGGTTTCTGTTACCCCGGCCGCGGCAAAGGCGGCGATCTGCCGCCGCGGCCCGAATGCGCGCAAACCTGGCGCAGCGCCCTGCTGGCACACCTGAAGAACGTGGAACTCACCGTGCTGGTGGGGCGTTATGCCGTGGACTGGCATTTGCAGCCGCCCCGGGGCCATACATTAACCCAGGTGGTGGCAGGCTGGCGCAGCCACCTGCCGGCCCGCGTACCCCTGCCCCATCCGAGCCCCCGCAATACCCTGTGGCTGCGGCGCAATCCCTGGGTGGAAGCGGAACTGGTGCCTGAATTACAAAAGCTAGTTGTCGGTTTATTGTAGCGCTGTAGCAGTATCCATCGTAGACTCCTAACGCGCGATGTGTGTCACTAGATAGGAAACCGGAAGTGCCGACTGACTCTTCAGACCAGCCGAAATCAACAACTCTGGGCGAACTGCGGGCCAGCGGCTATCAATCCCGACCCATCAAAGAGGAAATCCGAGACAACCTGATCCTGAAACTTTCCCGCGGAGAACCATTGTTTCCGGAAGTGATCGGTTACGAAGACACCGTCATCCCGCAGATTACCAACGCCATTCTCGGCTGCCAGGACATCATTTTTCTCGGCGAGCGCGGCCAGGCCAAGTCGCGTATTGTCAGAAGCTTAACCAGCCTGTTGGACCCGTACCTGCCGGTGGTGGAAGGCATGGAAATTCCCGAGGATCCGTTTAATCCCATCACCAAGGCGTGCCGCACCCTGATCCAGGAGTTGGGTGACAGCACTCCAATCGGCTGGCTGGCCCGGGAGGACCGCTACGGCGAAAAACTGGCCACCCCGGACATCACCATTGCCGACATTATTGGTGAAGTTGACCCGATCAAAGTCGCGGAAGGCCGTTACCTGTCTGATGAACTGACGCTGCACTACGGCCTGGTACCGCGCATGAACAAGGGCATTTTTGCCATTAACGAGTTGCCCGATCTGGCGGAACGCATACAGGTGGGCCTGTTGAATCTGCTGGAAGAGCGCGACGTGCAGATACGCGGGCACAAGGTGCGGCTGCCGGTGGATGTATTTATCCTCGCCACCGCCAACCCGGAGGACTACACCAACCGCGGGCGCATTATTACGCCGCTGAAGGACCGTTACGGCGCCCAGATCCGCACTCACTATCCGGAATACATCCACCAGGAAATTGAAATCATCGAGCAGGAAGCCAATGTGCTGGAGCTGCCGGATTACACGCTCAATGTGCCCGCCTACATGAAAGAGATCATTGCTGAGGTCACCCATCACGCGCGCAAGTCGCCGGATATCAATCAGAGCTCCGGAGTCTCGGTGCGGGCCAGCATCAGCAACTTTGAAGCCATGGTGGCTAATGCGTTCCGCCGCGCGCTGGTGCTGAACGAAGCTGAGGTGGCGCCGCGCATTTCCGATCTGGACTACATCACCGCGTCCTTCCAGGGCAAAGTTGAATTTGAATCCATGGAAGACGGCCAGGAAGACAAGATCACCACCAGGATCATTCAGGCCGCCACCAAGGCGGTGTTTGATCATCATCATGAGCTGCAGGACCTGAAAGTGATCGCGGACGCTTTTAACGACGGCCTGACCATCGAGATCGGCGAAGCGGTGTACGCTGAAGATTACGAAGTGATTATCGACAAAATTCCGGGGCTGGCGGAACGCATCACCGCGGACACCAGCGCCAGCCGGGCCAGCGAGGTGGAGTTTATTCTCGAAGGCCTGCACCTGAACAAGCTGTTAAACAAGTACGCGGTATCGGGCCGCGCTACTTATTCGGGATAAACGGGAAGTCTATGGCCAGATCACCCTCTGCTCCACGCAAACGCTACAGCGCCTGGGACGGCAGTCAACTGCCCGGCTTTGATGCAGATGAAGTGATGAAAGCCCTGGCGGACGACCTGATCGAATACGGCGACCTGCGCTGGGCCATGCGCAACCTCATGTCGCGGGGCATGCAGATGCCCCAGGGCGGATATATGCAGGGCCTGCGCGACATGATCCGCCAGCTTAAGGAACAGAAGCAGCGGCAGCTGAAGCAGTTTAATCTGGATTCCATCTTCGAAGACTTCCGCGCCCGCCTGGAAGAAATTATCCAGATGGAGCGCGACCGGATTGCCGAGTGGAAGGAGAAGGGCTCCGCTGATAACAGCGACCAGAACAGTTTCAGTGATTCCCTGTTAAAAGACATTGCCGAGCGCAATGAACAGACCCTGGACAACTTGCCGGACGATATCCCTTCCCAGATCAACACCCTGGAAAAGTTTGAATTCATCAACCCGGATGCGCAGAAAAAATTCATAGAGCTGTTGAACGAGCTGCGCAAAGCCATGACCAATACCTTCTTCAAGGACATTGAAAACATGGTGGAGAACATGTCGGACGGCGATATCCAGCGCATGAAAGACATGGTCAAAGCGCTGAACGACATGCTGGTGAAAAAAATTGCCGGTGAAGACCCGGGCTTTGAGCAGTTTATGGACGAGTTCGGCGACATGTTCGGCGACAACCCGCCGCAGTCCCTGGACGAGCTGCTGGAGCAGATGCGCAAGCAGATGGCCGCCGCCCAATCGCTGATGAATTCGCTGTCGCCGGAGCAGCGCGCCGCCCTGCAGGAAATGTTTGCCGGCCGTTTCGGCGACCCGGAGCTGGAAGCGGAAATGGCCAAACTGGCCAAGGAACTGGATTTTCTCAATCCGGAAGGGCAGCGCTACCGCTTCGGCGGCAATGAAAACCTGGACCTGGAAGCGGCCATGCGGCTGATGCAGGAAATGCACGAAATGGACGAGTTGCTGGAACAGATGCAGGGCGCGGAACGCCGCGGCGATCTGGACGGCATCGACAAGGACCTGCTGCGCGACCTGATGGGAGACGAGCCCGCCGACCAGCTGGACGAGCTGGAAAAGCTGATGAAAATGCTCGAAGACGCCGGCTATGTGCGGCCCACCGACGACAACGGCTGGGAGCTGACACCGCGGGGCTCGCGCATGATCGGACAGAAAGCGCTGGGAGAGATATATGCGCGCCTGAAGCGCCAGAGCCTGGGCAACCACGCCATTCCCGAAGAGGGACGCTTCGGCGAGCGGATTGAGCAGACCAAGCCGTATGAATTCGGCGACCCGTTCCACCTGCATATGCCGCGCACGCTGCGTAATGCCATAGACCGCAACGGCCCGGGGGCGCCGGTGCGGCTGCAGCCCGAAGACTTTGAGATCTACCGCAGCGAAACCATCACCTCCACCGCCACCGCAATGCTGGTGGACCTGTCCTGGTCCATGGCGTTACGGGGTTCTTTCCAGGCGGCAAAAAAAGTAGCGCTGGCGTTACACAACCTGATCACCAGCCAGTATCCGAAAGACAGCTTTTACATCATCGGCTTTGCCGCTTACGCCAAGGAACTGAAAGCACACGACCTGCCGTATCTGCAGTGGGACGAGTATGTGCTGGGCACCAACATGCAGCATGCGCTGCTGCTGGCGGAGAAGCTGCTGGCCAAGCACCCCAACGGCAGCAAGCAGATCATCATGATTTCCGACGGCGAGCCCACCGCCCACCTGGAGCAGGGGGAAGCCATATTTGCTTACCCGCCCACGCCGCAGACCATCCGCGCCACGTTCCGCGCGGTGAAGCGCTGCACCACCAAGGGTATCGCCATCAATACCTTCATGCTGGAGTCCAGCGACTATCTGCGGGCATTTATGCAGGAAGTGGCGCGCATCAACGGCGGCCGGGTGTTCTATACATCACCGGATCAACTGGGTGAGTACATCCTGGTTGACTATGTGGAAAACAAACGCAAAAAACTCAGCCGCTGATTTGCAACGCTACTGACCGGGCCCCTAATAAGAGCGCGGCAGTTCCAGCACGTGTTCGCTGACAAAATTCTGAATCATTTCCTGGGAAATAGGCGCAATTTTCATCAGCCGGGCTTCCCGCCAGTAGCGCTCGACGTGATACTCGGTGGCATAGCCGAAGCCGCCATGGGTCTGCAGCGCCTGGTCCGCTGCCTGAAACGCGGCATCCGCGGCCAGCCACTTCGCCATGTTCGCTTCCGCGCCGCAGGGCTGGTCGTGATCCAGCAGCCAGGCCGCCTTGCGCACCATCAGCTCAGCGGCATCCAGCCGCATTTTCGCTTCCGCCAGGGGAAACGCCACACCCTGGTTCTTGCCGATGGGCCGGCCGAATACAACCCTTTCGTTGGCGTAGTTCACCGCCCGGCGCAGCGCCGCGCGGCCGATGCCCAGCGCTTCCGAAGCGATCAGCACCCGCTCCGCGTTTAAGCCCGAAAGCAGATACTTGAAACCTTTGCCTTCTTCCCCGACCCGGTCCGTGACCTGCACCGGCAAATCGTCGTAAACCACCTCACAGGTGGCCACCGCGTTCCTGCCGAGTTTGTCGATGGGGGAAATGGTCACCTCGTCACGCTGCAGATCCGCCAGCAACAGAGTTAAGCCGTCGGTACGCTTCTGCAGATCTTCGCGCGCGGTAGTGCGCACCAGCAGCAGCACTTTTTCCGCAATCAGCGCCTTGGTGGTCCAGACTTTGCGGCCCTTGACGATATAGTTGTCGCCATCGAGGCGCGCCGCGGTGGTGATGCTGGTGGTATCGGTGCCGGCGTCCGGCTCGGTGACGCCAAAAGCCACATGCAGATCACCGCTGGCCACCGGCGGCAGGTATTTCTGCTTCATCTCCTCCGAACCGTATTTCACCACCGGTTCCATGCCGAAAATAGACAGGTGCAGGGGGGTGGCGCCGTTCATGGCGGCACCGCTGGCGGCCACTGTTTCCAGCACCAGGCTGGCTTCGGTAATGCCGCGGCCGCTGCCGCCGTAGGCCTCAGGGATGGCTATGCCCAGCCAACCCGCTTCCGCCATAGCGTTATAGAAATCCCAGGGAAACTCGTGCGCTTTGTCTTTCGCCGACCAGTACTCATCGGGGAAGTCGCCGCACAATTTTCCCACCGACTCTCTGATAAGGTGCTGTTCCGCGGTAAGCTCAAAATCCATGACTCGTTCCGTTTGGTTTTTATGCCCAGCCATTGTAATTTGTATCGGCTGAGGGAGCACATTGTTAATGCGGGGAAGATATGCCTGGTAAGTACTTTGAGGAATTGAACGTGGGCGACCAGTTCGACCATCAGCCGTCGCGCACCGTCACCGAAACCGACAATCTGCTGTTCAGCACCCTGACCCTGAATCCGCAGCCGCTGCATCTGGACGCTGAGTTTGCGCGCAATTCCGTGCACGGGCAGATTCTCGTCAACAGTATCTTCACCCTGGGGCTGGTGGTGGGGTTGTCGGTGGGTGATACCACCCTGGGTACCACGCTGGGTAACCTCGGCTTCGACAAAACCAATTTTCCCAATCCGGTGTTTATCGGCGACACCCTGACCGCGCACAGCAAGGTCATCGACAAGCGCGAAAGCAAGTCCAAGCCGGACCGCGGCATCGTCACCTTTGAGCATACCGCCACCAACCAGCGCGGCGAGGTGGTCTGCAGCTGCATCCGCGGCGCCATGATGATGAGGCAGCCGGCGTGAACCGGGAACGCACCGCGGGGGCCGACCGGCTGCGCCGCTCGTGTCACTTTGTGCCCGGCGCCAACGAGAAAATGCTGCACAAATCCATCAGCAGCGCGGCAGACTGCCTGATCCTGGACCTGGAAGACGCGGTTACGCCGGACCGTAAGGATGAAGCCCGCAAAGTGGTCAGCAACTGGCTGGGGGATGTGGACTTCAAGGGCAAAGAGCGCACCGTGCGCATGAACCCCCTGGATACACCCTGGGGTTTAAAAGACCTTGAAGAGACCATGCGCCACGCGCCGGACGCCTATGTTGTGCCGAAGGTGTCCACCATTGACGAGTTGCACATCATCAGCGCCAGGCTCAGCCACTGGGAGCAGCAGTACGGCCATGCTGAGAACAGCGTGGGCCTGATCCTGGTATCCACCGAAACCCCGCAGGGCGCCTTAAACGTCTCCACCTTTGCTGAGTGCCGCCGGGTGGTGGCCATGTCCTGGGGTGCTGAAGATCTGTCCGCGGCCCTCGGCGCGCCGCGCAACCGGCGGCCCGACGGCAGTTATCTGGAGTTGTATAAACACTGCCGCAATATGACCTTGCTGAGCGCCGCCGCCGGCGGCGTGCAGCCGGTGGATACGGTCTATGTGGACTTTAACGACAGCGCCGGTCTGCGCGCGGACTGCCAGGAAGCGGCGTGGATGGGCTACACCGGCAAAATCACCATTCACCCTAACCAGATTGAAATTGTCAACGAGGTGTTCTCACCCAGCGCTGAGGAGATTGACGAAGCCACCCGCCTTACCGAAGCGTTTGCCGAAGCTGAACAGCAGGGCCTGATGGCCATCAGCTTCGAGGGCAAAATGGTAGACGTGCCGCACCTCACCCGGGCCAGAAAAATCCTCGCCCGGGCCCGGCAGATCGAACAACAACTGCAAGCTTAACTATGTCTCTACAACTCAACACCACCCGCATGCTAGCCCGTATCGAGGACGGCGTGGGCTGGATGATTTTTAACAGTCCCCAGCGGCATAACGCCCTGTCGCTGGAGATGTGGCAGGGTATCGGCGATATCCTGGCCCACTACGCGGAAAATCCGGACGTGCGCGTGATTGTCATGCGCGGCGCCGGCGGCAAGGCTTTTGTCTCCGGAGCTGATATTTCCGAATTCGACAGCAAGCGCGCCAACAAAAAGCAGAAAGATGAATACGCTGAAGTGGCCGGGCGCGCCAATCACTGGCTGAACAAGTCCGAAAAACCGCTGTTGGCGCTGATTGAGGGCTATTGTATCGGCGGCGGCCTGGCCACCGCGCTGTCCGCGGATATCCGTATTGCCACGCCGGACGCCACCTTCGGCATACCGGCGGCAAAACTGGGGCTGGGCTACGAGTACGAGGGCCTGGCCAAACTGGCGCGGGTGGTGGGCCCCAGCCGCGCCAGAGATATCATGTTCAGCGCCCGCTTTATGCCGGCGGATGAAGCCCTGCAGATGGGTTTGATCAATTTTGTCGAAAGCCGTGAAGAGATTGAGGCCAAGTGCCTGGCGTACGCCCGGCGCATTGCCGGGAACGCGCCGTTAACGGTGCGCGCGGCCAAGGCCGCCATCAACGCCTGGGAACGTGGCGGCAGGGAGGATGAAGTGGCGCTGGTGCGCGCCCAGGTGGACGGCTGTTTTGACAGCGAAGACTATAAAGAAGGGCGGCGCGCCTTTCGAGAGAAGAGAACCCCACACTTCCAAGGACAGTAGCTGCCCTTGCTCTCGGCGCGCCGCCAAACCGTTACGGCGGAATCAGCGCGCCCGCGCTGACATGGGGACGTCCGCCAGCAGCTCAACGCCGCCCGTTTCCACCAGGTAGTCGGTAAATGCCGGGGAATTCAACATGCCCGCGCTACCCTGGGTTTCAACACTGTGCGCATGAATCACCCGGTACATCTGGTCGTAAGGTGTTTCACGCAGTTTGTTGATGAGAATGCTGCTTTCCAGTTCAGCGTCAAAGTGGCAACTGAAGGGGCCTATATCCACACCCTCACGCGTGTGGAAGTACCAGGCACCGTCGCTGTGAAAGACACGGTCGCTGCGGTACCAAACTTTGGCTTCTTCGCCCGAGCGCACCTTAGGGGATGAATCCTTATCTTCCTTTGCTGGGGTTGCCACCTTGTTCTCCCGATTGGTTGATTTGATACCTGGCAGTATCGGGGAAAACTATCTACATAGCTGTCAGCGAAGTGTGCTTAGTTGTAAGCGGGCTTTAAACGGATGTTCGGCGGCCGCTGACAAAATGCCGGCGGTCGCGCGCCGGCCGGCAGAACGCGGCCGTTCAGCTGGACGAAAGTTGCTCCAGCATTTTTCTGGCTTCCCGGACCTCATTAAAATCGCCGATGGTCAGAGCTTTCTCCAGCGCGCGGATGGCGTTTTCGTGCTCACCCATCTTCATGTAGGCCACCCCCAGGTGGAACTGCACGGAGGCATTATCCGGGCGCACCCGGGCGCTGCTGCGCAGATAATCCAGGCCTTCTTCCAGCTCGCCGAGGTTGACGAGGATCCAGCCCAGGGTGTCTTCTATATCGGGATTTTTCGGCGCTGCGGAATTTGCCTTGCGCGCCAGCTCTATGGCGCGGGGGTCGTCTTCGGTCATATAGATCCACGCAAGATTATTCAGCACCACCGGGTCGGTGGTGGGTAACATGGCTTCGTACTGGGCTTTGGCGGCATCGGATTGGCCGAGCTGGACCTGGGCGCTGGCCAGCAGGCGCTGCATGGCGGCGTCTTTGGGATGTTGCTGCAGCCAGGCAGAGAGCCGGTCTTCCACCGCGGCATAGTTGCCGGCCTGCAAATCCAGCAGCGCCACCTTGGAGGTACCCGCCCTGGAGCCCTGTTCCGCCATCCTGCCAAAATGCTCGCGGGCGGCATCCATGCGCTGCGCCGCCACCAGGGTGTCACCCTGCAACAGGTCTATCTCTTCACTGCCCACGTTGAGCTTGCGCAGTTGTTCCAGCAGTTGCTGCGCCTGCGCCGGGTTGTCTTCCAGCAACTCCAGCCTGACCAGATTGACCAAGGCCGGAATCACCGGTTCGTCAGCAACATCCAGCGCGCGCTGCAGGTTACGCCGCGCGCCGGTCAGATTGTCCACCCGCAGTTGCAGCGCGCCCACGGCGGCCAGCACGTTGGCGTTCTGGTCGTTGCGGCTGACCAGGCTCTGCAGCTTGCGCACGACGCTGACCGCGTCCCCGCGGTTACCCTGGCGCAGACTGATTTCGGCTTTCAGCAACAGCACTTCCGGCACTTCCCCGGCCAGCGCCCTGGCCTGATCCACCGCGTCTTCCGCGCGGCGCAGCTCGCCGGTGGCCATTAACAGCCGCGCTGAGCCCATATGTGCCGGGACCGATTCGGGAAATTTTTTCACCGCTGCCGCAATGAGACCGAGGGCCTGGTCGAACTGCTGGCGGCGTACCGCCAGGTCTACCAGGGCCAGGGCGGCCCGTTCGTTGCCTGCTTCACTCAGCGGCATAAGCAATTGCTGCGCCGCGTCCGGGTTGCCGTCCGCTTCCGCCAGCCGCGCCAGATTTTGCACCGCCGGGAAAAACGCGGGATCCAGACGGTTGGCGGTCATGAACGATTCACGGGCAAGATCCGGGTTACCGGCTGCCATCGCCACCGAGCCTTTCAGGTTATGGGCAACGGCGTTGTCCGGACTTTTTGCCAGCAACGCGTCCACCGCTTCGTTGGCACCCGAAAAATCGCCGTCGCGGGTTTTCACCATGATCAGCAGATAATCGCTCTGCAGTTGCTCGCCGCCCAGTTCAATGGCGCTGTCCAGTTCCGCGATGGCACGCTGGTCCTGGCCGCTGGAAAGCAGGCCCAGGGCCAGCTGGTTGCGGAACGAAGCCATGTCGGGCGCCAGCGACACCGCCGTTTCCAGCGCTTCGGTGGCGGTTTCGGTTTTACCCAGGCGCAACAGGGCGGAACCTAACATGGCCCACATCTGCGGGTCAGAGTGCTGGGGCGCCACTGCCTGCAACAGGTCCACCACGTCTTCCGGCCGGCCGAGGTCGTTGGCTATGGAGGCCAGCAGCTTGCGCACGGATACGTTGGTTATATCCTGCTTGAGGTAACGCCGCAGCACACTGTTGGCCTGGTGCAGGCGCCCTTGACGGTACTTCACCACTCCCATCAGATAGGTAGCCTGAAGATTATCGTTGGCATAGCGGTCAACCACGTCCAGGGCTTTTTCCGCCGCATCCAGATCATCCTGCCGGTAACTGATCACCGCCATCAGGTAATGGGCTTGCGGCAGGTTTTTCATTTTGCCGATCAGCGCTTCCACTTCGCTGCGCGCCAGTTCGAGATCGTTGGCGATCAGATGGGTCCGCACTTTCCCCAGGCGGCCGTTAACATCCGCCGCCGGTACCTGCTGCGCGCTGGTGAAAGACGCCAGGGCTGCTTCGGTATCACCTGTTGTGAGTTCCACCTCACCTTTGAACAACCAGGCGGATGCATTCTGCGGATCTTTTTCCACCGCCTGCAGGGCGTACTTCAAAGCCCTGTTGCTGTCGTTTTCCAGAAATGCCACCTTGGACATGCCCAGCAAGCCGTCCGCCAGATGCAGATTGTTCTGAAACAACGGTTTCGCCAGGTCCGGGTCCTGGGCCAGCAGATAAGCATCACCCAGCATGACCTGATATTCCGGCGCCAGCCCCGGCTGGTCTTCCAGTTCGCCGATCACTTCGGAATAACCACCCATGCTGAGCTTAACGTTCATCAGGGTGAGGCGCGTTTCGTCATCCGTCACGCCAAGATCCAGCGCCCGGGTCAGATCCTTGCCGGCGTTGGTCATGTCCCCTTCGTTGAAGCGGATGCGGCCCAGCAACGCATGGGCTTCACCCAGGGCCGGATCCTTTTGAATGGCGTTCTTCAATTCAACCACCGCCACCCGGGGTTCATTCTCCGCCAGACTCTCGCGGGCGTCAGCCACGTGTTGCCCAGCACTTTTGCCGCCGCATGCGGCAAACGTCAAGATTGCGAACAGAAGGGTCAGGTTCAGGCAGGGGCGGAAACGGTACATCTGTGTTCCTTCAAAGATATCTAGTTAGGACCAACCCCTACTGTAGCAACAACCCCACAAAAATTATGTGAGGTCGTTGTAGCCTATGGTGCTACTGGGATTGCAGTTGCACCTCTGCGGACAGGCCGCTTTCCTGGTCTTCCTGGTCAACCGTCGTCATGGCCAGGTAATACGTGCCCACGGGCAGGGTTAAGGTGAAACTAGTCAAATTACCTGCTATTTGCACCACATCATCGTACTGCCCGGAGTTGGGTCCGTAGTGCAACCGGTAGGCTTTTACGCCTTCGATATCGGATCCATCAATATCCTTGGTCGGCGCAATCCAATTCAACTGGATCTGCCCTATGGCAACCACGTTGACCATATTCGAAGCGCTACCGGTGCTGTTTGAACAATCCAGGGTAAACGTCTGCGTGCTGGTAATGGGGCCCACGCTCTGACTGCCGGAGGTTGCCTTGCTGCCGCTCCAGCCGCCGGACGCTGTACAGCTGTCAGCGTTCTGGCTGGACCAGGTGAGGTTGACGTTGTTACCCACGTCAACACTCTGCGCGTTGGCACTCAACTCCACCACCGGCTGGGGCTGGGGCTGAGGCTGCGGTTCCGGAACCGGCGGCACCGGCTCGGGTTGCGGTTCCGGCAGCGGCGGCACCGGTTCCGGCTGGGGTTCGGGCTGCGGCTCCGGCTGCGGCTGCGGCAACGGATCAGGCTGCGGCTGGGGATCCCCGCCGGTCAGCGGTTGTCCGTCCACAACAACATCAACAAATGCGGAGGTGGCACCGGCCAGCCCCACACAGGTCATTTCGTAGCGGGTGGTGGCAAACAGCGGCGGTGTTTCCCAGATGCCTTCCGTGCCCAGTTCGCCGCCCCAGTCACTGGAGCAA
Organism: Pseudomonadales bacterium; assembly: GCA_028279305.1. Lineage (GTDB taxonomy): Bacteria > Pseudomonadota > Gammaproteobacteria > Pseudomonadales > Azotimanducaceae > UBA4421. Next base: position 14,720 of record JANQOA010000182.1, read on the forward strand.
CGGTCCGCGTTGCTGGAGGCCCAGCTCAACAGCGCGGAAGCGCCCATGCTTAATTCGTCCGGGTCCGCGCCAAATGCCACAATCGGCCGGTTGGTATCACTCTGCTCACCCACCCGGGTGTTAATTGCGCTGATATCCGTCATATCCGCCAGACCCACGCGGGTGGGCACACCCTGCACGGTAATATGGGCGTTGGCATCCAGCGCAGCGTCTACCACTGCAGCTGCATTGGCCGGGGTGCTGCTCTCCAGCACGCCAACCAGATCCGTCAGTTCACTGTCATTCAACACGCCGGTGAGAATGGTCAGCGCTTCAATGGCCTTCTGCACCGCCTGGTCGGTTACCGGCACGTCCCTGACATCCGCGTCGGGCAGGGTCGGCATAATGGTGCTGACAGCACTGTTCATGGCCTGGGTAGCATCGCTGCCGTCCACTTCCAGCCTGCCCGCCAGCACTTCCAGGCGCACCCCGGCTTCCACCGCTTTGGCTACCGCCAGCACGCGTTCGCTTTGCTCAGCTTGCGCACCGGCCGGCTCCGCCACGGTGGCGCCATCCATGGCGCCGTCACCCAAATCACACGCAACGGTCTCAACAATCTGCTCGAGACCGATGTTGGATGTCATCAGCGACACCCCGGTGCGGCGAATCCATTCGCCTAACGCTTCGTTAGCCAGAACCGCGGTTGCGGCGTTGGCTTCCGTAATGGCATCGTTCATGGGATTGCCCAGAACGTCTGAATCCAGGCCTATGTTCAGGTCCCGGTCCACGGTTTGCCAAAGCTGGTCAATTTTTGTCTCACTGGTGTCTCCGGCGCAGCGCGCGGCTTTCACCACCAGGGTTGTCAGGGGAGATACGTTTACAGTCTGCTCACCGACATCGTTTACCAGGCCAACCATCTCAAAGTCCGCCGGCCGCTGGGTGACCAGGTCGTAACCGCCAACCACATGTACCGTCACCGGCAGCGGCGTGGAGGCCGGAATGTCGACGGAATAGTTGGCTTGCAGGTCGCTGGTTGCGCTGCCGACGATGTTTCCATCCGCGTCGAACAAGGTGATGGCCCCGCCCACAATCGGACCGTCGCCGATGCTGCCGCTAACCGTGTAGTTGCTTAACAAACCATCAGACGATCCGCTTTTGCTGCCGCTCGAACAAGCGGCCACAACAAAACTCAGACAGATGATTGCTGCCACGCGGGCGAAGCCCGCGTATCTCTCTTTCCTCACTGCCATACTCCTTCTTGGAACTGCGTTGGCTAGGTGATCTGTATGTCCCCGCGGATCACGCCCCTCAACAGCATGATTCGCTTGGCGGCAGTCTATGTAGGTTGCGGCTTTAACCCTGTGACCCGCCGCACGAGTTTGTTCGGAGAATGCTGTTTTGAGACGGTGGGCACAGAATTCCCTTGCACCCGTCACACCGGGAGCCCACGTGGAGACCCACGCAGGTTCTGCTAACATGCAGCCTGATCAGACAAAGACCATCGTTATGAGCCAGACCGTCAGCGCCGCCGTACTCATCATCGGCAACGAAATCCTCTCCGGACGCACCCAGGACGTGAATCTGAATCATCTGGCCACGACCCTGGGCGGCTGGGGGATACAGGTTCGGGAAGCGCGGGTGATCCCGGACGTGGAGGCGGTGATTATCGACAACGTCAACGATTGCCGGCAGCGTTTTGACTATGTCTTTACCACCGGCGGCATTGGCCCCACCCATGACGACATCACCGCGGTGTGTATAGCCGCCGCGTTTCAGGTACCGGTCATACAACATCCGGAGATCGAACAGCGCATCCGCCAGCGGCCGGCACCGGACGATGTCATGGCCAGCCGCCTGCTGATGGCGCGGGTGCCCGAAGGGGCACAGCTGATCGACAATCCAACCGGCGGGCCGCAAGGGTTTGCCATGGAAAACGTATATGTTATGGCGGGGATTCCGATGGTCATGCAGGGCATGCTGTCAACCCTGCAGGGCAAACTGAAAAGCGGCGCCGTGGTGCGCTCGCGCACCATCCGCGCTTACCTGGGTGAAAGTCAGATCGCCGGCCGGCTGGGAGAGATACAGGCGCAGTACAACAGCCTGGACCTGGGCAGCTACCCGTTTTTCCGCGACGACCGCTACGGTACCGCTCTGGTCATCAGAGGCACCGACCCGGACACCATGGAAGCGGCCGCGCAGGCGGTAATGGACGCGGTCCGCGACGCGGGTGAGCAGCCTGAAGACCTGGGTGTAGCCGAGTAGTGTTACGCTGGGCCGGACAACCGCTGCTGCTTGCTGCACTGTGCCTGGCGGCCGGCACTGCTGCCATTGCCCGGGATACACCCTACGCCCAGCTCTCCGCTTATAAGGCAGAGGCGCGTCACTCCGCCGCGCCGCAAACGCCATACGTCAGCCACGACCAGCCGAGCAGGCTGGCAGCCGCGGTTAACGCCCAACAGGCCTGCCGCCAGGCCAACCGCGGACGCCGCGCCGGCGGCCACTGCGAACTGGTCAAGTCCGGCGACGCCAGCATCACAACCGCCGCGGAGATCATCCGTGCAGTGCCCGACCGGCGCCACCCGCTGTTCCTGTGGCGTTACCGCTCGGCCACCGCGCGGGTATTCCTGGCGGGCTCGGTACATATTCTGAAACCCGGGCTGTACCCGTTACCGGAGCAGTTTCAGCAGGCCTTTGATCTGACCGAAACGCTGGTGGTGGAGGTTGACCTGACGGCTTTCTCTCCTCAGCAACTGCAGCAGAAGACATTCGAATACGGGCTGTTACCCGACAAGACGCTGCAACAGGTGCTGCCCGCATCCGTCTATGCGCGCCTGGACAAGGTCACCAGCCAGTACGGCCTGCCGCTGGCCAACCTGGCACGCTTCAAACCGGCGCTGGTCAGCCAACAGCTGGCGGTGTCAGCCCTGGTATCGGTGGGTTACGACCCCAGCGCCGGGGTGGAAACCCACTTTACCCGGCAGGCCACCAGCGAGGGCAAACCGATTCAACAGCTGGAAAGTATCGACCTGCAGCTGGACCTGCTGTTGAATCAGCCATTGGCGGTGCAGCAACAGTTGATCGAAGACTCGCTGCAGCAGATGGATAATTTTGAGGCCATGACCGCGGCGCTGATTACCGCCTGGCTGAGCGGCGACGACCGCACTTTTGCGGAAGTTTTTAAAGCCCAATCAGGCAGTTCGGAGGCGGCCGTGGAATTCCTGCGTCAGTTGATTGACGTGCGCAATGTGGGTATGGCGGACACGGTGGCCGGCCTGCTGCGCGGCCAGGGCAGCTACTTTGTACTGGTGGGTGCCGGCCATTTTGTCGGCGAAAACAGCCTCATCAAACTGCTCAAGGCACGTGGACTGGAGGGGCAGCGCGTCTATTCCGACCAGACACTTTCCGATCCGACACTTTCCGACCGGACACTTTCCGACCGGACAATTTCCAACCAGACAATTTCCGACCCGAGCCTGGGCGGCCCGCAACATTGAACCCGGGCGCCTTTGCACCGGCCTCCGGCCTGGGTAACCCGCACCTGCAAACGGTTCTCTCCAGCGTTGCGCGCAAAGCCCTGCTGCCGCGCCGGGAGGCGCAGTTTGTGGCCGCCGCTGAGGAACACATTGCCGAACTTGACGGCGTCCGCCTGATGTTCCATCTGCACCCGCGGGAGCAGGCCCCGCTGATCATGATTATTCCCGGCTGGCTGGGCAACAGCGGCTCATCCTATGTCCTGTCCAGCGCCAAGTCCCTTTACCAGGCCGGCTTCTCCGTGGCGCGCATCAACTTGCGCGATCACGGCGACACCGCCCACCTGAACCGGGGTCTGTTCAACTCTGCCCTGATTGATGAAGTTGTAGCGCTGACCAGACATCTCAGCGGCGCGTACGGCAGCGCCGGCATGGGTGTCATGGGATTTTCCCTGGGCGGGAATTTTGCCCTGCGGGTTGCCCGTGCCCTGCCCGGGCTGCCGGTACTGGCCGTGTGCCCGGCCATTGAACCCGCCAACACCATGCACACCATCGACGCAAACGTGGTCTACCAGCGCTATTTTGTGCGTAAATGGCGCCGCAGCTGGGCGGCCAAACAGCGCGCCTTCCCGGATGACTACAATTTCTCCACCGCCATGCGCCTGACTTCAGTCAGCGCGCTGACCGACTACTTTGTGCGCTACCACTCCGGCTTCCCCACCGCCGGCGCTTATTTTGCCGCGTACGATCTTTCCGGCGCCAGCCTGGAGGGCGTGTCCGCGCAGATTCTCGCGGCGCGGGATGATCCGATTATTCCCTGGCGCCAGTACCACAGCCTGCCAAGCTCCATCCAGGTGCATCTGACCGACAAAGGCGGCCACGGAGCGTATCTGCAGTCGTGGAAGCTGGACAGTTGGGCTGACCGCTATGCCATAAACCACTTTCAACGCCAACTGGGCCCCGTTGCCGGCCAGCCCGGTGCGGCTACAGCCTGAGCAGCCCGAACATGAGCAGCGAAACAAAGTACATTGTCATCGGCGCGGAAGAATCGCCTTATTCGGTCAAAGTGCGCAGCTACCTGCGCTACAAAGAACTGCCCTGTGAATGGCGCAACCGCAGCGAAGCGGCGGAACTGTATGCCAAACACGCCAGGCTGCCGTTGATTCCATTGGTGATCACACCGCAACAGCAGGGTCTGCAGGATTCCACCCCGATCATTGAAGAAATCGAAGCACGCCATCCGCAGCCGTCCATCTATCCGTCAGACCCCGTGGCCCGGTTTGTCAGCCAGGTGTTGGAAGAATTTGCCGACGAATGGGGCAACAAGTGGATGTTCCACTACCGCTGGGCGCGGGAAGCGGACCAACTGGCCTGCGCGGGCCGCCTGGCCAGTCTCAATGCACCCCAGGCTGACGATGCGGAACTTGAGCGGCTGACCGAACAGATCCGCAACCGGATGGTGGACCGGGTCTGGTTTGTGGGGTCGTCGCCGCAGACGGCACACTTGATCGAAGCCTCGTTTAAAGACTTCCTCGAGCTGTTTGACGCGCACCTGGCGCAGCGGCCTTTTGTTTTCGGTGAACGCCCGTCGTTTGCCGACTTTGCCTTGTGGGGGCAGTTGTACAATTGCCACCGGGATCCCACGCCGCGGGGCATTATTGAGATCCGCGCACCCCACACCCGCAACTGGATTGAGCGCATGCAGGCACCTCAAGCCAGCGGTGATTTTGAAGATTGGCAAAGCCTGGCTGAAACCCTGACCCCCATTCTCGCCGATCAGGTCGGCGGCCTGTTTCTACCCTGGTCGGTGGCCAACGCCCAGGCGCTGTCCAGAGGAGACGAGGAATTCACCGTCACCCTGAGCAGCGGTGAGTGGACACAAAAGCCGCAGAAATATCACGCCCGCTCCCTGCATGCTTTACAGCAGAAATACGCGGCTGTGGACACACCCAGAACCAAACACCTGATGCAGGCCTGCGGCTGCCTCGACGCGCTGGATGTCGAAGAAAGCTGAACCCATCCCGGTCCGCACCAAACTGTTTTTCGGTTTGGGCGCCAGCGCGGAAAACGTATTCCTGTATGCGTTCGGCTTTTTTGTCATGCTGTACTACAATCAGGTGCTGGGCCTGCCCGCCACCCTTGCCGGGTTGGGCCCCACCGTGGCGCTGATTGTCGATGCCATCACCGACCCGCTGATGGGATCCTGGTCCGACCGCTTCCGCTCCCGCCGCTTCGGCCGCCGGCATCCCTTTATGCTGATTGCCCCGCTGCCCGCCACCGTGGCGTTCTTCTGCGTATTTAATCCGCCCGGAGATATATCCCAGACCCAGCTTTTTATCTGGCTGGTGGTATTTTCCGTCCTCCTGCGCGCGTGCATGACCTTGTTTTTCGTACCGCATCTGGCGTTCGGCGGGGAAATGTCCTCGGATTACCACGAACGTTCTTCAGTGATGGCGTACAACAATCTCGGCACCTACATCGGCGCCGCGGGCGCCCACTTTTTCAGCCTGAAATTCATCTTTGTCGCCACCGCGGGCTACTCCAGCGGCCTGCTGGTGCCGGAACACTACCGGGAGTTCTCCCTGATCGCTTCAGGCCTGGTGTTTGCCGCCGTGTATGCCTGCGCCTTCGGCACCCTGGACCGGGTACCCACCCTGTCACAGCCGGACAGCCGCATCGCGGCTTTTAATTTCCGCGACTTCGGCGGCGACCTGGTGAAGGTGCTGCGCAACCGCAATTACCTGTTTCTGCTGCTGGGACTGCTGTTTCTGAGCATCACCATCGGCATGCGGGCTGCCTTTAACAACTACATGAACCTCTACTACTGGGAGTTCAGCACCAGCCAGATCGCCAATTTTGTCATCGGCAGCGTGATCGGCTATGCCAGCGGTTTTCTGTTTGCGGTGCGGCTGCACCGGCGTTTTGACAAGCGCGCGGTGATTGTCGCCTGCGCCGTGGGGTACGCCTTTGCAGAGGCGCTGCCGGTGATCCTGCGCATCAGCGGGGTATTTCCCGACAACGGCAGCCCGTGGCTGTTTCCGGGCGTGCTGTTTTTCCACGTGTTTGGTTCCGCTTCCCTGAGCCTGTTGAACATCAGCGTGATGTCTGCACTGGCGGACATAGCTGATGAAAACGAAGTCAGGTTCGGCCAGCGCCAGGAGGGTATGCTGTATTCCGCGAGAACCTTCTTCTCCAAGGCTGACCGGGCATTGGGCACCTTGTTAGCCGGCATCGCCCTGGACCTGATCGCCTTCCCGGCAAAAGCGGTGCCCGGAGAGGTGCCCGCGGAAACCGTGTTCATGCTGGGCCTGGTAGATTCACCCCTTACCATCCTGCCTGCCCTGCTCGGCGCTTTGTTCTATGCCGGTTACCGGATGACCCGGCACAGCCATCAGGAAATCAGGCAGGTTCTTGAGTCGCGGGCGGCGGTTGCTGCTGACGCGCAGCCGCCCAACGGCTGACAAAAGGGGCGATAACCAGCAGAAATACGCCGGTGCCGACGCCGATGACGCCCACGGTGTAAAAAGTCTGCTCGTATACACTCAGCGAATCCGCGGCGTTGGCTTGCGCGCCCCCGTCCACCTCCGCCACCGCCGCAATGATACCGGCCAGATAGTGGGCCACGGAAGACGCGAGGAACCACACCCCCATCATCAAGCCCACCACCCGGGTGACCGCCAGCCGGGTCACCATGGACAAGCCGACCGGCGACAGGCACAGCTCTCCGGTGGTATGAATCAGGTACGCCAGCGCAAGCCAGATCATCGCCACCCGGCCGCTTTCATCAGCCATGTTGATGCCGTATACCAGCACCAGAAAACCAAGACCGGCCTGGGTGACACCGAGGCCGAACTTGGCCGCCGGGCTGGGCTCCAGCCCGCGGGCGCCCAGCCACTGCCAGAGCATGGAAAACAACGGTGCCAGCAGAATGATAAAACCCGGATTAAAAAACTGCAGTTGCGCGGTGGCCACCTGCACCTGGCCCAGGGTGCGGTCCACGTTACGGTCGGCAAACAGATTCATTGAGCTGCCCGCCTGTTCAAACAATGCCCAGAAAATGACCGAATAGGCGGTCAGAAACAGCAGCAGCCCCATGCGGCGGCGTTCATCCGGGTTGCAGGAAACAAACATGAACACCAGCACACCCAGCACCGCGGCCGCGGAAGCGCCGGTCAACAACCTGCCCACCACCATCTGGTTCTGCATCAGCCACCACGACACCAGCACCATCAGCAGCGCGCCGAGGATGATGCGCGTCTGCAGGGACAGGCCAAACTTCAGTTCCGTCAGACGCTCGGGTTGCGGCGGTTCGCCGTGCCCCTGCAGCCAGGCGCGGCCGCGTATAAAGGTGATCAGCCCGGCCAGCATGCCGACGCCGGCCAGGCCGAACCCGTACTTCCAGCCGTACACTTCCCCCAGATAGCCGCAGGTGAGCGCAGCCAGCACCGCGCCGATGTTAATGCCCATATAGAACAGCGTGAAGCCTGCATCCCGGCGCGGGTCGTCAGGCCCATACAGGCTGCCGACAATACTGGAAATGTTGGGTTTCAGGAGCCCGACCCCAACAATGATCAGGCCCAGCGAAAGATAGAAGATCTGCAGTGCAAACGCATCCTGCACCACCTCTCCCCCAACCAGGCGCGCCGGTTCACCTTCCACCGCCATGCCCAGGTGTCCCAGACAGAGCAGCACCGCACCGATGGTTACCGCTTTGCGGAACCCCAGATATCGGTCGGCGATCAGCCCGCCGATCACCGGCATCAGATAAACCATGGCCGCATAGCTGGCGTAAATCCCCGAAGCAACACCGTCGCTGAACAGCCAGTGTTTGGTCAGGTACAGGATCAACAGCCCGCGCATACCGTAGAAACTGAAGCGCTCCCACATTTCGGCAAAAAACAGTACCGCCAGGCCGCGCGGGTGGCCGGCAAACGAGGGCTCAGTCATCCATCAACTCCGCAGGAAAATCCCCGGCCTTGAGCAACATGGACGGTACCTGCTTGCCCAGCGCCGGTTGCAGCCATTCAGCCCCCTCCAACAGCACCGGCAGCGCGACGCCGGATGCAACGCCGCTGCGGTTCAGCATGTAAACCAGATCTTCCGTGGCGATGTTACCCGAGGCGTTGGGCGCAAACGGACAGCCGCCGATACCTCCCATGCTGGCGTCCAGGGTGGCAACCCCCGCCTGCAGCGCCGCATAAGCATTGGCGATACCGGTGTTGCGGGTATCGTGAAAGTGGGCGCGCAGCGGCAGCTCCGGGCCTAACACTTCGCGCAGGCGGCTGAAGGCGGCGTATACCTGGGCGGGTACGCCGACGCCGATGGTATCCGCCAGGGCAATTTCCACCGCCCCCGCCTGCGCCAGCAGCCGGGCAATATCCACCACCCGCTGCAACGGCACCTCACCTTCAAACGGACAGCCGAATGCCACCGCTATGGTTGCCTGCACCGGCAGGTTGTGATTACTGCCGTGGCTGATGACTTTCTGCGCCATGCGCACCGCGTCCGCCACGTTAAGGCCCTGGTTGCGCTCGCCGAAGGTATCAGACGCCGGCACCACCAGGCCCGCTTCATTCAGTTTTTCCGTGGCGCGCAGCCTTTCATAACCGCGCTCGTTGAGAATCAGGCCCGTGTAACACACATCCCCGCGTTGCGGCAGGCCCTGGCACACGGCTTCCGCGTCCGCCATTTGCGGCACAACCTTGGGATGTACAAAACTGGTCACTTCAATGCGTTTGCAGCCGGCATCCAGAGCGAAGTCGATGAGGCGCAGCTTCTGCTCCGTGGTCAGCATCTGATCTTCATTCTGCAGACCATCGCGGGGTGATACTTCCATGACGGTCACTGCGCCGGGCAAATCCATCAGAACCCCTCCCGTAGCGAGACGGTTTTGTTAAACACCGCTGTATTATCGCTGTCCTTGCAGAAATATCCCTGCCGCTCGAACTGAAAACGCTGCGCTTCGTGCTGCATGATGGCCGGCTCGACAAAACCCTGCAGCACCTTGCGGCTGTCCGGGTTGATGTCCTGCATGAATGTATCCGCCCTGGGGTCGGGCACCTGAAACAGACGCCCGTAGTCGCGGATCTCCGCGGCCACCGCGTGTGCCGCGGACAGCCAGTGAATCACCCCGTTGGGTTTCAGACCGCTGGTATCCTGGCCGCTGCGGGAATCGGCAAAGTAGCTGCAGCGCAGCTCAACCACCTGCCCGTCGTCCCCGCTTATCACTTCGTCACAACGGATGATAAACGCGTACCGCAGGCGCACCATTTCCCCGGGCGCCAGCCGTTTCCATTTTTTCGGCGGCTGCAGGCTGAAATCATCCCGCTCGATCCATAACTCGCCGCTGAACGGCAGCTCCCGTTGTCCCAGCGATTCATCCCGGGCATGCCACGGGCCCGTCAACATCAGGCTATCCTGCTGCCAGTTGGTGATGGTGACTTTCAGCGGCTGCAACACACCCATGCCCCGCGGCGCGGTATCTTCCAGATCTTTGCGGATACAGAAGTCCAACAGATTCATCTCGATGCGGTTGTCCTGCTTGGTCACGCCGATGCGGCTGCAGAAGTCGCGGATCGCCGCAGCGGTAACGCCGCGGCGGCGCAATCCGGCGAGCGTGGGCATGCGCGGATCATCCCAGCCGTCGACGATCTGCTCGTCCACAAGGCGGTGCAGCAGGCGTTTGCTCATCACCGTGTATTCCAGGCCCAGGCGCGAAAACTCGATCTGCGGGGGGTGGTAATTGACGTTCACGTTTTCCAGCACCCAGTCGTACAACGGGCGGTGATCTTCGAACTCCAGGGTGCACAGCGAGTGGGAAATACCTTCCAGCGCATCACAGATGCAGTGGGTGTAGTCGTACATGGGGTAGATGCACCAGGCATCCCCGGTGCGCTGGTGGCTGACGTGGCGGATGCGGTACAGGACCGGATCGCGCATATTGATATTGGGTGACGCCATGTCGATTTTGGCGCGCAGCACATGTTCACCGTCAGCAAACTCGCCGGCCCGCATACGCGCGAACAAGTCCAGATTTTCCGCCACGCTGCGGTCCCGGTACGGACTGTTGACCCCGGGCTCGGTGAGGGTGCCGCGGCCGCGGCGGATCTCCTCGCCGCTGAGGCTGCAGACAAAGGCTTTGCCGTTGTTGATCAGGTCCACGGCAAATTTGTACAGCTCCTCAAAATAGTCCGACGCGTGGGTCACCGCCGCCCATTTAAATCCCAGCCAGGCAACGTCACCCTTAATGGCTTCTACAAATTCTTCACTTTCCTTAATCGGGTTGGTGTCATCAAAACGCAGGTAGGTGGTACCCCCGTATTCTTCAGCAACGCCAAAATTCAGACAGATGCTCTTTGCATGGCCGATATGCAGATAGCCGTTGGGCTCCGGCGGGAAACGGGTGACAACGCCATCAATCAGGCGCTGTTGCGCCTGATCCTGTTCAATTCTCTGACGAATAAAATCTTTCGTTTCGCTGTTGGCGGGGTCACGGCCGGTCATTTTTTTAAATACGTCCCAATATTGCGGTGCTGTTGTCAGCGGGCAGCGCATCTTGCACTACACTGAACATATGGAAAAGCCCCATTCGCCCATAGCCTAACCGAAACCAAAACATGTCTGAAGAACAGCCTTCCGATCCCCAACCGGGTTCTGACGATACACTGCAAGCCTGGATAGACCGCGCAAAACGCGCCCACGAACTGGTGGAAGCGGTGGATTTGCAGAAAGTTGCCGAGCACAACGCTGAAGAGGTGGACAAACTGGCCTCCGTCAACGGCGCTTTGCAGGATCTCTCCGAAGGCAAGTCCATCGACCACGTCGAAGGTGTGGATGAGGTTGTCGAGGAGCTGGATCCGGTGGCCCGGCGTAAAGCCCAGCTATACGCCCACATCGACGCCGCCGGCTGGACCGACCGGCTGGGCCGGGTATTGAGTGTGGACGGCAATAACGCTTCCCTGAAACCTCTGGAGCTGATCCCGCACCGCAAGGGGCTGCCTGAATTTGACCTCTGTATCGCCCCGGAAAAGGCCGTGGGACTGGGCAACTTTGCCCTGTTCATCTCCGCCCAGGGGGTGTTCAGCGCCGCGGTCAACGACCCCGCCAGCAAACACCACTGGCGGATTACCCGCAGCCGCCCTTACGAATCCATTCCGGAGCTGTACAAAATCATCCAGCTGTTCAGCCAATCCGGCGACGAAAAGAGCCGCGGCTGAGGCACCCGCCGACGCGGATATCAGGCGCAAAAAGTAATAAGATAAAACATTCTTGCCACTGACGGGCTCCGCTTGCAGCGTTACTTAGCTCTGTGTACCGGGTTGCTGATTGCCCTGGCGACCCAGCATTGGCTGGACGCCACGCTGCCGCTTGCGCAAAAGATTGCCGCGCAACTGCTTGGTGAAACCTGGTACCGCATCGAGCTGCAATCCACCCACGTCGGCTTCATGCACAACCGCGCATACCGGGACGGTCTGGGGCAGTGGCATTTTGCTTCCACAACACATTTCCTGCTGGGTGAGAACACCCCCACCACCATCAGCAAACATCTTGTGTTTGAAGCCGGCAATAACAACCGCCTGCAACAGGCCAGCTACGCCAACAAACAAAACGGCCAGACCCTGTCGACCCTGATCAAACGCCTGGATGACAGCTACAACGTGTCGCTGGACCGCGGTTCCCAGGTCAGCCAGATGGTGGTGGACTGGACGTTTGAACTGGCGGACTTTGTCACTCTGGAAATGTGGCTGGCCAGCGATCAACCCGCCGCCGGCGCGGAAAAGCTGGCGCCGAGCCCGGATTTTGAGCGTTTGCGCATCACCCAGCGGCCGTACCGGGTGCTCGACAAAAACGAAACAGGCTATCTGGTGGAGAATAGTGCACCGCTGGCCGCCAACCGTATCCAGCTGGGCAGCAATTTCCGCCCCACCCAACTGCACATGGCGGGTATTTTCCAGATGGTGGCCACCAACGAGGCGGACGCCATAGCGCTGCAAAGCCTGCGCCGCAAAACAACTTATCAGTTTCCGCTGGACCAACGTCTGGACCAACACACCTCGCTGGCCAACCTGCGCCTGGCCATCGAAAGTTCCGCCGCGGTCAGCCTGCCCCGGGAGCTGAACCTGAGCGCCGGTTATGTGGGGTCCCAGGACAACGGTGATG
>JANQOA010000213.1 GCA_028279305.1 Pseudomonadales bacterium
AGGTAATAGACATTGGCGGAAATCTGCCCGCCCAGGGCGCGGATACGGCGGATCTGTTCGTGATTGCAGAAGCCGAAGTGTTCGAACGTAAAGCCATGGTCAAAACGCGGATGTTCCGCCTGCATTTTCTCCAGTACGTCCACAGCCAGTTCCAGACCCAGGTCACCGCAGACATGTACGTGTATCTGGAAACCGCGCCGCCAGTACACCCGCACCGCGGCCTCCAGCGCCTCGGGCACCATCAGCCATTCTCCCTGGTGCCCATCCAGATAACCTGGGGGCAGCATCTGCGCCAGCTGGCTGAACATGGCACCGTCGGCAAATAGCTTAATGTGCTTGCCGAACTGCAGCCGGTGAGTGTTGCGGCCGGGCAGACCTTCAGCAAATTCCGCCCCCTCTTCCAGGCTGCGCCCGCCCGCCTGCAGGCGCATACCGTGGGCTACCAGGCGGCTGCGGAATGGCGTGTCGCGGGTATCCAGCAGCTCTGTCAGACCCTGCCATTCGGTCTCGAAATCGAACAGGCCGGTGGCCAGGTCGCCGATGGTGGTGTGGCCGCCGTGATGCACCACCTGCTTGAGCCGCGTGAGCCCCAACCGGTAACGTTCCGGCGCCAGAATCCAGGGGTTCAGGCGGCCGATGGCAAACCCCAACCCGTTTTCGAAAAAATGGCCGCGGGCAAAGTCGATCTGGCTGCCGGGCCGGATCGCTTCCGCCTGCACGCCGCACATGTCCAGCGCCGCGTCATTCATATACAACTCGTGGAAGGAGCGGTGCCAGACAATTACCGGGCGGCTTGCGGTAATGCTGTTGATACGCTGCCGCGACATGTTGCCGTGCCACAAATGGTGGTAACCCCAGGTAAACAGCGGTTCGTCCGGTGCATGGCTGGCATGCAGCGCGGCCAGGCGCTGATCAAAGGCCGCTTCGGTGGTGGTCGGCTGCACTACACCCCAGGGCAGGTTCCAGCGCAGCGCGGTAATAAATTCCATGGGCAGCAGCACCGCTGCCATGGTCGGATGCAGGTGCGGGTCAATAAATCCCGGACAGATCACATGCCGGGCAAAACGCTCATCCACTTCGTGTTCATGGGCTGCCAGCCAGGGCGCAAAAGACTGCAGGCTGCCTACTTCCAGCACCCGTCCGTCCCCCACCAGCACGGCTTCGCCGCGGGGGTTGGACGGGTTCATGGTGATGACCGAGCGCGCCGGATATACCGTCAGCCGGGTCACGTCTGCCGCCTGCTCACGCCTGTACCACTATCTCCTTGGCCAGGGAGCGCCCCTGTTCAGCCGCTTCCAGAAACGCCGGTACCTGATCAAAATTCAGATAATTGTAAATCTCCGGCGCCATGGAATCGATCTGCGTAGCGTATTGCAGATACTCTTCCGGGCTCGGCAGCCTGCCGAGTACCGAGGCGATGGCCGCCAGTTCCGCTGAGGCCAGGAATACATCTGCACCCTGGCCCAGCCGGTTGGGAAAGTTACGCGTGCTGGTGGAGACACAGGTGGAACCCGCCTGAATGCGCGCCTGATTACCCATGCACAGGCTGCAGCCCGGCATTTCGGTGCGGGCGCCGGCCTGGGCGTAAATGTTGTAATACCCCTCGTCCATGAGCTGCTGCTCGTCCATTTTGGTGGGCGGTGCAATCCACAGACGGGACGGAATCACCTCACCGGCGGCCTGCAGGAGTTTGCCCGCGGCGCGGAAGTGGCCGATGTTGGTCATGCAGGAGCCGATAAACACTTCGTCAATCCCGGTACCGGCCACCTCGGACAGCGGTTTGACGTCATCCGGGTCGTTGGGGCAGGCCAGCAGCGGTTCCTTGATCTGCGACATGTCAATTTCGATGACTTCCGCATATTCTGCGTCCGCGTCCGCGCGCAGCAGGCTGGGATTCTGCAGCCAGCTTTCCATGGCCTGGGCGCGCCGTTCCAGGGTGCGCACGTCGCCGTAGCCGTTGGCAATCATCCAGCGCAGCATCACCACGTTGGAACGCAGGTATTCCGCCACCGAATCTTCCGACAGATTGATGGTGCAGCCGCCGGCCGACCGTTCCGCTGAGGCATCGGACAGTTCAAATGCCTGTTCCACGGTGAGATCCGGCAAGCCTTCAATCTCCAGAATGCGGCCGTTGTAAACGTTCTGCTTGCCTTTTTTCTCCACCGTCAGCAGACCGCGCTGAATGGCGGCGTAGGGGATGGCGTTCACCAGGTCCCGCAGGGTGATGCCGGGCTGCATTTCACCGCTGAAACGCACCAGCACCGACTCCGGCATATCCAGCGGGATAACGCCCAGCGCGGCGCCAAACGCCACCAGCCCGGAACCCGCGGGGAACGATATACCCAGCGGAAAGCGGGTGTGGGAGTCGCCGCCGGTACCCACCTGGTCCGGCAGCAGCATGCGGTTCAGCCAACTGTGAATGATGCCGTCCCCGGGCCGCAGGGAAACGCCCCCGCGGTTCTGGATAAAGTCCGGCAGGGTATGCTGGGTTTCGATGTCCACCGGTTTCGGATAGGCCGCGGTATGGCAGAAACTCTGCATCACCAGGTCCGCGGAAAAGCCCAGACAGGCTAGTTCCTTAAGCTCGTCACGGGTCATCGGGCCGGTGGTGTCCTGGGAGCCGACGGTCCCCATGCGCGGTTCACAGTAGGTGCCCGGACGAATGCCCTGGCCTTCCGGCAGACCGCAGGCGCGGCCGACAATTTTCTGCGCCAGCGTAAAACCCTTGTTACTCTCCCCCGGGTCTTCCGGGCGGCGGAATACATCGGTTGGGCCCAGCCCGAGGGTTTCCCGGGCCCGTTCGGTGAGGCTGCGGCCGATAATTAGCGGGATGCGGCCGCCTGCTTTCACCTCGTCCAGAATGACGTCGGTTTTCAGGTTGAACTCGCTGATCAGGTCGCCGTCTTCACTTTCTATGCGGCCGGCATAGGGTTTCAATACGATCACATCACCCATGGACAGATTGTCCACCGCGCACTCGATGGGCAGCGCGCCGGAATCTTCCAGGGTGTTAAAGAATATCGGCGCAATTTTGCCGCCCAGCACCACACCGCCCTGGCGCTTGTTGGGCACAAACGGTATGTCGTCGCCGGTGGTCCACAACACTGAATTGGTGGCGCTCTTGCGCGACGAGCCGGTGCCTACCACGTCACCTACGTAAGCCACGCCGTGACCTTTATTCTTCAGCGCCTCGATCTGCTCAATGGCATTGGTGATACCTTCACGCGGGTTTTTCAGCATGGCCAGCGAGTGCAGCGGAATGTCCGGACGCGACCAGGCATCCTGCGCCGGAGACAGGTCGTCGGTATTGGTTTCGCCGGTAACCTTGAACACACTGAGGGAAATCTGCCCCGGCAGACCATCGCGGCGCTGGAACCACTCCGCGTCGGCCCAGCTCTGCAGCACCGCCTGTGCATGGCTGTTGCCGTTCTTGGCTTTGTCCGCCACATCGTGGAACGCGTCAAACATCAGCAGCGTGCCTTTTAACTGCTCCGCGGCCAGGGGCGCCAGGCTTGCATCCTCAAGCAGTTCCACCAGCGGCATGATGTTATAACCGCCCAGCATGGTCCCCAGCAATTCAACCGCTTTGGCAGGCTCGATGAGGCCGCACTGGGTTTCACCTTTGGCCACATCCGCCAGGAACGCGGCTTTTACATAAGCCGCATCATCCACCCCCGGCGGCACGCGGTTCACCAGCAGATCCAGCAGAAAATCTTCTTCACCGGCGGGCGGCGCTTTTAACAATTCGATCAGCGCACTCACCTGTTCAGCCGTAAGCGGCAACGGCGGTATGCCCTGGGCTGCCCGTTCCGCGGCGTGTTCTCGATAAGCGTCAAGCATGTTGCCCCCTGGGTGGTATCTGGAAAGGGCGGCCAATCTATCAGAGGTTTTTACATGCGTAAAATGGATAGTTTGCATATATAACATACACAAAATTTATGATTAAATATTCCCGTACTGATATTCGGGAGCGCTTATGGACCTGGCTTTGCTGCGCTCGCTGGTGGCCGTGGCGGACGCCGGGGCAATTACCGAGGCGGCCAACCGTCTGGGCCTGACCCAACCTGCCCTGACCCGGCGCATACAGCATCTGGAGCAGGAGTTTGACGCCCAACTGTTGAGCCGCAGCCGCAACGGCGCCACCCTGACGGAACTGGGGGATGTGGTGGCGCGGGAGGCCCGCGTCCTCATCGACCGTTATGAAAATCTGAAAAGTGAAGTGGCCAGCCACCGCGGCGGCGACGGCGGCACGGTACGCATCGGCGGCGGCGCCACCGCGGTTTCGTTTATGCTGCCGGATGCCATTGCCGGTTTTCAGCGGGATTATCCCCGCGTGCATTTCCAGGTCAAAGAAGCCAGCAGCAGCGACATTGCCGGTGATGTGGCTGACGGCCGGCTGGAGCTGGGGCTGGTGACGCAACCGGTCCGTACCACCGGCCTGGATATCGAACCGCTGATGGACGACCGCATTGTGCTCATTGCCGCGGCTGATAATCCACTGCCCGCCGCGGTTGCCGTGCAGCAGCTGGACGGCCGGAATTTTGTCGGCTTTGAAGGCGGCAGCGCCATCCGGCAGATTGTGGATACCAGCCTGCGCGAAGCCGGGGTGGAAATTAACGTGGTCATGGAATTGCGCTCCATCCCCGCCATCGTGCGCATGGTGGCCACCACCGGCAGCCTGGCTTTTGTTTCCAGCCTGGGTGTACACACCCAGTCGCTGGTGCGCCAGGTAACGGTGCGCGGCATCAACATCACCCGCCGTCTGGGCCTGGCGACCCGTAAAGGTTATGCGTTATCACCCACCGCGGCGCTGTTCGCTGAGCGCCTGCTGAAACTCAACGACAACCTGTCCTGACCGCGGCGCTCAGCCCGTTTGATGAAATACCGGCCAGCGCCCGGTCAACTGCCCGTCCGCCACGGCCAGCAGGTCGCCGAACTGCAGCAGCACAAATTCACTCTGGGTGGGGCGCAGGAACATATAATCATCCACCTGCAGATCAATCTTCTGCGATGTGGCGATCGGGCTTTGATTGGTACTCTGATAGATCGTGTCACCCACCAGATCGGGTGAAACCATGCGCGCTTTCCAGTAACCGCCGTAGATGTAGTACAACCGGCGCATGTTTTCCGGTGCCTGGTCGGTAAACGGGTTGCCTGTATAACGCTTCAGGATCGGTGTGGCGATAAATACGGCCGGTTCGTGGGCTGCCAGATGATGGGTATCAAAGTCCGTAGGCATCACCACCCCCGAACCCGCAGCCAGATCGTTCATGGTGTGGTCGCGTTCATAGATCTTCAAGGTATGGCTGCCGGCGCCGTTCAGAGTCAGGGCAGCCGGGTCCAGGCCGGCCTGCTGCAGGCGCTGCACAAAACCCCGGTAAGCGGCCAGCACCGCCTGTACAGCCGGGTGCTGCAGCGATGCCTGCATGCCGGTCAGGTGTGCTTCATAACCCATCAGCCCACGCATCCGCAGGTGCCGGGGATTGGCTGCGATCACCTGCAGCGCAGCGCTCAGCTGTTCCGGCTCGGTTAAGCCGCCGCGCCGCAGACCCACATCAATCTCGAAGTTCACACCCATGGTGACGCCCAGCTGCCGGGCGAGCTGCAGATACTGCTGCAGCCGCTCAGGTGAATCGATCAGCCACTGCAGCTGGCGGCCGGGGTCAAAGCGGCGCGCTGCCCCCGTGTTGTGCAACTTGCGGTAAAAAGTCCGCGCCGCGCTGACCGGCATGGGTTTACCCATCAGCACGTCGGCTGCGGGGAACGCGGCGGCCACGGCGTTCAGAAAGGGCTGATGAAAAACCATTAACGCCTGGCTGCGCGAGCGCTGCATGACATGTTGTAACAAGGGTACCGACGGCAGGGACTTAACCACAATGCGGTACTGCTTCTGCTTGCCGACGGATTCCACCAGACGTCTGATGTTGCGGTCCATGCGCGCCTGGTCCAGCACCAGTACCGGATGCCCCGGCCCCTGTTGCTTCAACAGCTCGTTCAGTTGCGCAAAATAAGCGTTGTGGCCGCGGCCGGGTTTGGCCGCCCGGCTGTATGGCGACCACAGCAGGGCTGACCCGGCAGCGGCCTGCATCAACCCGCGCCTGTTCACAGCAGCACCTTCCTGAGGTGGGCGTTCAGCATGCGGCCGGCCGGGTCCATGTCCGCGCGTAATGCCTGAAAGTCAGCAAAACGCGGGTACAGGGCCCGCAGCGCCCGGGCATCCAGCGAGTGCACCTTACCCCAGTGCGGCCTGCCGCCGTATTTCCAGAAAATGGGTTCAATCAGTTCAAAGTAAGGGCGGTAGTCCGCACCCGCGGTGCGGTGAATGGAGATGGCTGCATGATCCTCATCGCCGCTGCTCATGCTCAGCCAGGTGTCGTCGCGCCGCACATAGCGGTACTCGAGCGGAAAAACGACGTCCACCTCCTTGTCAATCACGGTGCGCAGGATTTCGCGCAGACAGGGCGCCCCGGCTTCCAGCGGCACGGAGTATTCCATTTCATTAAAGCGGCCGTTGCGTATATTGGTGAGGATCTTGAAAGACGTGTCCACCGCCTCGGTAGGCTCGATCTGCTGCGCCAGCCCGTCAATGTGGGGTTTTCTGTCTTTCGGCGGCATGGCCGCCCACGCAGCCATGGCCTGGGCAAAAGCCGCCTCTTCCTCAGCGGACGGCGGCGGGTTGTTAACCGGCTCATCAGTCTCGTCGATGGCCAGGGTGAGGGCGTAATCCGAGTGGGTCAACGGAAACATTTCAAAATGGCGGTGCCGGGCGGCTGACTCATCAAAACCCTCCAACACTTCTTCGATAGGCTGCACCCAGTTGCGCGCTTTCAGCCGGTAAGGGGTACGGTTCTGCAGCGTCATGCGGGTCACCACCCCCAGCGCGCCGAGGCTGACCCGCGCGGCGTCAAACAGGTCGCGGTTATGTTCAGCACTGGCGTTGTGCAGTTCACCGTCCGCACTGACCAACTGCAGGCTGGTGACAAAACCCGACAGGCAGGTAAAGCTGATGCCGGTGCCGTGGGTGGCAGTGGCGGTGGCGCCCGCCAGCGTCTGCCGGTCTATGTCCGGCAGGTTCAACATGGCCTGGCCCGCCTGCTGCAGCGGCGCGCCCATATCACCCAGCCGGGTGCCGGCGGCAAAAGTTGCGCGCAGGTTCTGCGCGTCGTGTTCCAACATGCCGCTGAGCTGGTCGAGAACCACTATATGTCCATCCGTGGGCACCAGCGGGCTGAATGAATGCCCCGCACCCACCGGCCTCACCTCCCCCCGGGAGGCGGCCAGAAACTCCTGCAGTTCAGCCACCGTAGCCGGCGAAAAACGGCCGGCGGGCTGGCAACTCAACCCCCCCGACCAGTTCCGCCACGGCACCGCGGCCGCCGGATGGCGTCCCGGCGCGGCGGCAAACATTCCCGCCAACAGGCTACCCGCCAGCAGGCGGCGTCTGTTCACACCGGCCCTCAGCCCGGTCATCGACCCGCTCTCGGCGGCTGCCCGGCAGCTATACCCCGGGTCATGAAATTGATCATGGCGCTGAAATCTTCCTCTTCGCAGGCCATGCAATAGCCCAGCGGCGGCATATTGCCCAGTCCCTCCAGGGTGTGCCGCAGCAACACCTCCGGGCCTTGCGCCAGCCGCGGCGCCCACTCTTCAACATTACCGACCCGGGGCGCCCCGCCGTTGCCGTCGACATGACACAGGGCGCAGCTGCGCGCCCATAGCTGCATGGTGCGCCCGCCGGGTACAGCCGCCGCTGGCGCGGGTGCTTCTGTTTGCGCAGCCGGGGGGGCGGGCGGCGGCTCCGGCGCACAGCCGGACGCCGCGCTGAGCACCAGCCACCCGGCCAACGGAATCAAGATCAATCTGGTCACGGACGGAAAGTCACCTCCAGACCGTAGGAGCGCGGGCTGCCGAGCATTTCTTCGTTAAACCCGAAAAACGACAGATCAAAGGCGTACACCATATACTCCTCGTCAGACAGGTTGCGGCCGTATGCCGCCACTTCCCATTTCTCATCCGCTGACATCCAGCTGACCCTGGCATTGTACAGCCAATAGTCGTCTTCACTGAGCAAAGGATTATTCAGCGCATCAAAAAACACGTCATCCTGGTAGTTGAAATCCGTCTGCAGGGTCAGCGTGCCGCTGTCACCCAGGGGGATGTCATATTGGATCAACCCGTTGATGGTGGTTTCCGGCGACATGGTGATGTCGTTGCCGGTAAAGTCCCCGGTGGCGACTACAAAGTCCTCGTATTCAGTCTGCAGCAGACCGACACCGAAGTTCATGTACAGGTTGTCCACCGGCAGCCACTGAAATTCAAACTCCGCGCCGTAAATCTCCGCGTCCGCGGCATTGGTGATGGTGGAAAAGCCGATACCGCCGACGATGACAAAAGCAAAAACCTGCAGGTCTTCATAGTCGTAGTAGAAAGCAGTGCCGTTAAACCGCAACCGGCCGTCCGCCAGCGTGGACTTGAAACCCACCTCGTAACTCAACAGCTCCTCTTCATCATATTCGGAAATACCATCGCTGGTGCTCTGAATACCCCCCGACTTGAAGCCGCTGGTGATGCCGCCGTACAACAACAGATCTTCGTTGACCCTGGCGTCCAGGACCGCGCGCCCCGACACGTTGGTGAAGTCATTGCTGGCCTGGGCCGGGAAGCCGGGCCGGGCGGGGAAACCCGCCTCCGGTTCGTCAAAGAAGAAAAAGCTGTCATGTTCAATTTCTTCGTCCGTGTATCGGATACCCAACGATAGCTTCAGCGTATCGGAGAGGTTGATGGAGGTATCAAAAAACGCGGCAAAACTGGTGATTTCCTGCTGGGTGCCCGACTTGGTTTTAAACACAAACTGTTCCGGGCAGAAACCGCCGGGATTCCCCGGCGGGGCGCTGCAGTTAACGTCGTCACCAATGGTGAACACGCGCAGATCCCGCAGAAGATCAAAGGCGGTGTTGTCGGTGGCCTCATCGTCCAGATAAAAGGCGCCGGCCAGCCACGACCAGCTGTCCGATTCCCAACTGACCCGCAGCTCCTGGGAGAAGGTCTCCTGATCCACCGCCAGCTCGCCGGTGAGGATATCGTTGGGGCCGTCGTCGGTTTCTTCCGGACGGAAGTCTTCAATGTCGTCAAACGAGGTAATGGAGGTGACAATATAATCCCCTACCGCCCAATCCACGGTCAGCGACACACCCCAGAAGTCGGTATCGTTTTTCGCCTCAAAATCATAGTTACCTTCGTCGTAGTCCGGTACCGCCGGTACATCCACCCCGGTCAGGGTGGTATACGGGGCTTCTTCGGAGTAACCGAATATGTCTACACACTGACCGGCGGTAATGGCGGCGTTGCTGCACATGTTGCCTCCGGCATCCCAGACACCCCGGTGGCGGTACTGCACGGCGTCAGATTCAGTTTTGCCGCCGTGCACGTTCAACAACAACGTCAACGCGTCAGTCGGTGAGGTTTCCAGCAACACACGCCAGGCAAATTCGTCAATGCCCTGCTGGTCGTTGCCGGTAAAGCGGTTTTTCATCCAACCGTCAGAATCCGTTTTCAGCACGGCGGCGCGAAATGCGGTGTTTTCACCCAGCGGCCCGCCGAAAGCACCGGCAAATTTCCGCAGGCCAAAATTCCCGGCACCGGCGCGTACCCAGCCGTCCCACTCCCGGGTCGGTTTGCGTGATACATATTTAACCGCGCCGCCGGTGGCGTTACGCCCGTACAGGGTACCCTGGGGGCCGCGCAACACCTCAACCCGTTCGGTGTCCAGCAGCTGAAAGATCTGCGCCGCGTTGGATGAGATATAAGTCTCATCGTTGTACGCGGCAATAGGCCCCTGGTTCAACACGCCAAAGTCGTTTAAACCCACGCCGCGGATAAACGGCGCCGGGATGCCGGTATCCCCATTGGGGTAACCTACACTGAAATTGGGTGTTTGCGCGGTAACATCCACACTTTGCCGAAAACCCAACGCTTCAATGGCTTCACCGCTGAAGGCGGTCACCGACACCGGTGTTTCCTGCAGATTCTCCTCACGCTTTTGCGCGGTGACGATAATCTCTTCGATCAGGGCGGTATTGGCTTCACCGGCAAGCGCCGGTTGGAGGGGTGCGGCTGCCAGCCCTATCAAAGCGGCAGCCGCGGCTGCAAAAACCTGAAAAGTGCGTTCCATATTCACCCCCCGCTTTTTGCTGTGCCTTGAATATACTCCTATTCAATTCAGATCAACAACGGCTGCACCGCGCTACTTCCGCAGCGAATACGCAAACCCCACCAGCGAACGCAGGCTTTCGCCGTAGACCTCGGGCACAATGTCAGGAAAGCTGAGATCCCCGGCATGAGGGGTACCGTGCACCGTGCGTGCACCGGCAGACACCCCGGCCGCCAGCAGGTTACGGTAAAAGACCAGCCCTTCGTCGCGCAGCGGATCCAGCTCGTTGACGGAAATGACATGCGGCGGCAGCCCGCTGAGATCACTCTGCTGCGCCTGCAGCGGCCACGCCAGCGGGTTGGCGGCGTGCTCGCCGGCGGGGTCGTAGACCTTTACCAGCGCCGCCATCTGCTCACAACTCAGGGTATAACCGTCGTTTTCCGCCAGGGACAGCAGGTGTGCCGGCGGGTCCGCGTACTGCCCGCAGATATAGGGGCACATGGCATAGACACCGCTGATCTCATCCACCCAGCCGTCCCGTTTGGCCTGCAGCGTGGTGGCGATGCACAGGTTGCCGCCGCCGGATTCGCCGCTGATGACAATGTTGGAAATACCAAGCGCCTGCCGCTGGGCGTACACCCAGCGTGCTGCCGCCGCGCAGTCGTTCAAGCCGGCGGGAAACGGATGGTTGCCCAACACACCGCCGCCGTTGCGGAACTCCACCCCCACCACCACCAGACCGGCGTCCGCCAGGCTGTTGCGCCAACGGATAAACATCGGGTCTTCCGCGGTCATCAGAACCATGCCGCCGCCGTGGGTATGCAGAATACACGGCAGCGTTTCACCAGCGGCGCGGTTACGCGGTTCGTGAATGTAGAGCTTAATGTCATTGTCATCCACGCCCTTGATGATTTCGGTACGGGTCTGCACATCCGGAAACTCCGGCATCATTTCCAGCAGCAGCGGATGAGCCGCCATGGCGCTGGCTTCAAACGCCGCACAATACTCCAGGCATTGTTCATAAGTGGCGGAGACGTCAACCGGCGGCACATCCGCCGCCAGCGCGCCGGCCGCTTCAATGGCGGCCAGAATACGCGGATCACCGCGCTGATCGCTGGCCAGGGTGCTCTGCGGGTTGCCCAGCCGTCCGGGCAGGTGTTGGGTATTCATAGTGTGCTCCTCGTCATCTCCCGTTCTTCATTTCCCCTCAATTTACAGCAGCTCGCCCCCGCACGCCGGGGCTGTGGTACCGTGTTCCTCAAACGCCTTTATCACGTTGGCGCCGGTGCGCCAGCGGTGTACCTCGTCCGGACCGTCCACCAGGCGTTGCGCCCGGATACCGGTGTACCAGCGCGCCAACGGCGTGTCGTGGCTGTAACCCAGCGCGCCGTGAAGCTGCAGCGCGGTGTCCACAACCTGGTGCACCATATGCGCCAGGAACACCTTGGCGATGCCGTTTTCCTGGCGCAGATCCATACCCCGCTCAGCTTTGTAGGCAATGTGCAACAGCATCAGGCGGGCCTTGTAGAGTTCCGCGGCACAGTCCGCCAGCATCCAGCGCACACCCTGGCGGTCAGCCAGACGCTTGCCGAAGGTGCTGCGGTTAACTACGTGCTCAGCCGCCAGGTCCAGCGCCCGCTGTGCCATGGCGACGTTATGCATACCGTGCCGCAGGCGGCCGTACGCCAGCCGGTGCTGTCCCATGTTAAACCCCTGGCCGCGGCCGCCGAGGATGTTCTCCCGCGGTACCACCAGGTTTTCAATCTTGATTTCCGAGTGGGAGCCGCCCAGCTTCAGACCCAGCTCCGTATGCGGCTGCATGGTTTCGATATTGCGGATGATCTGATAACCGGGATTGGGCAGCTCCACGATAAAGGTACTGTACTGCTCGTGACGCGGTGCATCCGGATCCGTTTTAGCCATTACCACCGCTATATCCGCCACGCTGGCGGAGGAGCTGAACCATTTCTCACCGTTCAACACCCAGTTGTCGCCATCCAGCACGGCGCTGGTCTGCATGCCGGTGGCATCCGCACCCGCCGCCTTTTCGGTCATGGAGTAACAGATGCGTTTTTCACCCTCCAGCAACGGCGCGAGGAATTTCTCCCGCTGGTAATCGGTGCCGTGCTCCAGCAGGGTCAGCATGGTGGCGTCGTCCGGACCCTGGGTGTTCAGGGACAGGGCGCCGAGAAAACTTTCCCCCAGTTCCATCTGCACCAGCGCGTTGGCCAGCGGCTTCAGGCCCATGCCGCCAAAATCGGTGGGCACAAAGGGGCACCACAGGCCTTGCGCCCGGGCTTTACCGCGCAGCTCCGCCATGGTGGCATCGAAGTTCTCAGCCGTGCAGGTCTGTTCAGCCGGTATGCACTCCTCCTGTACGAACTTTCTGACTTTCTCGCGTATTGCCTTGGTTTCCTGCGGGATCTCAAAATCGATCATGTCCCCTTCCTCCTGCTTGTAATTGGCCGCGTCGGGCTTTGCTTATGGTTTGTTCCGCTGTAGCGGGAATTTGCGCCCGGGCACTATATCAGTTGCCACAGGCTTTAGGTTAAGCTTGCGCGGACTACGCAAGGAGCAACCTGCATGGAAATGACTGCCGGTATAATGATCCTGCTGGCTGATGCCTGGGCCATCACCCGTACTGTGCGCAGCGACGCAAGCCGCAAGCACAAAGCCATGTGGGTGGCCATTGTGCTGCTGCTGCCGTTTGTAGGTATGGTGGCCTGGATTCTGTTCGGGCCGAGCTGAAGTACCCGTTCCGATACTCAACTGGACAACTAGGTATCCAGGATAACTGAGTAACTCGACTAGGTTAGTTGAGCCCCTCCCACCCCAGGCCGGTCCCCCGGCTCGCGCCAACAGTTGGCGAAATAAACCAGAACCATAGATTCTGAAATCGTAAGCTATTGATTTTTATATCTAATTTTCTGGCATGCCTTTTGCTGGATCTTCAGTAAATGCGTCCCCCGGGGCGCCAGCCAACTGACAGGAGACTCTATGGACGAGCAGCAGAATAATCAGCCCAACCCGCAAACCCGGAAGCCGGAGACGGCTGCCGGCAATGAAGCCCGCGGCAGCGACCCCGGCAACAGCAACGCCGGCGATAGCAACGATAACGCCGGCGTACCCCGGAGCAGCCACAATCTGCGCGACGGCAGCCTCTGGCGGCGCGGTTTGTATACCCTCTTTTTTGCCATCACCTACGCTGTGGCTGAGACCCTGCTGGTGTTGATTGCGGTGTTTCAGTTTTTTGCCGGCTTGATCACGGGCCGGGTTAACGGCGCCTTACACCGGTTTGGTGCAAACGTGGCGCAATATATCTACCAGATCACTCAGTTTGTCACTTTTAACAGTGAGGTCACGCCGTACCCGTTTGCCGACTGGCCCAGCACCGATACCGGTGAAACGGCCTGGTCACCCGGCGCGGACAATTGACCGGTCAGGCCGCCAGCAGTTGCGGCCGGGAACTTTCAATGACCGGCCGCAATTCCTGCAGGCATTCATTCACAGCGGTGACCACCCGTTCCACATCAGCCGCCGCCATGGCGGTGCTGGTGCAGAACATCAAACGGCTGGCCGACATGACGCCGCGCCGCAGCATCCCCAGATGAAACAAAGACGTGATGTGACCGGCGGCGCTCATGGCCGCCAGGCTCTGGCGCGCATCCCGCGCCTCGCGGTCGGCAAACAGCACGTTACTCAGCGAGCCCATGCCAACTGCGCCGCCGCGTACCCCTGCCTGCAGAAAGGCGCGGTTTACCCCTTCGCGTAGTTGTTCACCCAGCAGGTTGACGCGTTCTGCGTCCGCCTGCGTGTAATGCTGCATGGCCGCCAGCCCGGCGGCCATGGTCAGCGCGTTGCCGCTGAAAGTACTGGCGTGCATGACCGGCCGCTGCTGTTCAGGACTGAAAAGCTGCATGAGGTCCCTGCGGCCGCCGACGCCGCCAACCGGTAACCCGCCGCCGATAATCTTGCCCATGCAGGTCAGGTCCGGGATCACGCCGTGGATCTGTTGACAGCCCCCGCTGCTGAGGCGCAGCGTAATCACCTCGTCAAATATCAGCACGATGCCGTGGGCGCTGGCTGCGTCCCGCAGGGTCTGCAGAAAGCCGCGCTGCGCGGCAATCATGCCCATGGACCCCAGCACCGGCTCGACGATGATGGCAGCCAGTTGCCCGGCATGCTGGCTGATGAGGTCGCGAGCCGCTTCCGCATCGTTGTAGGGGCAGACCACCGTGTCCGCCAGCACGCTGTGCGGAAAACTGTCGTCCACCGGCAGCGACACCGGCGCCTGCTGCGGGCCGCGCCCTTCAGCAAAGGGTACCAGGCTGACTTCCGCCAGCTCATAGCTGCCGTGGTAGCCGCCTTCCATTTTCATAATCTTCTGCCGCCCGGTGGCGGCGCGGGCACAGCGTATTGCCATTAAGGTGCCTTCGCTGCCGGAACTGGTAAAGCGCAACTGCTCTATGCCCGGCACCCGCTCTGCGATTAATTCCGCCAATGCCAGCTGAGCGTCGTTGGGGGCGGCGTAAGCTGAGCCTTTGGCAATCTGCGCCTGCACCGCAGCCACCACAGCCGGGTGCCCGTGGCCGTGAATCAGCGAGGTGAAATTGTTCATGCAATCGAGCAACCGGTTGCCGTCGATGTCCCGCAGCCAGGCCCCGTCAGCCTGCTCGATCACCAGCGGATAGGGTGCATAATGGGCGCTGGCGCGGGTATCACCGCCGGGAAACACGGCTTGCGCGCGGGCGGCCAGTTCCGCCGACCTGGGGCTGAATGCGCGGTAAGCGTCAATACACGCCTGCGCGCCTCCGTCTGCTGCCGTCATAACCTTCCTCCGGCTTCAATATATGATCGAATTGGCATTTTTGTCCATAATGAAGCCTGTAATCCACGTCTAACGGCTATGGTTCAATGTTTCACGGCGGCAGCCCGGCTAAAATTGTGACGTGAATACACTCAACACCAACTCTCAACCCAACGCCCGGGATGATCAGAGCCCGGTGCGCAGCGAGCAGAACCGCTTGAACCTGAAGCCCATACATCTTGTTGGCTTGTTTGCTCTGCTCAGCGCAGCGGCGCTGTGGGCTTACGCCCAGAGCACACAGATGATTTATACAGCCTGGGTCAGCTGGGAGGGGTTTCACTCCCATGGCTTTCTCGCCCTGGGCATGACCGCACTGTTGTTATGGGAAGCCCGCGGCGCGCTGACAGGGCCCGCCAACAGGGGACTGGAAGCGGCCTTCTGGTGGCTGTGGACCGCTGGTGCTGCGGCGGTCTGGCTGCTGGCCTGGGGCACCGACTACCGTCCCGGGGAAGTGATGGGGCTGTTCGGCCTGTTGTTGGGCAGCGGATGTGTGCTGTTCGGCAGCGGTTCCGCGCGCACCTTCGGCCTGCGCTTTGCGCTGCTCGCCTTCAGTCTGCCCATGTGGTTCAACCTCAACCCGGTTTTACAGGCCATCGCCGCGGCGGTCGTTGAATACTCGCTGGCGCTGTTCAACATGACGGTTTACGTTGAGGGCAACCTGGTACACATCCCCGAAGGGGTTTTTGAAATTGCCGGCAGCTGTTCCGGGCTCGGCTTTCTGCTTGCCACGCTGACCCTGGTGACCTACGTCACCCTCACTTCGGTGATCAGCCCGCGCACCACGGTGCTGGTGTTTGTGCTGGCGGTGGGGCTGGCTCTGCTGAGCAATTGGATCCGCATCATCGCCATTATTCTGGTCGGTTATAACTACGGCATGGACCATGAGCTGGTGGGCGACCACATGTGGTTTGGCTGGGGGGTTTACGGGGTACTGCATATGCCGGCCATGTATCTGCTGCTTAAGCGCCTGCCGCAGAAACCCAGACCCGTCAGCGGCGAGCCGCTGCAGGCTTATGCCCGCTCGCCGCTGAGCCTCGGCCTGCTGCTGATCATCGTGCTCGCCGCACCGTTGTACGTAAAGTACCTGGGCTACCAGCAAGCCGGCGTTAACGAGCCGGCGGAAGCGGTCCGCTTTGCCCGGCTGTCGGGGGATAATTCCAGTTACGGGTTGTCCGCCCTGCAAGACTGGCGGCCCCGGGTCGAAGACGCCGACCATCAGGCGTTACAGCAGTTGAACAGCAGCCGCGGTGAGGCCGCCCTGTACTACGCCGGCTACAACCGGCAGCCCGAAAGTCAACAGGTCATCAATTTTGCTCCGCAGCTGTTACAGGACTGGTCGGTGGCCGCCAGTAACAACCGTCCGCAAGGCGCGCCGTTTAACCAATGGCTGCTTTACAACCAGTACGGCGAGCGGGTGGCGGTCCGCTACTGGTACAACATCGGCGGCCGGCAGGTGATCAGCCGCCTGCAGGCAAAATTGACCCGCCTGGTGAAAAAACTGCAGGGCCGGCCCGACAGTTACCTTGTGGCGCTGGCCGTACCCTGCGCGCCGGAGCTGGATGAAACAACCTGCTGGGGGCAGTTGCAGCAGGCGTACCAGCAGCTCTCTGAATAGCTGGCCCGGCATGCACAACACCGAGGCAGGACATCAGCCCGATCAGCCCCTGCGGGTACTGCAGGTAGGCGGCAGCGGCGGCGTGGGCTGTGAACATATGGGCCCGGTGACCAATGTTGTCGGGCAGATTGCCAGCCACATGCACGCGCGCGGACTGCAGGTTACCGTCATGGACACGCTTAATCCGGCTGCACGGCCGCGGCTGCCGGCGGACATGCCGGTGATTGAAGTGGAAACCCCGGGGCGCGAGCTGCCGGACAATTACCTGCAGATTCAGGCCAATGCGGAACGCCTGTTTGCCGGCTGGGCAAAAACCAACGGCCTGCTTGACAACACCGACGTGGTTCACGTGCACCACGCCGGCAATGTCAGCAATTTCCGCAAAGTGACCAACAAACCCATTGTGTATACCTGCCATACGCCCAGTTTC
>JANQOA010000232.1 GCA_028279305.1 Pseudomonadales bacterium
GTCCACCCTGTTCAGAGAATTGTCAGCCAACCTGGAGCCGCAAACCAAGGCAGCCCGTATTGCCGGTACCCTGGTGAACAGCGAGCGTCAGGTGCTGACCGGCTTGCTGCAGGGGTTCGGCGCGGCAGCCGGTAAAAACGCCAGCGCTGATGACCTGGCGGAAGTGATTATCCGCCATGTGCAGGAACAGAGTGAGAGCGGCCGCACCTGCATGATCATGGCTGACGATGCCCATCTGTTTGAACCCGGCGCCCTGCAGCGCCTGGTTTCCCTGGTGGCGGCGGCGGATCTGCGCATGGTGCTGTTTGCGGAAACCAGCCTCATCAACGCCATTGACCGGACCGCCCATCAACATGGGCTGGAGTGGTTTGAGATCCGCCTGACGGGTTTTCCCAAGCCCGAGGTGCGGGACTATCTGGAGTGGCGTTTCCGCCAGGCCCAGTACCGCGGCCGCCTGCCCTTTACCTCGGATCAGCTGGATACCGTATTTACCAAATCCGCAGGCAATCCCGGGATTATCGACAGCATGGCGTCGACGCTGCTGATCGAAATGGAAACCGGCGAACTGCACAAACAGCGCCGTGGTTTCCCGGCGGTGCACACCAGCCTGGCATTGCTGCTGGCGGTGCTGGTGGCGCTGGTTTATATCTTTGTGCAACCGGAAACCCGGCTGCCCAGCAACGGTTATGAAGTGGTGGTGAGCGCTGCGCCGGATGCGGGCATCGAGGCTAACCCGGCGGGCGGAGAGACCAATCCTGCAGGCGGGTCCGGCCCGGCTGAGGAAGCGGCTGCTGAAACGGTTGACGGCGGGGTGGTGCCGGCGGAACCGGAAACGCAGACCGCGCAGGATCCAGGCGGGGATGCAGCCCTGGAGCCGGCAGATACTGCGGCCGCCCTGGATGAAGCAGAGGCCGTGCAGGGCAGCGGGGAACTTCGCGGGCCGGAACCCTTGACGCCTGCCGCACCGCGGACGGAGCCTGATGCAGCGCCGCCGCCGGCAACACCTCCGCCGCAGCCGGTTCCGCAACCCAAACCGCCGGCAGCGTCGCCTGTACCGGTGGTGGAAGCAACCGGCAGTTATCAGAATGAAAACTGGTTGCTGGCCCAATCACCGGATTTATACACCCTGCAGCTGATTACCGTATCCGCCCGGGAGCGGGCGGTAGCGCTGATTAACCGCCAGCCGGACCCGAGTGAGTTTGCCATCTACTCGTTGCAGCGCAACGGCAGGACCCTGCATGTGATTACCTATGGTCTGTTCACCAGCAGCAAGGCGGCAACCACCGCGGCGGGCAGCCTGGTTGGCGAGCTGAGCGCCCTGAAACCCTGGGTGCGGCCGCTGCGGCTGGTGCAGGATGCAATCAGGGTAACTGAGTAGTCCCCATCAGGAAGCGGTCGATTTCACGTGCCGCTTCGCGGCCTTCGTTAATGGCGCGCACCACCAGCGACTGCCCGCGGCGGCAGTCACCGGCGGCAAATACTTTTTCCACGCTGGTTTTATAACAACCGTATTGTGCTTTGTAGTTGCTGCGCTCGTCGTAATCCAGGCCCAGCGGGTCGCTGACTTCGTGTTCGGGGCCGAGGAAACCCATGGCCAGCAGTACCAGGTCCGCCGGCCACTCCTTTTCCGTGCCTTCAATGTTTTCAAAGCGCCCGTCTTTCATCTCCACGTTCACGGTACGGATGCCGCTGACCCTGCCGTTGCCGTCGTCGATAAAGTTAAGTGAAGAAATGGAATAAACCCGGGGATCGTCACCCTGTTTGCTGGCTGCTTCCTCGTGACCGTAGTCAACGCGGAAGATACGCGGCCAGGTGGGCCAGGGATTGTCCGCGGCCCGCTGGGCGGGGGGCTGCGGAAACAGTTCAAAATTGACCAGGCTTTTGCAGCCGTGGCGCAGCGAGGTGCCGATGCAGTCGGTGCCGGTGTCGCCGCCGCCAATCACAATTACGTTCTTGTCTTTAGCGGAGATGTAATTACCGTCCGCCAGTTCCGAGTCCAGCAGACTTTTGGTATTGGCGGTGAGAAACTCCATGGCAAAATGCTCGCCGTCCAGGTCGCGGCCGGGAATCGGCAGGTCCCGGGGCACGGTAGCGCCGGTAGCCAGCAGCACCGCATCGTTGCCGTTCGTCAATGTGTCGATGGATACGCTGTCAGCGCTGCCGTCACCCACCGCTGTGTTGACCACAAACTCGATGCCTTCCTCGCGCAACAACTGCACGCGCCGTTCCACCACCTCGTCCTTGGCCAGTTTCATGTTGGGAATACCGTACATCAGCAGGCCGCCGATACGGTCAGCCCGCTCGTAGACCGTCACCTTGTGGCCCGCCTTGTTAAGCTGGGCGGCGGCGGCAAGGCCGGCCGGACCGGAGCCGACCACGGCCACACTCTTGCCGGTGCGGCTTTCGGGCGGTTTGGCGGTCACCCAGCCCTCCGCGTAGCCGCGGTCGATAATGGCCATCTCTATGTTCTTGATGGTGACCGGCGGATCGGTAATACCCAGCACACAGGAGCCCTCGCAGGGCGCGGGACAGACGCGTCCGGTGAACTCCGGAAAGTTGTTGGTTTTGTGCAGGCGGTCCAGGGCCTCGCGCCATTGGCCGCGGTAAACCAGGTCGTTCCACTCCGGGATCAGATTGTAGATCGGGCAACCGTCTTCGGACTGACAGAACGGAACACCGCAGTCCATGCAGCGCGCGCCCTGGTTGGTGAGGCGCGGCACGTCGTGGTCGGTATAAATCTCGTTATAGTCCAGCAGGCGTTCCGCCGCGTTCCTGTAGGGTGCCGCGTTGCGCGGAAACTCCATGAATCCTGTAGGTTTACCCATCTTCTTCTGTTAAAGCTTTTCTAATTGTCTTGTTGTGTGACTTCAGCCGGACAACCTCGCGGCCGGCTTTGTTGTACAGGTCCGGCTAACCGGCGCTGACTTCCTGTTTGCGCTGTTCCAATACCCGCTTGTAGTCGGTGGGCATCACTTTCACAAACTGCTGCAGGCTGCGGCGCCAGTTGGCCAGCAACTGTTCAGCAACAGTGGAACCCGTATAGCGCTGATGGTTTTCCACCAGCTGCCGCAGTTCCTGGACGTCTTCATCAGCGGTCACGGTTTCCAGCGCCACCATCTCCAGGTTGCACTGCCCGGCAAACTGATCCCGCGGGTCCCAGATATAGGCGATACCGCCGCTCATGCCGGCGGCAAAGTTGCGCCCGGTGGGGCCGAGGATGACAGCGCGCCCGCCGGTCATGTATTCGCAGCCGTGGTCACCCACACCTTCCACCACGGCGCTGGCGCCGCTGTTGCGCACGCAGAAGCGTTCAGCGGCAACACCGCGGAAGTAAGCTTCCCCGGAGGTGGCACCGTACAGGGCCACGTTGCCGATGAGGATGTTGTCTTCCGCCTTAAACGGGCTCTGCTTCGGTGGATAAACGATCACGCGGCCGCCGGACAGGCCTTTGCCGGTGAAGTCGTTGGCATCCCCCTCAACCTCCAGGGTTACCCCTTTGGCCAGCCAGCAGCCCAGGCTCTGGCCGGCGCTGCCGTTGAATTTGAAGTGGATGAGGCCGTCAGCCAACATCTGCGGCCCGACCTCGCGGATGATTTTATTGGACAGCATGGCGCCGACCACCCGGTTGGTGTTGACGATGGGCAGTTCCGCATGCACCGGCTCGCCGTTTCTGATGGCCGGTTCCGCCAGCTCCATCAACCGGTTATCCAGCGCACGCTCCAACTGGTGGTCCTGATCGTGCATGGCGTAAGAGCCGAGGAATTCCGGCGGGATCTGTGCCGGAGCCAGAATTTCCGTCAGGTCCAGGCCTTTGGCCTTCCAGTGGT
Organism: Pseudomonadales bacterium; assembly: GCA_028279305.1. GTDB lineage: Bacteria > Pseudomonadota > Gammaproteobacteria > Pseudomonadales > Azotimanducaceae > UBA4421. Next base: position 3,828 of record JANQOA010000232.1, read on the forward strand.
CGATGGCGTCATCCATAACCAGCAGGTCAACGCGGCCGATCATCTCGTTAAGGGTGCGCAGGCCCAGCTCAGCCATGATCAGGCGTACTTCCTTGGCCACCATAAACAGATAGTTCACCACGTGTTCCGGCGCGCCATTAAACTTCTTGCGCAGGTCCGGATCCTGGGTGGCGATACCCACCGGGCATGTATTCAGGTGGCACTTGCGCATCATGATACAACCCAGGGCGATCAGCGGCGCGGTGGCAAAGCCGAATTCTTCCGCGCCCAGCAGCGCGGCAATGGCCACGTCGCGGCCTGTTTTCAGTTGTCCGTCGGTCTGCAGCACCACCCGCGAACGCAGATTGTTCATCACCAGCGTCTGGTGGGTTTCAGCAATGCCCAGTTCCCAGGGCACGCCGGCGTGCTTGATTGACGTCAGCGGCGAGGCGCCGGTGCCGCCGGTGTCGCCGGCAATCACCAGGTGGTCCGCCCGGGCTTTGGTCACCCCGGCTGCCACCGTGCCGACACCAATCTCAGCCCCCAGCTTAACGCTGATGCGCGCCTCGGGATTGCCGTTTTTGAGGTCGTGGATCAACTGTGCCATGTCCTCAATGGAATAAATGTCGTGGTGGGGCGGCGGGCTGATCAGGCCAACCCCCGGGGTGGAGTGGCGCAGGCTGGCAATATAGTCGTCCACCTTGCCGCCCGGCAGTTCGCCGCCTTCACCGGGTTTTGCGCCCTGAATGATTTTGATCTGCAGCTCGTCCGCGTTGGTCAGATAGTTGATCGTGACGCCGAAGCGGCCGCTGGCCACCTGTTTAATGGCGGAGCGCTTGGAGTCGCCGTTGGGCAGAGGTTTAAAGCGCTCTGGGTCTTCACCCCCCTCGCCGGTATTGGATTTGCCGCCCAGCCGGTTCATGGCAATGGCCAGCGACTCGTGGGCTTCCGCGCTGATGGAGCCAAAACTCATGGCGCCGGTGGCAAAACGCTTAACCAGTTCGCTTTCCGCTTCCACCTCTTGCAAAGGAATCGGCTCCACCTGCTTGAACTTCAGCAGGCCGCGCAGCGTGGCGTTGCGGGTATTGGTATCGTTGATGTGTTCAGCAAACTGCCAGTAGGCGCTTTCACTGTTCTGACGGGCTGCGTTCTGCAGGTACGCAACCGCCTGGGGGTCCCACATGTGGGTGTCCCCGGTGCGGCGCCAGTGAAAATCGCCGGGGTTGGGCAGAACGTTTAAGGGGATGACGTTGCGTGCCGGGAAGCCCAGCGCGTGACGCTTCTGCATTTCTTCCGCCAGCACCGCCATGCCGACACCTTCAACCCGGCTGGCGGTGCCGGTGAACGCTTTTTCCACCACCTCGCCGGCCAGACCCACAGCTTCAAAAATCTGCGCGCCTTTATATGACTGCAGGGTTGAGATGCCCATTTTGGCCATCACCTTGAGCATGCCCTTGGCCACCGCCTTGCGGTACGCGGCCACCACATCGTCGTCGTCGCTGACGTGGCTTGCCTGTTTGAACAAACCATCCGCGCGGGCGTCCCACAAGGCTTCAAACGCCAGATAGGGGTTGATGGCGTCCGCGCCGTAACCCACCAGCAGACAATGATGGTGCACTTCCCGCGCTTCCCCGCTTTCCAGCACCAGGCCGATGCGGGTGCGGGCGTGGTCGCGTACCAGATACTGGTGCACGCTGCCGACCGCCAGCAGGGAGCTGATCGGCACCCGGTCCGGGTTTATGTCGCGGTCGGATAGAATGACCAGGCTGTAACCTTCGTCGATGGCGCTGCGTGCCTCCGCGCAGATGCGGTCCAGGGCTTCCTGCAGGCCTTCTTTGCCGGAGCCGGACGCATAGGTAATGTCGATGGTCTTGCTGCGCCAGCCGCGGTGATTCATATGCTTCAGCGACGCCAGCTCCGAGTTGGAGAGGATCGGATGGGGCACGCGCAGCCGGTGGGCATGCTGGGGGGTGATATCCAGCAGATTCTGTTCGGGGCCGATATAACACTCCAGGGCCATGATCACTTCTTCACGGATGGAGTCGATGGCGGGGTTGGTGACCTGGGCAAACCGCTGCTTGAAGTAGTCGTACAGCATGCGCGGTTTTTCCGACATTACCGCCAGGGCGGCATCGTTGCCCATGGAACCCAGCGGGTCACGCAGCTCCGTAACCATCGGCAGCAGCATGAACTGCAGGGTTTCCTGGGTATAACCGAATGCCTGCATGCGTTGGGTGAGGCTTTCCCGGGTGAGGCCCTCACCGATGACCATGGGGATTTCCGCCAGGTCCAGGCGCTGTTCGTCCAGCCACTGCTGATAGGGGCGGCGGTTGGAAAAATCGGTTTTCAACTCTTCGTCCGGGATCATGCGCCCCTGATCAAAGTCGATGAGGAAAATCTTGCCCGGCTGTAACCTGCCCTTGGCCACCACCCGCTCCGGGTCCACCGGCACCACGCCCACTTCCGAGGCCATGATGCACTTGTCGTCGTTGGTGATGTAATAGCGTGAAGGCCGCAAGCCGTTGCGGTCCAGCACCGCACCGATGTATTTGCCATCGGTAAATGCAATGGAGGCCGGGCCGTCCCAGGGCTCCATCAAACTGCTGTGGTATTCGTAGAACGCTTTTTTGTCCGCGGACATGCTGCTGTGCTGCTGCCAGGCTTCCGGAATCATCATCAGCACCGCTTCCTGCAGGGTGCGGCCGGACATCAGCAGAAACTCCAACACATTGTCGAAGCTGCCGGAGTCTGAACAATCGGGTTCCACCACCGGGAACAGTTTGCTCAAGTCGCCGCCGAACAGGTCGCTGGCCACCACCCCCTGACGCGCATTCATGGCATTCACGTTGCCCAGCAGCGTGTTGATTTCGCCGTTGTGGCTCATAAACCGGTTGGGCTGGGCGCGGTCCCAGGAGGGGAATGTATTGGTGCTGAAACGGGAATGCACCATGGCCAGGTGCGATTCGTAATCTTCGTTACGCAGATCCGGGTAAAAAGGAAACAACTGGTCGGGGGTGAGCATGCCTTTGAAGATGATGACCAGGGTGGATAAAGAGCACACGTACATCATCTTGCGCTGGGCCAGGCTTTCGTCACCGCGCAGGCGGTGGGTCGTATGCTTGCGGATCAGGTACAGCTTGCGTTCAAAATCGTCACCGCGCAGGCCGTCCTCAGCGGCGATAAACAGTTGCTCCACGTGCGGCATGGCGGCGCGTGCGGCGTTGCCGATATCCGCGCCGTCCGGATCTACCGGCAACTGGCGCCAGCCGATCAAACGCTGGCCGAAAGCGGCAATCTGTTCCGCAAAAACTTTTTTGCAATGGGCCCGTTCCGCTTCGTCCCGGGGTAAAAAGACATTACCGACCCCGTACGCGCCGGGCTCCGGCAGGGCTTCGTTAAATTCGTCCTGCGCCACCGCGCGCAGCAGCTTATGCGGCAGTGCGGTGAGGATGCCGGCGCCGTCGCCGGTGTTCTTTTCGTAGCCCACACCGCCGCGGTGCTCCATGCAGCAGTTCATGTAAGCGGCATCAGCCACAATCTGATGGCTGGGACGGCCTTTAATGTCGCAGATGAACCCAACGCCGCAGCTGTCTTTTTCGTTAGCGGGGTCATACAGACCCTGTTTGGAGGGCAGTCCGCCGTTGGTGATATTCATATCGTCCATAAGGTCTCTCTTTCCGGGCACACCGTGTGTCCTCGTCTTACATTACCTGCGGTACCCGGCGGCCAGCTTATGCTGAGGTCGACCAGCTTATGCTGAGGTCGAAAGGGCCCGTCTGCTCAATTCTATAAGCTGACTCCAACCAGTGGTAATGCCGCTTGCATAGTGTAAGTTATTGATTTTCTGTACTAATCTGCAAGCTGACGGTGTGCGAACAGTACGAAAGGCGAAACATCTCAAAAATAGCGCTGTATATCAAGTTGCAATATTTTGCGGGTTTGATCCCTATGGGGCCACCCGGTACCAGTAGCGGTAAGCGGGCGCAAAGCCGAGGCGGGTATACAGGGCTTCTGCGGCGCTGTTTTGCGGGTCCACCTGCAGGTAAGCGCCCGCTGCGCCCTGGTTTGAGGCCCAATTCAGCAAGCTGCTTACCAGTTGCCGGCCGACACCTTCTCCGCGGTGATCCGGGTCGGTAAAAATGTCATACAGGCCGGCAATTCTGCCGTCCACAACACACAGTGCGCAGGCCACCGGCCGCGCCGGGGTACCGCTGTACCAGGCGGCAAAGCCGCACTCGCCGTGAATGTTCTTCAGGATCATCTCATGCAGTGCCCGGGCCGGTTCCGGCAGGCCGGTCAGACGGCTGTACAGGGGCAGCCATTGGTCCAGGGGCAGCAAGCGGAATTGCCCGGGCAGCAATGCCGGCGCGTCCAGGGTGATGGTCAATACCCGGGTGAGCTGCTGCTGCAGGTAGCCGCGCCGCGCCAGCACCTGGTCCAGGTCAGCAGGATGCACGGCTCCGGGCGTGCTGCTGATCTTAAAGGCGGTTTGCAGCCGGGCGCGGGCGTACAGGTTTTCACAGCGGCGGATGCGCCGCTCCAGGTTGCCGGCGGCCGACGGCGCGCCGCACGGATACAGGGGTACAATGCAGTTGGTGCGGGTGCCCATGCCCCGGGAGAAGCGCAAAACCCAACCCTGCAGCAGGGTTTGTTGCAAGGCCGGCCAGGCGTTGATCATCGCCTCTTCCAATTGCAGGGTAGAGCACCAGGACATAACAGCAGGGTATCCCATGGGTGATTCCGGCAACACCATGCAGGCGGATTTGCGCAGCCGTTTTACCGTGCTGGTGCATGTGGTGTTGTGCCGCGGCAGCAACATATTTCTGCTGCAGAGGGCTGAAGATCAGGTGATGGGCGGCTATTTCTGTCTGCCCGGCGGACATCTGCAGCGCGGTGAAACTCTGCATCAGGCGGCAGCACGCGAATGCCTGGAGGAAAGCGGCTCGCAGCCCGCTGACCTGCTGCCCGTGGCGGTGCTGACTTATAAAGAAGCTGCTGAAGAAGCTGCCGCCGCCCCCGGCCTGGGCTTGAACTTTGTTTTTCTCGCCCGGGGCTTCAGCGGCACCCCCCGGTTAATGGAGCCGGAGCATTTCAGCCGGGCGGACTTTTACCCGCTGCATACCTTGCCGCGGCCGACGGTGGGCTGGGTGGCGGACGTCGCGGACAGCGTTGCCGCGGGCCTGCAGCAAGGCTTTCAGGGGCTGGCGCTGCGGGAGTATCAGTGGGATTAAAAAAACATTTTCAATACAATACGCGACCCAATTTTCCAACTTAAGGGTGATCATGAAAGATCCAGTCCGCGTGACGATTACCGGTGCAGCCGGCCAGATAGGTTATGCCCTGTTGTTCAGGGTTGCTTCCGGCGCCATGTTGGGACCGGACCAGCCGGTGATTCTGCAGCTGCTGGAAATCACGCCGGCCCTGGATGCCCTTAAGGGTGTTGCCATGGAATTGGATGATTGTGCGTTTAATCTGCTCACCGATGTGGTGCAGACTGATGACGCGGACGTTGCCTTCAAGGATACGGACTATGCGCTGCTGGTAGGCTCCCGTCCCCGCGGCCCGGGCATGGAGCGGAAAGATCTGCTGGAAGCCAACGCAGCCATCTTCTCCGTGCAGGGTAAAGCGTTAAACGATCACGCCTCCAGGGATGTGAAGGTATTGGTGGTGGGTAATCCGGCCAATACCAACAGTTTGATTGCGCAGCGTAATGCCTCGGACCTGGACCCGCGCAACTTTACCGCCATGACGCGGCTGGATCACAACCGCGCGGAGGCGCAGCTGGCGGCCAAAGCCGGCAAACATGTCAGTGAAGTGGATGGCCTGTGCATCTGGGGCAACCACTCCGCCACCCAGTATCCCGATATTCACCGTGCCACCGTGGCCGGCGCTGACGCCATGGGTCTGGTGGACATGGACTGGTATACCGGCGAGTTCATCCCCACCGTGCAGCAACGCGGTGCCGCCATCATCGAAGCCCGCGGCGCATCCAGCGCAGCCTCTGCCGCTAACGCGGCCATCGACCATATGCGTGACTGGGCGCTGGGCAGCAGCAGTATAGTCAGCATGGGGGTTTACTCCGACGGCAGTTACGGCATTGACGAAGGCCTGATTTATTCATTTCCGGTGCGCTGCAAAGACGGCGACTGGCAAATCGAAACCGGCATTGAGGTGAACGACTTCAGCCGCGGAAAAATGACAGCCACGGCTGAGGAATTAAAAGAAGAACGGGATGCGGTGGCGCATCTGCTGCCCTGACCGGTTTGTTGCGGGGCTGTGTCTCCTGCTGGCGGGTTGCGCGGTGGTGAGTGAGGCGCCGCCGGCGTATCCGCCGACAGCCACCGTGGAGCAGACCGACAGCTACCACGGGGTGACGGTGGCGGACCCCTACCGCTGGCTGGAAGACGATGTGCGGCAGAACCCCGCCGTGCGTGACTGGGTGGACGCCCAGCACCAATACTCAGACACCTACCTGCGGCAGTTGCCGCAACGACAGGCGCTGCGGGAGCGGCTGGCGCAGGTGTGGGATGCTGAGCAATTCGGTGTGCCGGTGAAAAAGGCCGGCCGTTATTTCTACAGTTACAACAACGGTCAACAGAACCAGGACCAGGTGCTGACGCAGACCTCGCTGGAGGCGGCGCCGCAAGTCCTGTTTGACCCCAACACCTGGTCGGCGGACGGAACCACCGCGCTGGCGGCTTACTATCCGGACCCCACCGGCCGCTATGTGGCCTACCTGGTGCAGGAAGCCGGTTCCGACTGGCGCAGCGCCCGCATCAGGGATCTGCAGACCGGTAAAGATCTGCCGGAGCGCCTGCAATGGCTGAAGTTCACCGGCTTAAGCTGGCGCCGTGACGGCAGCGGTTTTTACTACAGCGGCTATCCGGAACCGGACGAGAACAAATTCCACGATGTGCCGGAACAGAATACGGTGTTCTTCCACCGCACCGGCACCTCCCAGGATCAGGATGAAGTGGTGTACCGCAACGATGCGGAGCCGGATTGGCGCTACGCCGCGGTGGTCACCGAAGACGGTGAGTACCTCATAGTGGTGGTGTTTACGGGCACGGATGCGCGCTATCAGATCCTCGCCAGACCGGTGGCGTCAGCCCAGCCGCTGCAGTTTCTGGTCAGAGGTTTCGAGCACGACTACAGCCCCATCGGTCACGCTGACGGCGCCCTGTACTTCCGCACCGATCTGGATGCGCCGCGCGGCCGCATCATCAAGCTGCAGCCGCAACTGGGGGAGGACGCCCTGGCGCAGTTGACGGAAGTGGTGCCGCAACAGCAGGCGGTGTTGGAAGATGCGGAGATCCTCGGCGGCCGGCTGCTGGCGCGGTATCTGCGGGATGCCAGTTCCAGAGTAGAGGTTTATGACCTGGCGGGTGCACATGTGGGGGAGGTACCGCTGCCCGGGCTCGGCACGGCTGAAGGGTTCAGCGGCGGCGCGGACGACAGTCAGGCGTTTTATATGTTCTCCAGCATCAACCACCCGCCCACGGTGCAACAGCTGGATATGCAGTCGCTGCAGTCAACGACCTTCCGCCGCGCCGGTTTTAATGTTGACCTCGACCAGTTTGTGGTGAAGCAGGTGTTTTATACCTCCAGGGACGGTACCCGGGTGCCCATGTTCATCAGCCACCATAAAGACGTTCAACTCGACGGCCGCAACCCCACACTGTTATACGGCTACGGGGGCTTCAACGTGTCGTTGACGCCGGCTTTTTCCATCACCCGGGCGGTGTGGATGGAACAGGGCGGGGTGATGGCGGTGGCCAACCTGCGCGGCGGCGGAGAATACGGTGAAGCCTGGCACGCGGCGGGCACCAAGTTGAACAAACAAAACGTCTTTGATGATTTTATCGCCGCCGGCGAGTTCCTGATCGCGCAGAACTACACCAGCCCGCAGCACCTGTCGATCATGGGCGGCAGCAACGGCGGGTTGCTGGTGGGCGCGGTCTTAAACCAGCGCCCGGACCTGGCCGGCGCCGCGATTGCCGCGGTCGGGGTCATGGACATGCTGCGTTTTCATCTGTTCACCGCCGGCGTGTTCTGGGTGGATGACTACGGGTCCGCGGAAGATGCTGAGGAGTTCAAGGCGTTGTATGCCTATTCGCCCTATCACAATATCCGTCAGCAGGACTACCCGGCGGTGCTGGTGTCCACGGCGGATACCGACGACCGGGTGGTGCCCGGGCACAGCTTTAAGTACGCCGCCCGGCTGCAGCAGTTGCAACAGGGGCAGGCACCCGTCCTGCTGCGGGTGGAAACCAACGCCGGACACGGTGCGGGTACGCCCAGGGATAAGTTGATTGATACCTACGCTGACTATTGGGCATTTCTGTTGCACCATACGGGCAGGTCCAGCGGGGACAATACAGGCAAGCCAAGTGGGAGATGACCATGAGTGATATACAGCCGTTCCGGATCGAAATTCCGCAGGGTGAGGTGGACGACCTGCAGCGCCGGCTGGCGCACACCCGTCTGCCGGAAGCGGAGACGCCGGACGACTGGAGCCAGGGTTTGCCTCTGGCCTACGCCCGGGAGTTGCTGGCTTACTGGCAGGATGAATATGATTGGCGCGCCCGGGAGCAGTATTTCAACCGCCACCCGCAGTTCAAGACCAGCATAGACGGCCTGGGCATCCACTTTATCCACTGTGTCAGCCCGCACGCCAATGCCCGCCCGCTGTTGATTACCCACGGCTGGCCCGGCTCGGTGGTGGAGTTCCACAAGATCATCGACCCGCTGGTGGATCCGGTCAGCCACGGCGGTGAAGCCGCTGACGCTTTCCATGTGGTGTGTCCTTCGCTGCCCGGTTACGGCTTTTCGGATAAACCGGCTGCAACCGGCTGGGGGGTGGAAAAAATTGCCGCGGTGTGGGACCAGTTGATGCGCCGGCTTGGTTATGAAAGTTACTTTGCCCAGGGCGGCGACTGGGGTTCCGCGGTGACAACCGCCATCGGTATGCAGAATCTGGGTGCTTGTGTGGGCATACATGTGAACATGCCCAATGCCGGAGCCACCAAGGAAGCCCTTGCGGACCCGGACGAAGATGACAAACGGGCGCTGGCGGGCGCCAGGTATTATCAGGAGTGGGGTGCCGGCTACTCCAAACAGCAGAGCACCCGGCCGCAGACCCTGGGTTACGGCCTGGTGGATTCTCCCGTCGGCCAGGCCATGTGGATTATCGAAAAATTCTATGAGTGGACCGACTGCGACGGCCACCCGGAAAACGCGGTCAGCCGCGAAGAGTTGATAGACAACGTGATGTACTACTGGTGGCAGGGTAACGGTGCATCTTCGGGGCGCCTGTACTGGGAGAGTTTCAACAAAGCGTTTACCAACAGCAGCGGGACGGTGGCGCTGCCCACCGGCTGCAGTATTTTCCCCAAGGAGATCATCCCCACGCCGCGCAGCTGGGCGGAGCAACGTTATACCAATATTGTCTACTGGAACGAGCTGGACAAAGGCGGCCACTTTGCCGCGTTTGAGCAGCCGCAGGCTTTTGTTGAGGAACTGCGGGCGTGTTTCCGCGTGATGGCCTGAAGGGTGGCAAGCTCAACCCTGGTTTGTGACCTGTGCCAGCACCCTCAGGGTGACCACTTTGCGCAGAAGTTCGACCTTAACTACCTGAAATGTGCCGCCTGCGGGCACATCTACGCGGACGTCACCGGTTTTGACTATGTCGGGGAAAACGCCCAGGCCAACGCTGAGCTGGAAGGCACCCACAACGCCAAACATGACAGCGCACGGCACCTTAAAGTATATGATCAGCGCTTAAAAGAATTTGCCGCGTACAGAACCGGCGGCCGCCTGGTGGAAATCGGCTGCAGTTCGGGCGCGTTTCTGCGCCGCGCCGGGCAGGCCGGCTGGGATGCGCAAGGTGTGGAGCCGGTGGCGGAGTCAGCAGCGGTGGGGATCCGCGACTATGGCTTGAATATCAAGATCGGTACCCTGCAGGACGCCGCCTTTGCTGACGGCAGCGTTGACGTGGTGTATTCCAACGCGGTAATTGAGCATGTCGATTCCCCCCGGGCCATTGTCGGCGAAGCGGCGCGGGTGCTGCGCAGCGGCGGCCTGTTTTATGCCGACACGGTGAACATCGCCTCGTATACCTGGCGTTTCCTGGGCGAACGCTGGAAGCTGTTTGATCCGCGGGTGCATCTGCATCTGTTCAGTCCCGAGTCGTTGCGCCGCTTGTGCGAGCAGGCGGGGCTGGAAGTGTTGAAAATGACCACCCACGGGGTGCGCTTTTACGCCACCCGCGAGGAGCGGCCGCACGGCTTCAACCGCCTGTTGGATGAGCTGCACAAGGCGCCGTACAGTTTTGCCGCGCGGCGTAACCTGAAAGGCGACAATATTGCCATTTACGCCCGTAAAACCTGAGCCCGGGTGCGTGCGCAAAGCCTGACCCGGGCTGCGTGCCTACATGCTGACGCTGTATTCGCTGTAACCCTCTTCCGAGGACAGACGTTCAATCTCCGCGGTACCCAGCGGCACCCCCTGCACAAACGGGAACAGGTCGCTGTGGGTGTAATTGTTGCCGCGCATCCAGGTCTCGCAGATCTGCACGTCCAGCACGCCGTAAGCGGCCAGCTTGGCGGTCTGGTCGACCAGGTCTTTATTGTCTTCGTAGTTGCCGCGCACAAAGCGGTGCGCCTCAGCGCCGTGCAGCATCATGACTATGGGCGGCAGGTCATTGCCGTCCGGACCGTTTATGGAGCTTTCCAGGGTATGCAGAATCAACTCAACTTCCGCTTTGCTCTTCGGCATCAGGTCCACATACTGCCCGTCCGCCATGGCCTGGGTGGGGCCGGACACCAGCAACAGCCAAATCAGCAGCAGCTTGGCGCTGGCGGTAAAGGTAGCGGTTAATGTCTGCATGTTCCTGTTCCTCTGAAGTTCCGCTTACTTGCCGGTGAACCTGGGTGTCCTTTTTTCCGCAAAGGCGCGGCCACCCTCTTTGCCGTCTGCGCTGTTGCGTACCGTCAGCAGCTGATCCCGCGACAACGCGCCCGCTTCCGCCGGGCTCTTGTTCAATGTCGCCAGGGAAAAGGCTTTGACCGTCTGCAGCACCAATGGTGCTGAAGCAGCGAGTATTTTAGCCCATTCCAGCGCCGCGGACAGCTCTTGCCCCTGGGCCACAACCCTGTTGACCATGCCCGCCTGCAGGGCCCGCTGGGCATCAAAATCTTCACCCAGGGTCATAAACTCCATGGCAATTTTGTGCGGAATACGGGCCACGGCGCTGGCGATCAGGCCGCCGGTAAAGCCCAGTTGCGCTTCCGGGTACTTGAATCTGGTGTTCTCAGCAGCCACCACCAGGTCGCACATCTGCACGATGCAATAAGCCCCGCCGATACACCAGCCGTGCACCGCCGCGATCACCGGTTTGCTGACCTGGGCGCCGACGCTGGGCACGCCCTGCCACATCTCTTTGGGCGGATCTTTTACATCCGCGCCCACCGACCAGGCACGCTCGCCGGCCGCATGAATCACCGCAACCCGGTCGTCGCCGGCTTCAAAATCCCGCCAGGCTTGCTGCAGGCCGACTATCACCTCCTCGTTCAGCGCGTTCATGCGCTCAGCGCGGTTGATGGTGATGGTGGCGATAGCCTCACTGGAGCTGTATGTGACAACGTCAGTCATGAGTTTTCACCCTGCTGCAGCCAGTTGTTGAAGTTTGCGGTGCGCTTCTCATGAAACGCGGTGACCCCTTCCCGGGCGTCGGGATGATGGTCGCTGACCGCGGTTTTGGCGGCAATTTCGTCCAGGCTCTGTTCCCAGCTGAGTTCCGCGGCGTTATAAACCGAGCGCTTCAGCAGCCGCATGGAAACCTGAGGCCCCTCAGCCAGTTCAGCGGCAAACTCCATGGCGGCCGCTTCCAGGTTGTCCGCCGGCACCACTTCGTGCACCAGGCCCAACGCCAGGGCTTCGTCCGCGCTGACAATTTTTTTACGCATCAGGAAATCCATGGTTTTTGCCACTCCCATGGCTTCCACCAGCAGGTACTGGCCGCCTTCGTCCGGCAGCAGACCGAACCGCAGGGTGGCGCTGCCCATGCGCGCGGTGTCAGCAGCAATGCGGAAGTCGCAGGACAGGGCCAGGGAGAAGCCGGTCTGGATGGCTACACCGTTAATGGCGCAGATGGTCAGCTTGTCGAGGCTGCGCACGGCGCTGTTGAGTCGCTGGGAAATAGTGCGCAGGCCGTTGTAGGTACCCAGCGCGTTGTCGTGTCCCGGCGGGATCTTGTCCACCAGCGGTTCGCCGCCCAGTTCCGCGCCCTGGTAGGCTTTCAAGTCGTCGCCGGCGCAAAATGCGCGGCCGGTGCCGGTAAACACCAGTACCCGCACGTTGTTATCCATTTGTGCCTGGGTCACCGCTTCGATCAGATCGCGCTTGATGGCGGTGGTCATGCCGTTCAAACGCTCCGGTGAATTAAATTGGAACCAGGCGATGCCCGGTTCCCGCAGTTCCAGTTCAAAGCCGGTAAATGTACCCGTTTTCATGCCGTCCCCCTCGTCAACTGTTGCGTCTTTGTATGCTGGTGCGGCCTGGCTGTGCCGCCGCTTATACTTTGTTGCGGCCTGTCGGTGCCGCTGCGTTGCGGCCTGTCGGTGCCGCTGCCGTTTGCCGCGCAATGCGGCTAAGGTTCACATAATGGTTTTCCAGGTTTCCAGGTCCTCGATGCGCAGGTAAGGATTCATGCCCTTGGTCTCCCCCATGGTGGCATTGGGCACGTGGCCGTAGTTGTGGCCGGGCAGCAGCAGGGTATCGTCGGGCAGGCTCGCCAGCTTGCGCAGGCTGTGGTACATGTCTTCCGTATTGCTGCCCGGCAGGTCCACCCGCCCGCAGCCGTTAATAAACAGAGTGTCACCGCTGACCAGGGTATTTTTTACCCTGAAACACTGGCTGCCGGGGGTATGCCCCGGGGTGTGCAGAAACTCCACCTCCACATTGCCCAGTTTCAGGGTGTCGCCGGAGTCCACCCGCACCAGATCGCTTTCGGAAATTTCGGTGACCTTTTTGACCCCGTCCGCTTCATCTTTGTGCGCGTATACTTTTACCCCCTGAGCCTCCAGCAGGGCAGCCACGCCTTCCACGTTGTGGCCGCTGAAAGACCCGCCCACGTGGTCCGGATGGTAATGGGTGGCCAGCGCGGCGGTGAGGGTATAGTCCTTTTCCGCAAGGTGCTTGAGCAGCGCATCGATGTCCCAGGCCGGATCAACAATGGCAACTTCGCGGCTCTCGCGGCTGCCGATGATGTAGGTGTAATTCTGCATCGGGCCGATCTCAATCTGCTCAATGATCAGTTCAGTCGGCTCCTGCCAGGCGGGTTCGGACATAGGGTGATCCTCGGATGTTTTTCCCTACAGTAGCCGAATCAGGGTAATTTCGCACTTCGAACCCAGGCGCAGGGTCGGCCCCCAGGTGCCGGTGCCCGGCGACACATACAGGTGCAGCCCGTCCACCTGGTAAGAACGGTAGTATTGTGGGAACACCCGTTTGACCAGGAAATTGAAAGGCACAATCTGACCGCGGTGGGTGTGGCCGGTCAGCATCAGCCGGGCACCCCAGCGCGCCGCCTCAGCCGCGCCGTCGGGCCGGTGGTAAAGCAATACCCGGTAGGCCTCAGCTTCCGGTTGCAGCTTAACAATCTCGCGGCCTACCTGGCTTTTGCTTTCCGCATCGTCGATGCCGACAAACTGCAGACGTCCGTCCGCGGCGGTGTGGGACTGGTTGCGCAGCACCTGCACACCCAGGTTGCGCAACCGCTGACAGATGTCGTCAACATCCACGTAACGCTCGTGATTGCCGATACAGAACAGCACCGGCGCGTTAATCTCTCCCAGCGGCGCCAGATCCTGCTGGCTGATGCCGCGCATATCCACCAGGTCGCCGGTGATCAGGACGTAGTCGGCCTGCAGGCTGTTGATGCGCGTCACGATCGGACGCAGAAAACCCGGCTGGCGGGAACCGATGTGGACATCCGAGATCTGCACCCAGCGCTGTCCGCGTATCGCCGCGGGTGCGTTTACGTCGAGGATCCGCACATGCAGGCGCAAGGCGTTGGCGGCGCCGTAAGCGCTGAGGACGGCCACCGCGGCCAGCAGGGCCTGGGCGGCGGTCTGCGGCGCCAGCAGGTTGCTGAGCACCAGCAACTCCGCGGGCAGCAGCAGGCTCAACGCGATAAAACACACTCCCAGCCACAGCATCACAGCGGCTGATAGGTAACGGGAGAAGGTGTTGTGCAGGCGTTCGTGAACCAGCCGCAGGGCAAACGGGGTGAGGAACAGCAGGGCGCCCAGGTACGCGGGGGCCTGCCAGCCGGGTTGCAGCCAGTGCAGGATGCGCAGCGGCGGATATACCATGACCAGGCCGAACACCACGGTCACCACCAGCAGAAAAGCCAGCCGGCGGCTGAAACGGAGGGTGCCGGTGGAACTCATAACGCCGGCGCGGCGATCAGTAAATGCGGCCCGGCCGCGGGGTTGGCCCCTGCGACGTTCAGCGGGTTGTTATGGAGAGCATCGGCCGGGATAAAACAAGCCTGTTCAGCGGCCAGCGGCAGCACCCCTGCCGTGACTTCATCAGCCAGCGCCATGCAGACCGCATAAGGAATATGCTCCGGCAGGGTCAGCGGGCCGGCGGCGGCCAGGTCCACCCGCCAGACGTTAAAGTCGTCAAAACGGGCGATGCGTTGCACGCCGGGCTGGACATCTTCGAACAGCGCGGGTGCTGGTGCGTGCAGATGCATGTTAGCCACCGCGTGGGGGCTGTCCCAGTGGTCCTGGGTGAGTACTTTCTGGGCAAAGGAGATGATAAAACGCTCATAGGTGGGCGTCTGGAATTCAACGACCCGCACGCCATGTTGCAGGGCGTGGGGTGTCCAGGTGGGCACCCGCACCACGTCCCCCACCGCCAGCGCCTGCAGTTCGGTAAATGATTCCATATAGGCGCGCGCCTGCTGCTCCTCCTCTGCCGCCACCGCTTCGCCGCTGTTGTCGATGCGGCGGCGAATGGCTTCATAAGCGGTCACCGCCTGCAGGTACGCCTGGCGGAAACTCTGATCGTCGGCATATTGCGCGCGCAGGTCCTGATTCATGCCAAAGCGGATACCGCCTTTGCCCTGAGGCCAGGCGCGGGGATCCACCGCGGTCACCACGTAAACTTCCTGCTTCTCTTCATGCACTTCAAAATACAGGTCGCCGGTCACAGGCGCGGGGGAGGGGTCAAGTACCTTCAGCAGCAACACCGGCTGGCTGCGGCACAGGCGTTGGGGGTCGGCGGCCAGGTACTCGGAAATCGGCATTTCAAGGCCGCCGGATTGCACGCGGCTTTCACCCCGCGCTTCCATGCCCGTGTACCAGATCTCCTGTCCCCACGGTTTGGCGATGTAGACCGGCTGCAGCCGCACCGGCAGGGCAGGGTCTATGGCTGTCTGAGGCTGCGGCAAATGTCCGGATCCGGCAAGTATTCAAAGGGTAGCTGGATTATAGTCGCTCTTCCGCATGCTTACTTCACCTGCCACAACCACGGTCCCTCCATCCGCCTTGCCGGCGGCGGCGGATTGCCGGCGGGCGAGGCGACAGCGGTTGGTTGAATTTGACGGCCGCTTTGTTGTGGCCGTGCCCGCTGCGCGGCGCTTTTGCCGTCCGCACTGCGGTGCGCAACCGGCGGCGGAAAACCAGGTTGAGTATCTACCCGGAGCGGCAGCGGCGCTGGCCGCCGGTCTGCGCGCCTGCCCGCGCTGTCAGCCCCTGCAGGCGCCGGGGTTGCCGGAATGGGTGTTGCCGAACGTACCCCTGCGTAGAGCGGTACGCCAGCTTCAGGCGGGTTATCTGAATACCGGTGGGGTTGCCGGGCTGGCGGCGGCGCTGGGACTGAGCGCGGAGACTCTGCAGGCGCTGCTGCGTGAGCATCTGGGCGCCGGGGCTGAGGATTTTGCCCGCGCCTGCCGCCTGGGTCTGGCGGCAGCCCTGTTACAGGGTTGCGCCGCGCGGGTGGAGGATGTGGCCCGGCATTCCGGGTATGCCGGCGGTGCGGACCTGCGCGCGGAGTTTAAACGGGTATACGGTGAAAGCCCCTCCCGCTTCCGCGCCGGGCAGTCCGCACGGCATAAGTTGCCGCCGGCGGGGTTTGCCCGTGTGGTATTGCCGCTGCGGCCCCCGTACAACATGGATTGGATGTTTGCCTACCTGCAACGGCGGGCGTTGCAGGGTCTGGAAGAGGTCAGCAAGGGGCCGGGCGGCTGGCTTTTTCAGCGCCGCATTGACGGCGGCTGGTTGCAGGTGCAGCCGCATCCGGACGGTGCGCCGCAACTGCTGGTGCGGCTGCCGCTGGCGGCGGAGCCGGCTTACCGCCTGCTTGACCGGGTGCGCCGTGTCTTTGACGTACAGGCCGATGGCTTACTGCTGCACAATTTTATGCTTGCCCGGGACGAGCTTGCAGCCGCAGCACGGGATGCACCGGGTTTGCGGGTGCCGGGCGCCTGGGACGGCTTTGAAACCGCGGTGCGGGCGGTGTTGGGGCAACAGGTGAGTGTCGAGCGGGGCACTGAACTGGCGAACAAGATGATGTCGGCGTATGGCGGCGGCAACTTCCCCGCACCGCGGCAGTTACTCGGCCGGCAAGTTGCGGAGCTGGGCATGCCGGGACAGCGCGGGCGGGCCATTGTCTATCTGGCCCAGGCGGTGCAGCAGGGTGAGTTGCTGATCAGTGACGGCGGCGATTATGATCAACTCTATAAACAGCTGGTGGCGATTAACGGCATCGGGCCGTGGACCGCAAACTACATCCGCATGCGCGCCTTGAAAGACGCGGACGCCTTCCCGGACAACGACTGGGTGGTGCTGAAGCAGTTGCAGTGTACAGCCGCCCGGGCGCGCAAAATTGCGCAGGCCTGGCAACCCTGGCGGGCGTATGCGCTGATGCACGTGTGGTACGGCGCCGGGCAGAACAAGACGTGATATGTACTACTCCTATATAGACAGCCCCATTGGCCAACTGCTGCTCAGCGGTGAACGTGACACGCTGACCGGCCTGTATTTTTCCACCGGCTCCAAAGCGCGCGGTGCGGATCCGCAATGGGAGCGGTACGACGAACCCTTCCGGGCAGTGAAGAAGCAGCTGGATGAGTATTTTGCCGGCCGCCGCAAGGTATTCGAGCTGGACCTGAACCCGGCCGGCACACCCTTTCAATTACAGGTGCTCGGGGCGCTGCAGCGGATTCCCTACGGTGAGGTTTGCGCCTACCGGGATATAGCGGAACGGATCGGCAAGCCCAAGGCGGTGCGGGCGGTGGGTGCCGCCAACGGCAGCAACCCCATTGCATTGATCATCCCCTGCCACCGGGTGATCGGCAGCAACGGCTCGTTAACCGGATTCGGCGGCGGCCTGGACACCAAACGCTACCTGCTGGACCTGGAAGCACGCCATTCGGGATTGTTTGCCCAGGCTTAGTTTGCCCCGGGCTTGCTTCCCAGTTGGGGTGTAAACCGCTAGTTTTTAGTGATCTTCCAGAATTTTGAGCCTTCCAGGGACAGGTTGTACATCAATCCCTTATTGTCGAAGACAAAAGCAATAATGGGGTCGCGAATGGAGTTGGTGTCAATTTCCCTGCCTACGCCGAATTCAATAACCGCAATGCTGCCGTCCACACCGGCCTCCCAGCCGTCACTTTCGCGGAACTGACGCAGGGCCGCTTCGGTCATGAACATCACCACTTCCGACTTCGCCTGGCCGCCCAACTGGAAGCCGAAAGACAGCGAGGTGAGCCGGTAATACTGGGGCGTGCTGTTGGCGGCGGTTAACACGCCTTCACCCAGTTCGCCGCCCACACCCACACCACCTTTGATGATGCGCGGAAAAACCAGTACCCCGGCTGCCTTGTTACCCAGGTCGGCGGCAGCAGGTTGTTCCTGGTAAAGCTTGTTCAGCACCGCCTGGGCGCGGGAATCGAGTTCAATTTTGGATGCAGCCTGGCTGAGGCTGCTGAAGAAAACCGCGGTAACGGTCAGGACAAAGCTAAACAGACGCGTAATACGCGCCGCGGAGGCTGGTTTCATGCTGTTCCTTCTCTCGGATGGGTTGAGCCTGTGTGGGGCACCGGGGCTTATATTACACGTTCTTGCCGTGCATGACACGGTAAGTAACCATATAGTTACTTCATTTTCTCACGGTGCGCTGAAAGCAGGTCTGGAAAGCGTATGGGCCAGCCTCTATAGTAACCGTATGGTTACTTCCACCGAGGTGCCGCTGAAAATCCTGCAGGCGGTAAAGGAGATAGTCTTGCGCGACGGGGTGCAGGCAGTCCGCGTGGACCGGGTAGCTGCTGCTGCCGGGGTGAACAAACGCATGATCTACCACTATTTCCAGGACAAAGCCGGCCTGCTGCAGGCGCTGTACCAGCATCAGTTAAGCGTCCTGCAGGCATCCGGCGCGCTCAGCGCCGCCAGCATGGGGTTGTTGGGGGAGTTGTTCCACCGGCGCATCGGCGCAACCGGTAACCCGGTTACCTGGAGCGGACCTGTTGACCAGGATATGGTCAGCGCTGCGTTACAGATTGTATTGCCGCAACTGCTGGGCGGCGGCTACCGGGGTGTGGGTGAAGCTGGGTTCGACAGCTCCGTTCCGGCTTCAGCGGCTGCTGAGTTTGCCGCGTTTGCAGTGGAAGTGGTTGGCCTGTTGTTTCCGCAACTGGCCCAGCCGGTGCTGGGTTGCGCACCGGGCAGCGCCGGGTACGCGGGTGCTTGTAAACGCTTACTTACCGCCCAGGCGGCGGCCAAGCCGGTCTATCGGATGACCTCTTCCTCGCGGGTCAGGGGCGCCGCAGCGGCGGGCACCAGCAGCGAGTAAAACTCCGCGAGGGACCCGCAGACCGTGCCGATGGGCTTCTTGCCGGGTTCTTCCACC
This sequence comes from Pseudomonadales bacterium, assembly GCA_028279305.1. Lineage (GTDB taxonomy): Bacteria > Pseudomonadota > Gammaproteobacteria > Pseudomonadales > Azotimanducaceae > UBA4421. The sequence goes on from JANQOA010000232.1 coordinate 22,725, forward strand.
TGCACCTCGCCGGTGCTGTTGTTAACGGTCAGAAACAACTCCGAGTCCGGCTCGGTGCAGGCAAAAAACACCGAAAACGGGGTGCGGTTGTGTTTACAGGCCACCGCGTGCCCAACCAGGTTTTCGCGCAGGCGTTCAACGTCCTGCGGATTCCACAGATAAAGCAGACTGACGTGACCGTCCGGTGCTTCCGCTTCGAGATTTGCCGACCAATAACGTCCATAGTGGGTTTTGATGTCCGGGTGGATGGTCATCTGCAGCGCGTTTTCCAGCCCGGCAAAATCCGCTGCGGCGCTGTCGGGTGCCCGCGCAACCGGCCGCCAGCGTACGGTTTTGATACCTGGCTTGCCGCCGGCGGCGCTGTCAGCGGCGGAGTCTTCAGCGACGGTGGGGTGACCGAGCTCGCAGGGACTGGGCCAGTCCTCGTCAAAAGCGGTAACAAGGTGCGGAAACGTCTTCTGATAATGCTCAAGAAAGATGTCTATTTCCGTTTCCAGAGAGTTCGCCACATGCGGCCCTTGGGTATATGGGGGCCTTATCTGACCTGACGTTGCGGGTTAGATCAAGGGGTTGCGGACCACTTCAGCCAGCCGCGAGCATTCATGGTCAGAAAGACCAGATTAGCCAGCATCATGGCCATGCTGCCGCTGAGAAATCCCACCACAATCCAGCAGGTATTACCGCCCATCATGGTGGTGAATCCGGCGCGGGACTGATTGCCCAGCAGGTAGATGGCTGCCAGCGTCAAAGCCATCGCCAGCCAATCGATGCCGGCGTACCGCCACACTGCTTCCAGTTCCATGCTGCTCCAGGTTCCAATAACGGGAACCCGCAGGGTACTTGAAGGGGCTTGGCGGCGGCTTGAAAAAGGCGCGGGTTGCAGATGAGTTGCGCTAAGGCTGCCGGTGCGGGGGTTTGCCCGGCTCGCCGAATCGCTCCGGCCGGTGGCCCCGGCTTGCCAGCGCCTGCCGCTCAGCCTGGCTGAGGTTGCCGACAAAGCTGGCAAACGAGCGGTCTGTGCTTGCAAAGGTGGATTGTTGTACCTTGCGCATCTGCGCCAGGGCGGCGCTCAAGGCTTCCGCGTCGAACGGTTCAGCGGTGATGGCGTGGTTGACCGCCCGCTGCGCGCTGCGCATTTCCGCAAGCTGCGGGCGTATGGTACGGAAGTGCTCGCGGATCAGCGGCCGCAGCTGGTCGCGCCTGGGCTCCGGCAGGGTTTTTACCCAGCGGGGGAAAGCCCGCGCCGGGTCAAAGCCGGGACTGGTTGCACGGCCTACCATAAAACCCACCAGCGCCAGGTTCAGTGCCAGCGAGCCGATCAGCGCAATGGCCATCCATTTAGATTTCATCAACGTTGAACACCTCTTCCTGTTCAACAAATACCAGCGCTTCCACATCCAGGCCGCCGTAGTTGTCGCTAAAGTTCAGACCGATCACAAACCCCAACAGCACCGGTACCGCTGCGGCCCAGGCGCTGCGCCAGACGGAGCCGAACAACCAACCAAATACATCAGCCGCGGGGCCGGTTTCCGCCGTGCCGGCTGCCGGCAGATTGGCCATGATTCTCTGTGCCAGATAGCCGGGGGCTTTGTGCTGCTGCCGCGCCAGCTGCTCCAGCATCTCATCCAGTTGCCGGTCTTCCTGTTCTGCAGGTTTTTTCATACCGCAGCTCCCAAATGCTCACTCATTTTTGCCTTCAGGGTGCGCCGCGCCCGCGCCAGCAGTGACTCCACGGCGCGTACGCTCTGCCCCAATACCACGGCAATGTCTTTGTTACTCATACCCTGATTGTGGCTCAACAACAGGGCTGCCCTCTGGTTTTCCGGCAGCAGGGCAATCTCCTGCTGCAGGCGCTGCAAGCGGTGCAGCCGTTCAGCGTCAGCCGCCGGGGTGTGTTCGTCCACCGCGGCGTTGACGCTGTTGTCGTCCAGTACCAGGCGGTTGCGCCGCAGCTCGTCGATAAACTTGTTATGCAGGATGCGGTGCAGCCAGGTGCTCAACTTGACCTTGCCGGGCTTGAATGTTTTTGCCTGGCGCCACACCGCCAGCCAGGTTTCCTGGACAAGATCATCAGCGCCGGTGGCTGAACGCAGCAGACGGTATGCATAGTTGTACAGCGGATTGATATGCCGCTGTACCAGGGCTTCAAAAGCCTGTTTATCACCCTGGCAAACCGCAGACATCAGGCTCTCGTCCGTGCGTTCATCCACAAAGGGGCTAACCTTCTTCGCTGCTCATGCGGGCGCGCCGGGCTTCGCGCAGTTCCTCGCGCGTCACCTCGCCGTTATTGTCCGCGTCCGCCGCCTGCAGGCGGGCGGCGGGGTTCGGCATTTCAGTGCTGCTTAATGCGCCGTTGCCGTCAGCGTCCAGGTGCTCGAACAGGGTCTGTTTGCGCGCTTGTTTCCGCAAGGCGCGGTGGTCGGCGGCGTCAAACTCGCTGCTGCTGATATTGCCGTCCGCATCGCTGTCCAGCAGGCTGAACAGATTGGACTTCATGGCCTCCCGCATGTCTTCGCGCTGGGCGCCGTCAAAGCCGCCCGCGGCGAATCCCCGGCCGGCCCCATGGTGGCGGAAATGGCGTCCCTTGTGGCGGCGTGAGGGGCCCTCAACCGCTTGAAACTCGTCCAGGCTGATTTCACCGTTGGCGTCGGTATCAGCTTCGTTGAAACGCGTTTGCACCTTAGCTTCGACGTCAGAGATGCTGATCGGGAAACGGTCCGCCGGGCTGGCGCTGGCAGTGGCGGCCAGGCCGATGGCGCCCAGGGCGCCGGCCAGGCTGATGGCAGCCGCCAGGCCGGTAATGCGGGTGGCGCGGGGTAAGCTGTTAAACTTTGGCATGTTAACTTCCTTTAAGTGTTACGTCGGATGCAGGAAGTTGTACGCACAACCCGCCCGATTCCGTCGCTGCGGAATGTTTGCGCAAGTGGGCCGGTTAATAGTGAATTTCGCAAACTGTATATACCGTTGAAGATTCGCCCTGCCGGAGGTCCAGAACCCTGGCCGGGCCGCTATCCGCCTGGCGTGGTACCTCAACTTCGTCGTCACGGCTCTTGCCGATCAGGGCGCGGGCGAGCGGCGCGTCGATGCTGATGTAACCGGGCTGAGTGTCAAACTCGTCAGCGCCGACGATGCGGTAGGTAGCCGTTTCGCCCTGATCGTCGCGTAAGGTCACGCGGGCGCCGAAGTAGATTTTTGAGCGGTCCGGGGGGTGTTGTTCAACAATCTGCAGCTCGTCGAGACGGCGGCTGAGAAACTGGACGCGGCTGTCGATCTCGCGCAGCTGGCGCTTGCCGTAAATGTATTCAGCGTTTTCGGAGCGGTCACCTTGGGCGGCAGCCTCGGCAACCTTGCGGGTTACTTCGGGCCGCTTTTCTTTCCACAGGTACGCTAATTCCGCCTGCAGCCGGTCGTAACCTTGGCGGGTGATGTAGGGTGAGCTTTTTGCTCTGGGCGGACGGTAGCGGCTCATAGCACGTGCTATATTAAACCCCCCGCGCAGTTTCTTAAGCGCAGTTCAGCATTTTTTGGAGACAGGTTTGCAGCCACGGTTCGGGGTTTGTTACGACTTCCGCAATCCTCCGGATTCCGGTATTGCCATGCCGGATCTGTACGCCCAGGCGCTGGAGCAGATCCGCTGGCTGGATGCAGCGGGCCTGGATTTGATCTGGTTTACCGAACATCACTTTGTTGATGACGGTTACCTGCCGGCCTGGATTCCGGTTGCCTCGGCCGCAGCGGCGGTTACCCGCCAGGTGCGTTTTTCGTCGGACATCTGCCTGCTGCCCTTCAGCAATCCGGTGCGCCTGGCGGAAGATCTGGCGGTGCTGGACAATCTCAGCAACGGGCGCGTGGAAGTGGGCCTGGGCATGGGATACGCGCCCCACGAATTTGCCGGTTTCGGTATTCCACTGGCGCGGCGGGTGTCGCTGATGGATGAGGGGCTGCAGGTGCTGCAACTGGCGTTCAGCGGCGAGTCCTTTTCCTTTGCCGGCAAACGCTACAATTTTGACAACGTGAAAATCACCCCGGGTTATGTGCAGCCGGGCGGCCCGCCCATGTGGGTGGCTGCCATGTCCGCAGCCGGGGCCGAACGGGCCGCCCGCTTCAACACCCATTTCCTGCCCCAGGGTGACCGCAGCCAGACTCTGGATGTTTGGCACGCGGAACTGCAGCGCCTGCAGCAGCCGGCGGCGGAGCGCCGGGTGGGCATTATCAAGGGTGTATTTGTCACCGACGATGTGGAGCGGGACTGGCCACCGGTGCGGGCCGCGGAACGCTACCGGATCCAGTTGTACCGCAGGTTTTTTGCCGAGAGCCGCACCGATTTTGGTGCCGGTGAACACATTCCCCAGGATTGGGTGGTGGGTGATGTGCAACATTGCATCAGCGCCCTGAGCGAATTCATGACCAGCTACGGGTTCACCGACCTGGTGACCTGGGGAATTCCGCCGGGTGTCACTTCTGCTGTCATGCAGGATTCTCTGCAGCGTTTTGTCTCCGAGGTAGTGCCGGGCATTCGTCAACGGCTGCAGCCTTGAGCGGGGGAAGACAGCCTTGAGCGGGAACACAGCACATTCAGGCGGGTCAATAATCGGGTAAGCACTGGAAAGCGGGTCCTGCAGGTGAAAGTACGGGTGAGCGGTAGAAACTTCAGCGCCTGGATATTGCTGTTATTTTGCCTGGCGGCGGCTGCGCCAGGCCGTGCGGCTGCCGCCAACCCGGGCGTGGAATCCGCGCCGCTGCCGGCGCTGCGCACCGCCACGCGCTACCATTGGGAAGACCGTTTCTCAACGCCCGAGCGGATGAAACTGCGCACCTGGGTGGACGAATACATTGATGCCCTGCAATCGCTGGTGGGGGAACTGCCGTTTACCCTGCATGTTTATCTGCACCGTTACGACGGCGGCCGCGGGCCGGTGCCCTGGGCGCAAACCCAGCGTTCCAGCCGGCAGGGCGTGCGCCTGTATGTTAATCCCGGCTTTGCCGCGGACAAGCTGCGTGCGGACTGGACCGCCCCCCACGAGTTGAGTCATCTGATCATCCCCTACCTGGGCCGGCGGCATTCCTGGTTTGCTGAGGGGTTTGCCAGCTATATGCAGTATCAGGTGATGGTGGCGGCGGGGGTGATTACCCGGGCTGAAGCGGATGCGCGGTACAGGCACCGTTTCGAGCGCGCGGAAGGCAGGTACGATATGGACGACATGCCGTTTACCGAAGCGGCACCCAGGTTAAGGGAGCAGAGGCAGTTTCCCACCATGTATTGGGGCGGCGCTATCTATTTCTGGCAGGTGGAGCAGGCGCTGCAGGCAGAGGGCAAAAACCTGGTGCAGGTATTGCGCGGCTATGTGGGCTGCTGCCGCAGTAATACGGATGAGTTGGATGCGCTGGTGGCGGACCTGGACCGGGTCGCCGGCAGCCGGGTGTTTACAGACACTCTGGCTGAATTCCGCAGCAGCGAAGGTTTCCCGGAGTTTGCCGACTGACGTCTACCAGTTACACTCCGCCGCGTCCAGCTCCAACAATACCTCTTCGCCGCTGGCGTCGTAAATGCGCTCAAAACAATCACCGTTGCGGTCGCGGAACAGGCGCCGGCTGACGGCCCCCTGATCCCGGGTTTGATAACGGGGCTCGGTGCGGATGGTGCGGCTGCCGCGCACAACGTAGCGGTCGTGCCCGTGGTAGTGATCCCGGTGGTTGTAATACGCGTGGGTAAACAGGGAACCCAGGATCAGACCACCCGCCAGGTAAGCTGCATCGTTATTGTGGCGGCGGTGGTGACGCCGGTAGCCATGGCGGTAGCCGTGCCGGTAACCGCGGTGATAGCCGTGGCCGCGGTGATGATAACCGCCGTAATATCCGTGCCCGTGGTAGCCGCTGGCCTCGGCAGGGCTGCTGAAACCGGTTGCGAGCGCTACGGCGCCGCTCAACATCAGAACTTTCAAAACGGACATCAGACACCTCCTACTGCAACACAAACGTGAATGATCTCAGGGTCCAAGGTAACAGGCGCGCCTGAACCCAATATGAATGGTTCAACCCAGCAGGGTGCGCAACTGCGCAGCGTTGCCGGCCAGACCGTGCTCGGTGATTATGCCGGTGACCAGGGCGTTGGGGGTGACATCAAAAGCCGGGTTATAGACGGCAACGTCAGCCGCATGCTCTAACAGCACTTCTTCGCGGCCGCGCTGTTCGATTTCAACCAGCTCGCCGCTGGCGGTGCCGGCGTCAAAAGTGGAAGACGGGCAGGCCACATAAAACGGCACGTTGTAATGACGGCACAGCACCGCCAGGTTCAACGTGCCGATCTTATTCACCACATCGCCGTTGGCGGTGACCCGGTCGGTGCCGACAATAACCAGGTCCACCCGGCCTTGTGACATCAGGCTGGCTGCCATGTTGTCGCAGATCAGGGTGACGTCGATGCCGGCCTGGTCCAATTCCCAGGCGGTCAGGCGGGCGCCTTGAAACAGCGGCCTCGTTTCGTCCACGTAAACATGAAAGCGCACGCCGGCGAAGTGCTGGTGGTACATCGGCGCGGTGGCGGTGCCGAGCCGCGACACCGCCAGCGAGCCTGCGTTGCAATGGGTGAGGATGTTGCTGCCGGCTTTAATCAGCGGTGCGCCGTGGGCGCCCAGGCGCTGGCAGATGTCCAGATCCTCAGCGTGGATTGCTTGAGCTTCGCGGACCAGCACGCCGTAGTCAGGGTCTGCTGCGGCAGCCAGCAGCCGCTGCACGGCCCAGGCCAGGTTAACCGCGGTGGGGCGGGCGGAGATCAGATAGTCGGCGTTAGTCTGCAGGGTGGCGTGGAACTGTGCTGCCGGCACATCGCGCATGGATTGGGCCAGGGCATAAGCGGCGGCGATGCCGATGGCCGGGGCGCCGCGCACCGCCAGGGTTTTGATGGCATGCCATGCTGCGTTGATGTCCTCGATATGCAGGTATTCAACTTTGCCCGGCAGCACGCGCTGGTCGAGCAATTGCAACTGGCCGTTCCGCCAGCGCAGGGTGTCCGGCAGGGCCGGGTTCATAACAGCGCCAGGGTTCTGGTTTTAGCCAGATAGCTCAACAACAGGCCGCCGCAGTCCCGCGCGTTGTGGGCCAGGGCAAAAATGCCGTCCTCGTGGCCGGCGGTGGCAAATACCAGCGGCCTGCTCTGGTTGTCCTGCAACAGGCGGTTCACCGCGTCCGCCATGGCGGGGGAGCCGTAGGGTACTTCCGCCGGCGTGGCGGGCAGCCCCAACTGCTCCCGGCGCTGCCAGATTTCCGAGCTGTGGATATGAAATACAAAGCGGATGTTGGGGTCCGCGCTGTAGATCATGGCATGGGTGATGGTTTCGGACGACGGCGGCTCGGTGCCTTCCGCTTCAATCCAGAAGCGTTGCAGGTTGCAATGGGTTACCCGCACCAGGTGCTCCGGCTCTAAGCTGGGGCTGCCGCTGGTCTGACTGGCGGTGATGACAAAACTGTCCTGGGGGCGGGCACTGAGGTTGCCGTAGGCAAAACCGTCGTACAGGTCCGGCTGCTGGCCGATCAATTTCAGGCTGTGCAGGATGGAGCGCCAGGCTGAAAGTTCAGCAGTGCACTCCGGGGGTGCGGCGGGACCCTCCGGGGGTTTGAGTTCATAAGCGAACTGAATAGTACCTTCCTGACTGGCCTCTGCGTCGTTGTGCGCGGTTTGGCTGGCGGTGCTGTCGGACACAACTGGATTCCCCTGCTAGATGCTTCTAGCATGCTTGCAACGCGTTTATTCTGACACAAATAGAGGGAGCGGAAGGCGAAACATGGGCGGCAAGTTGAATATCCGTAAGGCGGCGGGTGCCCTGGGTGCATATGTCAGCGGCGCTGACCTGGCGGCAATTGCGGAATCTGACGCGCTGTTCAGCCAGGTCAGGTCAGCAGTGTTGGCCCACGAGGTGATTTTTCTGCGCGACCAGGCGGTGCCGCCCCAGGCGTTCCAGGCGTTTGCGCGTTGCTTCGGCGAGGTCCTGGAACACCCGGCGTACGGTACGGTCCCCGGTGCGCCGGATGTGCAGGTGCTGGAAAGCACCGAGGAAAAACCGTCAAAAATTGAAGCCTGGCATTCGGACATGACATTCAGCCGCACGCCGCCTTCGTTTACCATTCTGCACGGCAAAATTATTCCCGAATACGGCGGTGATACCCTGTGGGCCAGTGCCACCAGCGCTTACGAACAGCTGTCCGAACCGCTGCGCGGTTTCCTCGACGGTTTGCAGGCGGTGCATGATTTCCGCCACGGATTCCGTGAAAGTTTGCGCGAGGAAGGGGGTGAAGCCAGGCTGGCGGGGGCGATCGAGGCGAACCCGCCGGTGGCACACCCGCTGGTGCGCACGCACCCGGAAACCGGAAAAAAAGCGCTGTATGTGAACCCGCTGTTCACCACGCTGATAAAGGACCTGCAGGCTTTTGAGAGCCGCCACCTGCTGGACTTTTTGTGCCGGCATATCGTCACCGAAGAGTTTACAGTGAGATTGAATTGGCAGCCGGAAACCGTGGTGATCTGGGATAATCGCTCCACCCAGCACAAGCCGGTGAATGACTTTTTTCCACAACACCGTCAGTTGCACCGGGTAACCATCACCGGGGACCGTCCGGTTTAGACGGCTTTCGGATGTCAAACGCGACATAAAGTATTGTAAATTGATACTTTAAGGAAAAAGATATCAACAATGGTGGCTTTGAAAGATCCTTTGCGCATTCTTGAAGCCAGGAGATCCGCGGCATGAGCGCAACCGAAACCACCTCCCAATTCAGTTTGCTGGGTCAGCGGCGTTTTGCCGGGCTGTTTCACACGCAGTTTCTGGGCGCGTTTAACGACAATCTGTTCAAAGCTGCCTTGTCGCTGATTTTTGTCTACAGCGGCCTGATTGCCGCGGATGTTACGGATACCTTTGTCAACGCCGCCGCGGGGCTGTTCATCCTGCCGTTTTTCCTGTTTTCAGCCACCGCCGGCCAATTGGCGGACAAGTACGAAAAGTCCCGGCTGGTGCGGATCATCAAAATCATGGAAATCGTCATTGCCCTGTGCGGCGGCATAGCGGTATATCTGCAGAGCGTCTACGGCATGCTGGCGGTGCTGTTTCTGCTCGGTGTGCAGTCTACCTTTTTCGGCCCGCTGAAATACTCCATCCTGCCGCAGCAGCTGCATGAATCGGAGCTGGTCGGCGGCAACGCGCAGATCGAGATGGGCACCTTTGTCTCCATCCTGCTGGGCACCATCGCCGGTGGAGTGGTGGCGACCCAGGCGGATGTGAATATGTGGCTGACGGTACTGGTGGTGGGCATAGCCGGGCTGGGTTACTTTGCCAGCCGTTTTATTCCCGAATGTCCGGCCACGGCGGGAGATCTGCGCATTGACTGGAACCCGGTGCGGGCCACCTGGGATATGATCAGGTCCGCCCGCGGCAATCACGCGGTGTTTTTATCCATCCTCGGCATTTCCTGGTTCTGGCTGCTGGGTTCCGTGGTGCTGGCGCAGATACCGAACCTGACAAAAGTTTATCTCGGCGGCGGCCCCACCGTGGTTACGCTGATCCTGGCCACCTTCACCATTGCAGTGGCGTTAGGTTCACTGATGTGCGAACGCCTCTCGGGGCAGAAGATTGAGCTTGGCATCGTGCCGCTGGGGGCGTTGGGCTTGAGCCTGGCCGGCATCGACCTGTACTTTGCGATCAACAACCTGAACGTGGCCGGCACGGTCAACTGGCTGGAATTTGCCGCCGCTGACGGCGCCTGGCGGATACTGCTGGACATGGGATTAATCGGGTTTTTCGGCGGCCTCTTTATTGTGCCGTTGTACGCCCTGATTCAGACCCGTACCGAAGCCGGACAAAGGGCCCGCATTATTGCCGTCAACAATGTGCTGAACGCGGTTTTCATGGTGGTCGGCGCGGTGCTGGCAATTGTCTGCCTGGGGGTTGCGGGCATGGCCATCCCGGACTTTCTGCTGATGGTCATCCTCATGAACATAGCGGTGTCCGCTTTTGTATTCCAGCAGGTGCCGGAATTTGCCATGCGCTTTCTGATCTGGATGCTCAGCCACACCATGTACCGGGTGCAGCATGATGGCCTGGAGCAGATCCCGGACGAGGGAGCGGCGGTGATTGTCTGCAACCACGTGACCTTTGTGGATGCGCTGTTGCTGGCGGGGGCGGTACGGCGGCCGATCCGTTTTGTCATGTTCAAACCCATCTACGACATACCGGTGCTGAACTTTGTCTTCCGGGTCGGCGGGGCCATTCCCATTCAGTCGGAAAAAGAAGACAAGGCGGCATACGACGCAGCTTTTGCACGCATCAGGGATACCCTTGCGGACGGTGAACTGGTGTGCATCTTCCCCGAAGGTGCGCTGACCCGGGACGGTGAAATTGCCCGTTTCAGAAAAGGCGTGGAACGCATCGTGGAGGAAAGCCCGGTGCCGGTGGTGCCCATGGCCCTGCAGGGTCTGTGGGGCAGCTTTTTCAGCCACTCCGGGGGTGTATTTAAAAACCCCAGCCGTTTCTGGAGCCGGGTGTGGGTGCGGGCCGGTAAAATGGTGGCGCCGGCGGAAGTCAGCGCGGCACGGCTGCAGACTGAAGTGGAACTGCTGCGCGGCGACCTCGCTTAAGCCGCAAGCCAGCGCGGGGTTCCCCGCTTTAAGCGGGGGTTTCAGTTCAAGGGTTGACCGGACGCCTCAGAGGCTGCGCAGGAACGCCAGCAGAGCCTGCTGTTCCTCCGTACTGAGAGTAAACTCCGGCACCCGCTCCACGCGTACCTGCTGATAATGCTGCAGCACGGCGTGCAGCGTCTTGAGGCTGCCGTTGTGCATATAAGGGGCGGTGTGCGCCACGCGGCGCAAGGTCGGCGCGCGGAAGGCACGGCTGGCACCGCCCACCGCGGTGACATGGAAAGCAGGTTGCGCCTGTTGCAGGGTGTGTTGCACCGGGCCTGAGAAACTCAAGCTGGCGTGGCACTCGGAGCAACCCAGGCGCGGGGAAAAAAACAGTTGCATGCCGTGGCGCTGCTGCGCACCGAATTCGCCGGTGTCGTCAAAAAACAGATAGCGGTCAAAGGCGCTCTGGGGCGCCCGCAGGGTGCGCACATAACTGGCAATGGCGCGCACCACGTCAGCGGTGTTGGGCGGCGCGGCGAACACGGCCTGGAAAGCCTGCCGGTAATCCGCGTCCGCCGCCAGCTTGCTCAGCATGTGCGGCTGGTAACCCATTTCCACCGGGCTGGTGTTCTGCAGCGGCACCAGGTGCTGTTGTTCCAGGGTATGCAGGCCCTGGTCCGTCCAGCCCAGGGATGCATTGAACGCAACGTTATACAGGGTCGGGGTATTAAATTCGTGCAGCTGGCCGGTGGCACCCACGGCGCGCGCCAACCCGTCGGTAAAGTCTTTGTCCGGCTGATGGCAACTGGCGCAGCTGTATGCGCCGGTGACGGACAAGGCGGTTTCGCTGAACAGGCGTTTGCCCAGCGCCACTTTGGCCGGGGTTGAAGGATTATCCGCGGGAGTCAGGGGCGCGGGATAAAATTCCTCCGCGCAACCTGGCCGGGGCAACAGGACAGCCAGCAGCAGTAACACCGCCGCGCATGAGAATGCCAGAAACTTCCGCCGCCGGCGTCTGCTCAGGGCTGGGGCCAAACCCGCAGATTATTCATGGATAGATCGTTGGTGACTTGAGCCAGCCGCTGGCGTTCTTCCACCCAGCTGACAAAAGAAGCTTCCGCTTCACTGAGTTCGTCACCCTTGCCGGCCACCCATGCCTGCATGGCTGCCATCAGCTGATCCGCCAGCGGGCGGGCGTCACGGAACAGGCGCAGGTACTCCTGTTTGGTTTCCTCGAGAAAACCCAGGGCCAGTAGCGCCTCCGCCCGGTATTCGATGGCTTCATGGAAATTAGGATTAATTTTCAAAGAATAGTTGTAAGCGCCAATCGCTTTGCGGAAATCACCGGTTTTGCGCAACGCATAACCCAGCTCGTTGGCGGCTTTGTAGTTCTGCGGGTTGTACTGGATGGCTTCACCCTGTTTTTTGATGGCTTTGGCAAATTCCTTTTCCGCCTTGGCCAGAGCCTTGTCGCGGGCTTTTTCTTTGCCTTCAGCCGCTGCTTTGGCGGCCTTGGCTTCCTGTTTTAACGCCCGGTCGCGGTGGCGGATGCCGGCGCGCAGCAGTTTGTCCGACTGTTGCTCCGGCGTCAGTGCCGCCTGGGCCGGCACGCCGCTCAAACCCCCGCCACCGCCGCTGCCGGCAGCCCACATGGGCGTGCTCACAACGCTGGCCAGCAACAGGCAAGCGCAGGTGATGAGCGGGCGCAAGGTTAAGAATGTCCTGGGATTTTCTGATGTCACTTTCATGCGGCAGGTCTCGCGGGCTGGTGGCTGTGTTTGCAGCGGCTTGAGGATATGCTGTTGTTCCGGTTATTTCCACAGGAGAGGGACACCATGCCCAAGATTGTCGGACCAGCGCTGCGCGCGTTGTTGTTGACTGCGCTGATGACGGGCCAGGCGGCACTGGCGGAGACGGCAGCGCCCCAGGCACAGGCTGTCAGTGCCGCACGCGCGGTAATGGACCGCTTTATGATCACCTTTAATGCCCGCGACGAAGCGGCCTGGGCAGACACGCTGCTGTTTCCGCATATCCGTGTGGCCGCGGGCAGCGTGGTGGTGCATGCGGACAGGGAAACTTTTCTGGCCAGTGCTGACCTGGATGCGTTTGCCGAGGCCAACAACTGGCATCACAGTGCCTGGGATGCGGTGGAAGTTATCCAGGCAGGGCCCGGCAAAGTGCACTTCAAGGTGACGTTTTCCCGCTTTAACCCGGCTGGAGAGCGTTATGTCACCTATGACTCCCTGTATATCGTGCAGCAGGTGGAAGGCCGCTGGGGTATCCGCGCGCGGTCCAGTTTTGCGCCCTGAAGGCAGTACCTGATGGATGCGGTATACGATTCTCTCGACAACCACCTGCCGCACGCGCCGGACCTGGCCAAGGCGCTGGTACCCATGGGCATGCTGCTGGGCTGGGCGGTGAACCAGCATCTGCTCAGCCCGGAGGTGATCCAGGCCCATGAGCGTCTGATCCTGCGCATCCGCTTTCAGGAAGCCGGCGGCAGTGAGTTGCTGGTGGCCTGCGGCGGCGATCTGCGCCGCGATCTGTTTAACCCGGACGGCATCTCGTTTCTGGATCATTACTATCCACGCTACCTGAACGACTACCGGATGGTATTTGCCGCAACGCTGGAAGCCGACAATCTTTACAGCCTGGAGGACGCTCCCCGGAACTACGCCCCGCTGGCGGTCATGCTGACCCAGCAGTTCATGGACTTTATGGGGGTTGCCGCCGCGCGTCCCGCGCCCGGGCTGGCCGCGGGGGTGAAGCGATTATGGAGAAAACTGTGGGCCTGAACCTGCGTGAAGTTGAAGTCTTCAAGCCTTATGTCAACGAGTTCCCCGAGCACCTGCTGCTGAACGAAGGGGCTGAAGAAGCGGTTTTGACCGCCTGGCAGGAAGCGCAGATTCTGCGGGTGGCAAAGCGCGGCAGCAGCCTGCTGGGGGCTTACGCCATGCAGCGTCAGCAGTTGGCCGGCGGCGGGGAAGAATTCTGCCTGCTGGGTGTTGTCGTGGATCCGGTTTTCCGCCGGCAGGGCCTGGGCCGCTGGTTGACCGGGCATGCCATCGGCGTCGCCGAATCGAAAGGCGGGCGGCGTCTGTGCCTGCACAGCCCGCCGGGCTGCGGCGGCGGTACGCGTATGTTTACCCGCATGGGGTTTGCGCGCCCCGGGGCGGCAAGTGCCGGAGAGATGGTCTTTGACCTGATTCCGGAATAAGTCTAATGTCAGCGCCGGATGGGGGCTGCAAAGCGGAGGTGAAGGTGTCCCGTATTGATCAAATTAAAGCTGAAGACTGGCCGCAGTTCATGAAAGACATGCTGCAGCCGGAATCTCTGACAGACCTGGAACAGGGCCTGATGCGATACTTTGCGCACACGCCGGAGCTGGTCAAAGGCCTGGCGGCTTTTTCCGGCGGTTTGAAGATGAACCGCACGCTGCCGGAACGGCTGATTGAACTGGTGCGCCTGCGGGTGGCGTTTTTTAATCAGTGCCGCAGCTGCATGGCCATCCGTTATACCGACGCGGTTAACGACGGTTTAACGGAAGACCTGGTGTGCTCGCTGGAAAAACCGGCTGAGGCGGACGACCTCAGTGATGCGGAAAAAGCCGCAATCCGCTTCGGTGAGTTAATGGCCACCGACCACCTGCGGGTGGACGACGCGGTCTACGAAGAGTTAAAGCGTCACTTCAGCCAGGCGCAGATTGTCGAACTGGGCATGACCGTGGCCTTTTTTGTTGGCTTCGGGCGCCTGGCCGCCACCTTCCATATGGTTGATGAGTTACCTGACGCGTTCCGCGCGGAACAGGCTGTCTCGCCCTGGGGTAACGAAGCCGTGGTGGTGCGCTGAACCGCCGCGGTGCTTAGTGCGGCACGTTGTCAGTGCGTGCCGCGCGGCCCAGGTAGCCGCCGTGGTGGCGCAGGCCGTAGTCTTCCCGGGTCACACCTTTCTGTTCCAGCAGCGATAATGCCAGCGCGTCGGTAATAGCCAGCATCACCGCCATCGACGCGCTGGGCGTCAGGCCCAGCGGGCAGGGCTCTTCGATAACACCCATATCCAGTACAAAGTCGGACTGGTTGCGTAGTTCGGACTCGGGATGGGAGGTCACGCCGATGATGGTTTCCACCCCCAGGTGCCGCGACAGCTCCAGGATTTCTATCACCTCGCGGCTTTTGCCGCTGGTGGAGAAGGCCACCATAACGTCGTTTAAGCCCACCAGGCCCAGGTCGCCGTGGGCGGCTTCCGCGGGGTGGATAAAATCCGCCGGCGTGGCGGTGGAGCACAGCGTGGCGGCAAATTTCTTGGCGATGTAACCGGCTTTGCCGATGCCGGTGGTGATGATTTTGCCTTTGCAAGCTTCCAGCACGCGCACTGCACGTACAAAATCGTCGGTGATCTCGATGGCGGCAATGGCTTCAGCTTCAGCCTTAAGCACCGCTTGCATACGTTCTTTAATGTCCAATAGCATCCCTTGGCAAAAGTTTTGCGGATTCTACCGAAGAAGGCTGGGCTGGAGAAACGAAGATCGTTAATGTGATACCCGCACCCCTGGCTGCAAGCCACGAAAATGAACAGTTAGAAGCACAGTATCTCACGCCGGCGGCGGGCACGGACCTGCACCCGCGTTTGCAGGCACGGGTGCGCAGCCTGTTCGGCGCCGGACCGGGGTTGCCGGCGCCGCTGCGGGTGCAGGTGGCGCAAGCGGCAGACGGCGTGCCGCAGTTGCATGTTGATGAAAGCTACCAGCTGCGGATTGCCGGCCATGAGATCAGCCTGCAGGCGCAGACCACCTGGGGGGCGCTGCACGGCTTGACCACGCTTTATCAGTTACAACAGCAGGACCAACTGCAGGACGGCCTGACCATCAACGATCAGCCGCGCTTCCCCTGGCGCGGGCTGCTGCTGGACGTTGCGCGGCACTTCATCTCCATACCGTTGCTGCAGCGGGTGGTAGAAGGCATGGCCATGCTGAAGCTCAACGTGCTGCATCTGCATCTGACGGACGATCAGGGCTTCCGCTTTGTCAGCCGGGCGTATCCGAAACTGGCATCAGCGCAGGCTTATACCCGGGAGGCGCTGCGCGGGCTGGTTGAATTTGCCGCGCAGCGGGGTATACGGGTGGTGCCGGAATTGGATGTGCCGGGCCACGTCACCAGCTGGCTGACGGCGTATCCCGAGTTTGGTTTTGGCCAGGTCGCCGCCAGCCGCCGCTTTGGTGTGCACGAAGCCTGCCTGGACCCGGCCAACGAAGCGGTCTACACGTTTTTGCAGACCTTGTTTGCGGAGGTGGCTGAAGTATTTCCGGACCGGTATCTGCACATTGGCGGCGACGAAGTCCACCCGGCCTGGTGGCGCAAAGATGCGCAGATCCAGCGGTTCATGCAGCAGCAGGGCATGGCGGACACGGCGGATCTGCAGAACTATTTCAACACCCGCGTGTGCGCCATATTAACCGCGTTGGGGCGGCGCGCCGTGGGCTGGGATGAAGTGCTGCACCCGCAGATGCCGGACATGGTTGTGCAGAACTGGCGCGGCGCCACCACCCGCGACCGCATCCTGACGCGGCCGCTGCCCTGTCTGATATCAGCCGGCTACTATCTCGACCTGTTTTATCCCAACGAATTCCACTACCGCTACGATCCCCAGGCGGCTCAGGCTGAACTGCTGGCCCTGGAAGACAGCTGGCAGCAGGATGTCCGCATGGCGCATGTGGCCGCCGGCGTTGAGTGGACCAAACAATGGCGCCGGGATGCCTTGACGGAGGACGCGGATCAGGACGGGGTGCTGGGTGGTGAAGCCTGCCTGTGGGCGGAGCTGGTGGACGAGCAGACCCTGGAGGTACGTTTGTGGTCGCGCCTGCCGTCGGTTGCGGAACGGCTATGGTCAGCCGCGCAGGTGACTGATACAGAAGATTTTTACCGGCGTCTGCAAGCGGTATTGCAGTTGCCCCAGTTGGCACTAACCGCGCGGCAGGCTGAAGAATGGTCAGCACTGGGCCTCAGCCCCGGGCAACAAGCCCTCGTCAGCCTGCTGGAACCGGTAAAGTGGTACGCGCGGCTGTTGGGCGAAGAGGCTTTGCAGGCGCGTCTGCGTGGTACGGAGATGCCTCAGGCGCGGCCGTATAGCGTGGACTCCGAGCTTAACCGGATTGTCGATTTTATCAGTCCGGAGAGTTTTGCCGCGCGCGCCTTCGTCCGCCTGCCGGAGCATGAAATAGTGCAACACGCCCACGGCTGGTTGGCCTTGCAGCCGGATGACTGGCCCGCGGATGTGCAGCCCGCGGTGCGGGGCATGGCGGAACTGGGGCAAGCATTGTTGGCCCGGCAGCAGGGCCGGCTGACCATTGAGGCTTATCACAGCCTGCTGAACAAGCTTCTGCAGCCCCACGGAGAGTACATGCTGGCGGTGGTGCCCTTTCTGTTGCAGAGGCCGGTATGAGTGCCGCTGAGCAGGCCGCCGCGCGCTGGTTCAGCGGCGCGCAGCTGTCACCGCTGGGCGCCGGCCATATACACGATACCTATCTGCTCACACCCGCTACCGGTGAACGCTATGTGCTGCAGCGGGTTAACGAGTATGTGTTTAAAGACGGTGATCTGGTGATGTTGCAGACCCGGCGCCTGCTGGATCATTGGCGGCAGCAGCAGCGCTACCGGGTGGCGGAACTGGTTCCTTCCGCGTCCGGCGCTGCGGCGGAGCGGGTCGGTGACGCGCTGTGGCGGGTGTGGCGGTACCTGGAGGGTACCCGGGTGGTGGACCCGGTTTCTTCGCTCCGCCAGGCGGAGGCCGCGGGGGCGGCATTTGGGTTTTTCCAGGCGCACATGGCGAGCCTGCCGGGCCCGCGGTTTGAAGACACCATTAAAGGTTTCCTGCAACTGGAACACTATCTGGCTGAATTTGCCGGCGTGGCCGCCGCGGCGCCGGATGCGTTGCGGCGCCTGGTGGAAACACATGCGCCCCTGGCGGCGCAGTTCCGGCAGCGGAACACCTATATCCACGGCGACTGTAAAGTGAATAACCTGCTGTTTGCGGAGGAGGATACCGTGGTGGCGGTCATCGATTTTGACACCGCCATGTACGGGCACTGGGCTTGGGATTTCGGCGATCTGCTGCGTTCGCTGTGCTTCAGCCTGGGCCGGGTGGATATACCTTATTTTGAACATTGCCTGCAGGGTTTTGCCGGCCAGCAGCCCCTGGTGAACGGTGCTGGCGGCGCGGCGGATTGCGCAGCGGCGCCGGCTTACGTGGCGCTGATGCTGGGCCTGCGGTTTCTCACCGACCACCTGCAGGGTGACGTGTATTTCAGGGTGCGGGAACACGGTGAGAATCTGCGGCGGGCGGAACAACAGTTCCGGCTGTTGGGGGCGTTTGTGGATCAGCAGGCGGCGCTGCGTGCCGCGGCGGCCGGAGTACTCAAGGTCAGGTGAGGCTCAATACCAGGTTAACCAGCCCCACCATCAGCAACACAAACAGCGCCGTGAAGCCGACACCCATGAGGATAAAGTGGCTGGCTTTGCCGCGGCTGAAATCGCGTTTGCGGTTTTTGCTGGACTGTACGCCGAACGCCGCCGCGGCAGCGCTGCCCAGCATCTGCCAGAAACTCAAAGGCGCCTGTTCTGGGCTTTCCGCTCCTGCATCCGGGCCGGAATCCGTGCCCGCGGCGGGCGGCGTCGAATCCTGTGCTGCTGTATCCGCTGTCTTGCCCATCTGCGCGCCAGTGCTCCGTAGGTGAGAGTTTCGTGTTAAACGGGTGTCAGCCGGTCATCCCGTGCGGACTCCGGCAGTGAGAATATGGGTGCCGGCGGCGTTTTTTCAAGGACAACTGAAGTTGGCCTGCCGTGGGAGCGGCTTTCAGGCTTGCCGCGGCAGCGGTTTTCAGGCCTGCCGCGACAGCGGCTTTCAGGTAGGATGCTAAGCCATGCGGTTACATGCTTTGAACACACACTTCCGCTGGCAGCAGCCGGCGCGCAAGCCGCGCCGCATCAGTGCCGAACAGCAGCGCTGCTACCGGCGGGACGGCGGATTTGTGTTGCCCGATGTGTTCAGCCGGGCAGAGCTGGATGCGCTGCTGGCGGTGCTGGACCCGCTGGAAGCACAGCATAACGAAGCGCTGGCGGACAGCGGCGGACCTTCCATCGCGCGGCGCGACGAGATTGTTTTTGGCGCCCATGTGGTGGCGCAAAGCCCGGTGGCCAGGCAATTTGCGCAACACCCGGCGTTGGTGGATGTCTGCCGCGACCTGCTGGGTGGCGCGGTGCGCTTATATTGGGATCAACTGGTGTATAAACACCCGGGTACCGCGGTCGACTTTCCCTGGCATCAGGACAACGGGTATACCTTTGTGCAACCCCAGCAGTACCTCACGTGCTGGGTGGCGCTGACGGACGCCACTGAAGCAAACGGCTGCCCCTGGATTGCCCCGGGTCTGCATCATCACGGCACGCTGCATCACACCTGGACCCCGCTGGGGTTCCAATGCCTGCAAACAGACCCTGAAGACGCCCGGCCGCTGCCACTGCAGGCAGGTTCGGTGGCGGTCTTTTCCAGTCTTACGCCGCACCGTACCGGTGCCAATCTGAGCGACGGGGTGCGCAAGGCTTATATCCTGCAATACGCGCCGGACGGCGCGGTGGTACACCCGCGCCAGGGACAAGCTTTTGCCGCCAACGACACCTCACGCCAGTTTCTGGTTTGCGGCGGCCAGCCGGCTGATGGGGGTTAAGGTGGGGGCCAGGCTGTGGCTGGCGGTGTTGCTGTCAGCGGTGTTGTTCACAGGCGGATGCGCCAGCGCCAACCGGCCGCTGCAGCTGATCAGCGGCCAGGGGCCGGTCTATCCTCAGCAGGCCCGGGAACAGGGCATTGAAGGCGCGGTTGTGGTCGGCTACGACGTTAGCGCGGCGGGCCGGGTGGTTAACGCGCGGGTGGTCAGCAGTGAACCGCCGGGAGTGTTTGACGCGGCAGCGTTAGCGGCGGTGCGCAGCTGGCGGTTTAACGCGCCGGTGGTTGACGGTAACGCTCAGGCGCAGGCGAATTTGCGCAGTACCGTTGAGTTCCGGCTGGGCGCCGGAACTGAATACGACGCTTACTGAGGGCAGCTCAGCGGTTCAGCCGCACCGCGTAGTCGCCGCTGAAGCTGCTGGCTGAGCGGCCGTCCGCGGTGGTCACGGACGCTGCCAGTTGCAGCCGCAACTTGCCGTTGGCGCGCAGGCTGTCAGCATCCAGCTCAGCCAGCGGCAGCTCGCTGCCGGCGACAATGTCTTCGAGCACCGGCCGGGCAAAATCGATGCGGCCGCTGGCGTGAATGATGGATGCATCCAGCTGCAGATGCTGCAGCTGCAGATACAGTATCCCCCAGGCGGTCAGCGCCTGGATTGCATACAGGCTGCCGGCAAATGCGCTGCCGTGGATATTGGTGTTCGCCTGCAGCGTAGTGCGGGTGGTGAGACGCCGGCCGTCAAAATCCTGCACCCGTACGTCCATGGCTTTGGACAGCGGAAAGTGGCTGTGCCATAACTGCTGTAGTTCCGCCGCCATGCGGGCCTGAGTGGAGTTGTCTGTCATCAGCAATACTGTGGGAGGTTGGGATGATCAGCGTAAATATGGTGGATGCCAACGTCTACCAGGTCATTGTCGAAGGTCAGGCTGCGCAAGATGGCGAAAGCAGCCACCGCGTGCGGATGAGCCAGGAGTATTACCGCGAATTGTGCGGTGCCACGGTTACGCATGAATTTGTGTTGATTCAGGCATTCCGCTTTCTGCTCGACCGCGGGCCAAACTCAGCAATTGCGGCTGAGTTTGACCTGCATGACCTGAACCGGGTTTACCCGGAATTCGAAGCGGAGTTAAAAGCCCGGTTCAGCTAGCTCCAGGTATTCCAATGGGTGATGTTGGCTACCGGCGGACGCTCGGCGCGTTTAAAGTCGGTACCCTTGGTATAGGCCACGGGCAGCAACGCCACCTGCAGCACATCGTCGGGGATGCCAAGAATTTCAGCAGCCTCTTTTTCGTGCAGCAGATGCAGGGTGGTCAGAGCGCTGCCCAGCCCCCGGGACCGCGCTGCCAGCTGGAAACTCCACACGGCGGGAAAAATGGAACCGAACAACCCGGCTGACATGGTCAGGGGCGCCGGGTCCTCGGGGCGGCCCTGCACACAGGGAATCAGGTGCACCGGCACTTCGTGCAGGTGTTCCATCAGATATACCGCGCTGCTGAACACACGTTTGGTCTGGGCGTTACCCATGGCCTCAGCCTGGCTGCCGGCTTCCGTCAGGTAACCTTCCGCGCCTTTGCGGTATAAATCCGCCAGCGCTTTGCGTTTGTCAGCATCTTCCACCACCAGCCAGCGCCAGGTCTGGGAATTGGAGCCGGTGGGTGCTTGCACGGCCAGTTCCAGGCATTCATTGATGAGGCTGCGCGGCACCTCCCGGGTGAGGTCGAGGCGCTTGCGCACGGCCCGCGTGGTGGCCAGCAACTCGTCCGTCATATTGGTATCAAATTCCATAACTTCCTCCCTTTAAGAGCCTGAATAAAGAGCGCAAGTGTACTCCATAAGCGGCGGCGATTAAGCTAGGCAGCGAGAAGGAGAATAATATGTTGCAGCGGATTAGCCGCGGGGTATTAGTAGTGGCTGGTGCGCTGGCAGCCCCGTTTGCCCTGGCTGACTTGGAACAGCGGATCAATCAACAGGCGGAGCAGCTGCAAGCGCAGGTGATCGCCTGGCGCCGGGATATTCATCAGCACCCCGAATTGTCCAACCGGGAATTCCGCACCAGCAAGCTGGTGGCGGAGCATCTTGAGGGGCTGGGCTTGAAGGTGCGGCGCGGGGTGGCGCACACCGGCGTGGTGGCATTGCTTGAGGGCGCCAGGCCCGGCCCCGTGGTGGCGCTGCGCGCGGACATGGACGCACTGCCGGTGGTGGAAAAAACCGGCCTGCCGTTTGCGTCCAAAGCAACCGGCGAATATGAAGGTAAAACGGTTGGTGTGATGCACGCCTGCGGCCACGACACCCACGTCGCAATTCTAATGGGCGCAGCCCAGGTGTTGACCGGTATGCGCGAAGAATTGCCGGGTACGGTGAAGTTTGTCTTCCAGCCCGCAGAAGAAGGTGCGCCCAAGGGGGAAACCGGCGGCGCCAGCATGATGATTGCGGAAGGTGTGCTGGAAAATCCAAAGGTGGACGCCATTTTTGGCCTGCACATCGGCCAGCACAGCCTGGCGGGTGCCGCCAGCTACCGGGAAAAAGGTTTCATGGCCAGCGCGCAGCGGTTTGATGTGCACGTGCAGGGCCGGCAGTCCCACGGCGCGCGGCCCTGGGCGGGCATTGACCCTGTCGTGGTGGCCAGCGAAATTGTTGGCGCCCTGCAGACCATCGTCAGCCGGCAGATTGACATCACCCAGTCCCCGGCGGTGGTCACGGTGGGCTCCTTCCAGGCCGGCGTGCGCAACAATATTGTCCCGGAAACCGCCACCCTGAGCGGCACCATCCGCACCTTCGACCCGGACGTACGGCTCGCCATCCACAAAAAAATCCGCCGCATTGCCACCAACATCGGGGAAGCCCACGGCGCCACGGTGGAAGTGGAAATTGATCCCGGCGTGCCGGTGACCTACAACGACCCACGCTTGACCGCGCAGATGCTGCCCACCCTGAAGCGGGTATACGGCGCCAACAACGTCTACCACAGCGGCCGCGTGACCGGCGCTGAAGACTTCTCCTTTTATCAGGAACAGGTGCCCGGATTTTTCTTTTTCATCGGCGGCCGCCCGCCCGGCATCCCGCCGGAAGATGCCGTTTCCAATCACTCACCCTACTTTGATATTGACGAAGCGGCGTTGCTGCCGGGGGTGAGGGTGATGAGTCAGCTGGCCATCGACTATTTGTCTGCGGAATAGCAGGCATCTTCTGCGCTGGTTGTGTTGGGTATGTTCTGGGCTGGCCGGTCTGCGCATTAGAGCCAGGTTTCTCGCCGCCCGGGGCCGGCCCTCCTGCCTGCCCTCCCTCCGCTTGT
>JANQOA010000260.1 GCA_028279305.1 Pseudomonadales bacterium
ACAACCGTGCCAACGCCCGTGGTCATGCCGCAACCCAGCGGTCCCATCAACTCCAGCGGCGCTTCCCGGGGGATTTTAATTGTACCGCGGCCGGAGGCGATGACCCGGGTGGCAAACGAAGATTGTGAGACAAAACGGCCGCGTACGGGTTTACCGTTACAGGACAGGCACGTGGAGCCGTCGCTGCGCTCCCCGGTTAAGTTCCGGGCGGCGAACTCATCACAATAAAACGGCATGCCGCGCTGACAACTGCCGCAATGCCCGCAGGAGTCGCCGCACAGCACCACATGATCACCGGGCTGCAGGTGCGTTACCGCTGAACCCACCTCCTCCACAACGCCGGCCCCTTCATGGCCCAGTACCATGGGTAACGGTACCGGAAAGCTCTGCTCCTTGGAGGCGATATCGGTGTGACAGATGCCTGTGGCGGCGATTTTGACCAGCACTTCATCAGCTCTGGGGCCTTCCACCTCCACATCCATGAATTCGAAAGGCGTATCCGGGTTTACCGCTAACGCAACCGTTGCCCGCTGTGACATTCCGCCCTCCACGCCCGAAGCCTGCTGATGGCGAAAATTATAGGCAAGAAGCGAATGCCGCCCTGTGCAGCGCGCGCCAGCTTTTTATCTTCTGGTGTCAAGTCTGCTAGTATCCGGGGGAAGGAGGGGATCGTGTCGGCATATGCATTGATGAACAGTTGGTTGTCGGCGCTGGTCAGGGCAGTAGAGTCGCACGGCAAGGACCCGCGCGAGTTACTGGTCGGCGAACTCGACAGCCTGGATCTGGCCGACCCGGCCAACGCGTGGATCGACCACGACTCCATGACGCGGTTGTGGAAACGCGCCGCCGCCATCACTAACGATCCGGCTATTGGGCTGCTGGCGGCCGGCTACATCGGCCCCGCTACGTTCGGCAGCTTGTCATTCGCCATGAACGCAAGCGACAGCGCGCTGACCGCCATGAAGGTGCTGGTGCGATTTCATGAGATCGCCTCCAGCGCGGCAACCTGGTTCATGCGTACGGATGCTGAATACGTTGAGATCACGCAGAAGATGCGCGGGCCGCTGGGCGCACACGAGCAGAAGGATGCCAACGTAGCAGCGGTGCTGAATATCTGCCGGTCCATCGGCGACCCCCGGGTACGTTACGACAAGCTCATCATCGGCCGCCCCGCGCCCGCCGATACCGCCCCGTGGCAGAACTTCTTTGGTATCGAGCCGGAGTTCCAAAGCAACGGCGAGTCGTTTATGCGGTTCGCCCGCCAGCCGCTGGAAGTGCGCTGCCCCACTTACGAACCCGAACTGTTTGAGTTGAGCCACCACCTGCTGGAGCAGCGCCTGAAGCAGATGGCGCGCTCCACCTTCCTGGCCACGGTCAAGGGCCACATCATCGAAGGGCTGGAGCACGGCCCGGTGCACATCGACCAGATCGCTCAGCGGGTGGGCCTGAGCCGCCGCTCCTTCCAGCGTAAGCTGTGGCACGAATGCCACTTTACCTTC
Source organism: Pseudomonadales bacterium (assembly GCA_028279305.1). Taxonomy (GTDB): domain Bacteria; phylum Pseudomonadota; class Gammaproteobacteria; order Pseudomonadales; family Azotimanducaceae; genus UBA4421. Next base: position 1,500 of record JANQOA010000260.1, read on the forward strand.
AGCCATTTGTTCCAGGAAATACGCATGGCGCTGGCGCGCCGCTATCTGTCGTCGTCCCGGCGTTCCATCGAAGAAGTCAGCGACATGCTGGGCTATGCAAACGTCTCCAGTTTCAGCCGCAGCTTCCGCAAACTGGAAGGCATGACCCCGTCAACATTCCGGGTCAAGAATATCGACCGGGAGATCGACTATCTCGAGCCTATCGGGCCGCTCTAGTCCAGCACATAGTCGGGATTAATTTCCACACCCAGTCCCGGCCCGGCCGGCACCTCGGTAAAGCCGTCCGGCCCAACCCGCGGCGGCTCGGCGAGGATGTCGAGAAAGTGCATGTAGTGCCCTACCGGCGGGTCGTACATCAGTTCGACAAAATTCGCGTGGGGCCAGCTGGCAACCATATGCATGTGCGCAATATGGCCCAGCCTGACGTAACCGTTATGCGGCGCTACCTCCAGACCGTACTCGGCTGCCAGGGTACCCACCTTGCGGGTTTCCGTGACGCCGGTGAGCACCAGCACTTCGGGCTGCAGCACGTCGTAGGCCTGAGCGGCGCACATTTGCTGAAAATCGAACAGCGAAGGATTGTTCTCGCCGCCGGAAAGCCTGATGCCGGTGTCTTCACGCAGCCGCCGCAAGTCGTCAAAAGCGTAACGGGGCAACGGTTCTTCAAGCCAGGTGCAATCCAGAGCTGTGAGGGCGCGGGCGGTGTCCTTGGCGCGCTGAAGATCCCAGCGCACGGCGGGCTGCCAACCGCCCTTGGACTGCGCCTGGTTGGCATCCGCCATGATTTTTACCGAGGGGCCTACCGCCTCCCGGACCATCTGCACCGTGCGTATGTCGTCATCCATCCGCTCATGGTGCAGACGCAGCTTTAATGCCTGAAAACCTTCGCCGACGATACGCAGGGCCATCTCCGCGCGTTCTTCCGGGTTCGACAGGCGCATCATGGAGGCGTACGGCAACACCCGGTTGTCGGTACCGCCCCACAGCCGGTAAAGGGGCTGGCCGGCGATTTTGCCAACCAGATCCCACAGGGCAATATCAGCGCCGGCAATGGATTGGAAATAGGTGCCGCCGGGAAAGTGGTAGTCCAACATGCCGCTCAACGTTTCCACATCGTGTACGGCACGTCCTGCCAGCACGTCGTTTAAGGCCGGCAGGAAACGCTCATCTACTTCCGGGCCGATACCCACCAGGCCTTCATCGGTACGAATCTCCAGAAACGCGCCGCCGCCGCGTTGCAGGTGCATGGTCTGCCCGGGCAGCCAGGCCGGGTCGATTGAGCCAACATCCTCCATCACTTTAAGCCGTCGCTGGACGACCTCTGAAATCCGCATGCCGTTACTCCCCCGGGCCGGGCGGCGGGGTTTGCCAGGTCATGCGCGCAGCCTCTATATCCCCCAGGGCATGAGCACGATCCTGGTCCGCCCGGGCACGGATGTAGCTATGAATAGCACCGGAATCCGCCGCGTTTAACACATCGCCAAAGCCCGCCATACCCACTGGCGCCAGCACCCCTTCCAGTACAATGGCATCAAACATGGCGTGCCGTTCTTTGCTGAGCAAACGCAAGTCCGGAATCGAACCGCCCGACCGCGCCAGCAGCCCGTGGCACATTGCGCAGTAGTTGTTGTACAGCACCTCCCCCGCGGCGATATCAGCGTCGCCGGCTTCACCCAGTTCCTGCTCGGGAATTACCTTACGCACGGGTTGCGGTTGCTCAAGGGTGAGTCCACCGCCCAACTTGAACACCAGCAACCGCCCCTGGTTGCCGTACCTGGCCATGGCCGTGGGGGCTTCACCGCCAAACATGTCGCCGCCGCCGCCCCCGGTCAGCAGGGCAAGGTATTGCACATCGCCAACCTGGTAAGTCATGGGCGGCGCCAAAATCGAGGTATAGGTGTCAAACTGCCACAGCTCCTCACCGGTTTCCTTGTCGTAAGCCGCGAACTTGCCGGCGGCATCTCCCTGAAATACCAACCCGCCGGCGGTGGCAAGCACTCCGCCGTTCCAGTAGTAGGCGTTCCGCACCGACCACTTGACCTTGCCTGTGAGCGGATCAAAGGCGATCAGGGCGCCACCCGCCTGGGGTTGAGTCGGGGCGTTGGCAGCGACCAGTTGCGCAAAACGGCCGAGCTCAAGGCCGTTATTCCAGCGCCCGGGATCGCGCGCGTAAGTGCCGGTATTCTTCCACTCGTCAGCCATGGCAAAAATCAGCGGACTTTCCTGGGTGGGGATGAAGACCGTGCCGCCGTCCTGATCAACCGCCATCGGCTGCCAGCCATGGGCGCCTGCCGAACCCGGCAGTATCCATTGCTCTTGTTCCAGATACGAGAGGTCCGGGTTCTCCACCGGCCGGCCGGATTGCATATCCACGTGGGTTGCCCAGGTCACAGCGCTGTACGGGTGGGCGCGTAACAGTTCCCCCGTCAGCCGGTCCAACACGTAAAAGAAGCCGTTTTTCGGCGCCTGCAGCAGCACCTTGCGCGGTTTGCCGTCGATGGTGAGTTCCGCGAGGGCAATATGTTGGGTGGCGGTATAGTCCCAATTGTCCGCCGGGGTGGTCTGATAGTGCCAACGCATGCGGCCGGTATCAGGGTCCAGGGCGATGATGGAACTTAAAAACAGGTTATCGCCGCCGCCCGGGGAACGGATAGCCCGGGTCCAGGGTGAGCCGTTACCTGTGCCGATATAAAGTTGCTCAAACTCCGGATCGTAAACGATGGCATCCCACACCGTACCGCCGCCGCCGAATTTCCAATATACGTCACCGCTCCAGGTCGCAGCGGCAGCCTCCAGCTCCGGGTGTTCGTGGGGCTGGGAAGGATCCCCCGGCACCGTATAAAAGCGCCAGGCCAGTTCTCCCGAGGCAGCGTCATAAGCGCTGACATAACCGCGCACGCCAAACTCGGCGCCGCCGTTGCCGATGAATACCTTGCCGCGCGCTACCCGGGGCGCACCGGTAATGCTGTAGAAGCGGTCCCGGTCGATGACCGTATCCACTTCCCACGCAACTTCACCGCTGGCGGCGTTCAAGGCAATCAGGCGGCCGTCCAGGGCACCCAGATAGACACGGCCCCTGTAGACCGCCACCCCCCGGTTCACCACGTCGCAGCACATGCGGCGGGACCACGCCCGGTCCACCTGCGGGTCGAATTGCCACAATAATTTACCGCTGGCGGCATCAAACGCAAACACGCGGCTCCAGGCGCTGGTCAGGAACATGACCCCGTCCACCACAATCGGCGTGGCTTCCTGCGCGCGCCGGGTACCCATGTCTTGCTGCCAGGCAAGGCCCAGGCGCCGCACCGATGTACGGTCGATCTGCGTCAGCGGCGAGAAGCGCCGCTCGTCATAGGTGCGGCCGTGCGCGAGCCAGTTACCCGGCTCGTCAGCGTGTTTAATGATGCGTTGATCATCAATCTCACCCACGGCACCGTTGTCTGCCTGCACACCGGCGGCGGTCGCGTCGCCGGCCTGCTCATCCGGGGTGCAGCCGGCAATGCTGCCGCTCAATACTGCCGCCATCAGAATCCGGCGCAAACGTCCCTTGTACCCGTGTTCCGAGTTCATCACCACACCTCAAGTTTTGAGCAGTACTTCGTATGTTCGCCTAGAAGCGCACTTCTCCCTGCAGCGCAATCACCCGCGGCGGATCCGTGAAGTACGAGCCGGCTTTGCCACCATACAGCGAGCCCAGCGGAATATCATTCTGCTGATGCGAAGTACGCTTGTCGGTGAGGTTTTTGCCGATCACCGAGAATCGGTAGCGTTCGTCCGGTGAGGTCATGCTGACCACGGCATTAAGCTTGGCGTAGCTGCCTTGCACATAGGCCGGATCCAGGTCGCCGGCCAGAAAGAACTCGTCGGAGTACGTCAGATCCGCGGAGATATCAAGGGCCCAACCACCCACATCAAACCCAAGTTCCGCATACACGTTGGCTTCAAAGTCCGGTGCATACTGCAGCGGCTCGCCGGACAGGTCGCAGAAGGTGGCAATTTCCACACCGGCGTCATCCAACAGACACGGGCCGGACTCGTAGTCGTCGTATTCAGCATCCAGTATCACAAAGGCGCCACCCACGGTGAGCCTATCGCTCACCTGAAAGCGCGCGTCCACATCCAGACCCTGGGTGGTGGCGGATGCTGCGTTACCCACCAGGAAGCTTGCCACGGAGAAGGTGGACACCTGCAGGTTGGTGAACTCGGAGTGAAAATACTCAGCGTTGATATAGGCGCGGCCGCCCGCCAGTGTCCATTTGGCGCCAACGGCAAAGGCTTCCACTTCTTCGTCTTCAAATTCAAAATCAGCCAGCACACCGGAAGTGAAGTCCTCGTCGAAGCCGCCGGCTTTGAAACCCTCTTTGTAGTAGCCGTACAACATCAGATCGTCGTTGGCGTCCCACTCGAAGGTGATGGCAAACGGCACGTCGTCGGTTCTGCGCCGCACATTCTGCAGGTCGTGCTCAACGCCGATCACACCGTTATATATGGCGGCAATGGCCGGATCGCGCGGAATGCCGTCCAGAGTGTCTACCGTGGCAAGGCCCGAATACCACAGCCGCTTGTCCACCTCTTTTTCATCTTCGGTGTAGCGGGCACCGAGTTTCAGGCGGAAGTCATCGGATATGTTAAAGGTAACCTCACCGAATATGGCCCATGTCTCACCCTCCTGACTGAACTGCTGGTTGCGGCCCAGACGCACGATCGGAAACAAGCCGGCCAACGCTGACTGGCTGAGATCCAGCGCCGCCTGCAGCCGCGTATCATAATCATCTTCCGAGTAGTACACGCCGAAGAGGTATTCCACCGGCTGATATTCGGTGGAAGCGATGCGCAACTCCTGGGAAAAGGTTTCTGAATCCTGTTTCTGGGGACCGGCGATAATTGTCAGGTTGGTGTGGTCGTTGTTGGTCAGCGCCTCAAAATCAAAACCGATCTGAGAGGTGACGGATGTGATCTCGTGCCCCGGCAAACTCCAACTCAACGTTAAAGTCGCGTTGTCCATATTCGTATCATTGAACAGCCCGGTAAAAAACGGGTCGCTTGCCGCGGGCACTGATACGTCGTAGTCCTCATCAACCTCGGCAGCGGGATCAACCGCCTGGGTCAAGGCCAGATGGTTGGCGGACAGAAACTGCGGTTGCGTGGGATAGCCGCCGGTGATGTCATAAGCCCCGTCTTCAACTTTCAGCGTGGCCACAAAGTTATCGGTAGGGCTCCACTGCAGCGTGGCGCGAACCAGGTACTCCTCACGCGCATAGGGGTCGGGCGCGCCGGGCAGCGAGTTGTCGAGATAGCCATCCACATCGTAGTGCTTGGCCGCCAGGCGAATGCCCACCGTATCTGACAATGGACCGCTTACTACACCGGTGAACTTGGCGCCATCGTATTCCGGGTCATAATAAGCGGTGAACGAGTTCTGCCAGGTTTCGGTCGGCGCAGCTGTGGTGATGTTGAACGCGCCGCTGACCACGTTTTTGCCGAACAGCACCGTTTGCGGGCCTTTCAGTACCTCAATCCGCTCCGCGTCGAAGAAGGGATTGCGGAAAGCCCGGCTGCGGCTGTAGTAGGCGCCGTCGATAAACATGCCCACCGACTGTTCGAAGCCGTAGTTCTGGCCCGAGCCGACGCCGCGTATGAAAATATTCGTCGCCGCCTGGGCTTCCGACATCATCACAGAAGGCATGCGGAACGTCAGCTCGTCAAGTGTGTTGATGGACTGATGATCCAACAGTTCGCCGTCTACTACGCTCACGGCAATGGGTACGTCCTGCAGGCTTTCCGCCCGCTTGGTGGCGGTAACCACAATTTCCTCGATCTCCGCCCAGGTGCTGTTTGCGCAGACGGCAAACAGTAACAGTGAAGACAAACGTAAGACATGGCGCATCGCGATCTCCCCTTGAGTAGCGTTTTTTCAGTGTACTGAAGCCGTTAGCGGCGGCGTTCACCGTGGGCGCCAGCTTTTTAGCAATCGGTGCCATTTGCTAAGGTAATGGTCGCGCTGCAATCATCGCCGGATATAGTCGCTGCAAGCGGCACGACAAGGGGACTGCCTATGATCCGCGCGCGGATAACCGCCATCGAAACGCTGCGCCTGACCGACTACGGCAATCTGCTGTGGGTTAAGGTACACACAGACCAGGGCATGTACGGCCTGGGCGAGACGTTTCTCGGGCCCCAGGCGGTGGAGGCCCAGATTCACGAAACTATTGCCCCCTACCTGCTCGGCAAAGATGCCATGCAGCGCGATCTGCACTTTCAATCGCTGCGCGGCTACCTAGGATTTCGCAGCACCGGCGTGGAGATGCGCGCGCTGTCCGCAATCGATATCGCGCTTTGGGATTTGTGGGGCAGGCTGGCCGGCGAACCGGTTTACAACCTGCTGGGCGGCAAATCCCGGGACGCCATCAAGGTGTACAACACCTGCGCCGGCTATTCATACATCCGCTCATCCGAGGGGCAGACCTCTTCGAACTGGGGCATCAACGAGGCACAACAAGCGCCCGGACCTTACGAGGACCTGCACGCGTTTTTGCACCACGCGGATGAGCTGGCACAGTCGCTGCTGGACGAAGGTATCACCGCCATGAAGATATGGCCGTTCGATCTTGCCGCGGAGCGGTCGCTGGGCAATGAAATCACCGCAGCGGAGTTGAACAGCGCGCTGGAGCCGTTTGCAAAGATCCGCGGCGCGGTGGGAGACCGCATGGACATCATGGTGGAATGCCACTCGCTGTGGAACCTGCCCACCGCCATCAGGATCTCCAGGGCGCTGGAAGATTATCAGCCTTGTTTCATCGAAGACGCCATCAAGGCGGACAGCCTGGAGAACCTGGCTGAGTTCCGGGCCAGCACCAGCATACCCGTTTGCGCCAGCGAAACCCTGGGTACCCGCTGGGGCTTCCGCGACCTGCTGGAAATGCGCGCGACGGACTACGTGATGCCGGATGTGGGCTGGGCCGGCGGGCTCACCGAGTCGAAAAAGATTGCCAGCCTGGCGGAAACCTACAACCTGCCCATAGCGCCCCACGACTGCACCGGGCCGGTGGTATGGGCAAGTTCCGTGCACCTGTCCCTCAATGCGGTCAACGCAGTATTTCAGGAAAGCGTGCGCGCGCAGTACACAGGCTGGTATACAGAAGTAACCACCACTTTGCCCCAGGTTCGGGACGGCATGGTCAGCATCGGCGCGGAACCGGGTCTGGGCGTTGACCTGCTGCCGGACCTTCACAAGCGGCCGGACGCCGTGGTGCGGGTTTCATCCCTTGAGTAAGCGGCGTTGAGAGCCCGGGCGGAGCATCATCTGCTGAAGGGGCCGGGGACCGGCAGGGAGCCAGCAGAGGGTCTTCTGACAACGCGCCTTCTGACAATGTGCCTGCTGTTAGCCGGCATTTGCGTGCTGTCAAGCTGCAGCCTGGCTGACGGAGACAAACCGACAAACCCAAACAGCGGCCGCGGGCAGACCACCCCCGCCGCATCCGCGGCGGTGACGCCGCCGGAGATCGAGAACAATCCATTGCGCAATGCCTATTTCGGCGACCTGCACGTCCACACCATGCTATCCGTGGATGCCTACTTATGGGGTTCGCGCGCAACCCCTGATGATGCTTACAGGTTTGCCAAAGGCGCGGCAATTCCGCATCCCGCCGGCTTCTCCGTACAACGGCGCCGGCCGCTGGATTTTCTGGCAGTGACCGACCACGGATTTTACCTGGGATTGATGGCTGCGCTGGCTGAGGAAACGGACGGCTACCAGGGCCACGAATTAGGCCCCATTGTGCGCGCGGTAGAAGACCGGGAAACCGCGGAAAAGGCGTTCTGGGCGGTGGCCCGGTACCTGCTGGAGTTGGACCTCAAAGGCAAGCCCGGCTTGCGCAACCCGGCGCTCAACCGCAATACCTGGCGGCAGGTGGTGGCGGCGGCGGAGCGCCACAATAAACCCGGCCAGTTCACAGCCTTTGCCGCCTACGAATACACCAGTTCCGGTCAGGAAACCGAAAACCTGCACCGCAACGTCATCTTCCGCGGCAGCCGGGTGCCGGATGCAGTCTTTAACCGGCTGGATTCATCCAACCCCGAAGATCTGTGGGATTGGATGGACGCCAACCGGGACCTCGGCAGAGACTCGCTGGCCATCCCCCACAATCCCAATGGCTCCAACGGCTGGATGTTTGAAACCACCCGCTACATGAGCGACCGGCCGCTGGACGGCGCTTACGCGCAACAGCGCATGCGCAACGAGCCCGTGGTGGAAAACACTCAGGTCAAAGGCACCTCGGACACCCACCCGCTGCTCTCACCCAACGACGAGTGGGCGGATTTTGAAATCATGCCTTACCGCGTAGCGTACACGTTGGCGTCGCAACCCCAGGGCAGCTACGTGCGGCGGGCGTATCTTGA
>JANQOA010000288.1 GCA_028279305.1 Pseudomonadales bacterium
CAATGCGGTGCCTGCACCGTACACATCAACGGCAAAGCCAGCCGCGCCTGTGTCATGCCGGTCAGCGCCGCCGCGGGCTCGGACATCCGCACCATAGAAGGTCTGAGTGAAAACGGCGCGCTGCATCCGGTACAGCAGGCGTGGGTGGCTCTGGATGTGCCCCAGTGCGGTTATTGCCAGGCCGGGCAGATCATGTCCGCGGCGGCATTGCTGGCTGATAACCCCACACCCAGCGATGCGGAGATTGACACCGCCATGGCCGGCAACTACTGCCGTTGCGGTACATACAACCGCATCCGCGCGGCCATTCACCAGGCCGGGGAGGATATGGCATGAGCAAGCTCACCACCCTGGACAGACGCACCTTCCTGAAGGTCACCGCCATCAGCGGCGGCGGCTTCATGCTGTCCGGTTACGCGGTCGCCGACGCGGCAGCGGAAGACGCTGCGGAGTATGAATTAAACGCTTTTGTTTCCATTGCCAAAGACGGCCGCATCACCATTCAGGCGTCCATCCCGGACATGGGCCAGGGCACCAAAACTTCGTTGCCGATGATCATCGCTGAAGAACTGGGGGCGGACTGGGAAGATGTGGAGATTGTCCAGGCGCCGGCGGATGAAGCCCGCTTCGGCCGTCAGGCCACCGGCGGCTCCTACGTGATTGCATTTTCATTTGACCGCATGCGGGAAATAGGCGCCACCGCCCGGGAAATGTTAATCAGCGCCGGGGCGCTGGTTATGGAAGTGCCGCGGGAAGAACTGCAGGCCGGCGACAGCCGGGTGTCCCACGCGGCGTCCGGCAGCTACCGCACTTACGGTGACCTGGCCAGCCTGGCCGCCAAACAGTCGCCGCCCAAAGCCGAAGACCTGGTTTACCGCGGCCGGCAGGACTACACCATCATCGGCAAACCCGTAGGCAGCGTGGACAATAACGCGATTGTCACCGGCAGCCCGATTTTCGGCATCGACAAACAACTGCCCGGGTTGCTGTTTGCCGCCTATCAGAAATGCCCGACCCTGGGCGGCAAGGTGGTCAGCGCCAACCTCGACGAGATCAAAAAGCTGCCCGGCGTGAAAGATGCTTTTCTGGTCCACGGCAACGACAATCCCAGAGAGCTGTTGGACGGCGTTGCCATCGTCGGCACCAACACCTGGTCGGTGTTTAATGCCAAACAACGGCTGCAGGTGAAGTGGGACACCAGCGGCGCTTCCAGCGATAGCTGGAGCGGGATGCAGGCCGATGCCAGGGCCTTACACGGCACCCGGGGGGACACGGTCACCCTGGATAAAGGTGACGTCGACGCGGTCTTTTCGGACCCGGCCAACAAGGTGCATGAGGCGTTTTACGAGTACGCCTTTGTTACCCACCTGTGTCTTGAGCCGATGAACTGTACAGCCCACTATGTCAGCGCCGATGACGGTGACCGGCTGGAGATGTGGGTGCCCACCCAGTTTGTTGCGCGGCCCATCGAAACCGCCAAGCAGATGTTCAACCTGGCGGACGACCAGATCAAGATGAACTATACCCGCATGGGCGGCAGCTTCGGCCGCCGTACCTCCAGTGAATACGTATGTGAAGCGGTGACTATTTCCAAACATATGCAGGCACCGGTGAAACTCAGCTGGACCCGGGAAGATGATATGGCCCACGACTTCTTCCGTACCGGCGGCTTTCAATCCGTCAAAGCAGCGGTGGATGCCAACGGCAGCCTGGCGGGCCTGCAGCACCATTTTGTCGGCACCCGCAACAACGGCAGGCCGGTCTCGGGCGCACGTTTTACGGAAACGGAATTTCCGCTGCAGAACATCGACAACGCGCTGGCGACCCAGACGTTTTTTGATATCGGCACACCCTGCGGACCCTGGCGTGCGCCGGGGTCCAATACCTCAGCTTTTGTGATGCAGAGTTTTCTGGCGGAAATGGCCCATCTGGGTAACCGCGACTACGTGGAGTTCCTGCTTGAGATTCTGGGGGAGCCGCGCTGGTTTGAAGAAGGCAACATCCGCTCCATGAATACCGGCCGCGCCAGCGATGTGATCCGCCGCGCCGCGGCTGAGAGCGGCTGGGGCAAGCCGCTGCCTGACGGCCGCGCCCTGGGGCTGGCGTTCTACTTCTGCCATGCCGCCCACATTGCCGAAGTGGCGGAAGTCAGCGTGGCCGCGGACAAACAGTTAACCATACACAAGATAACCGCGGCAGTGGACGTGGGCCCTATTGTTAATATGAGCGGCGCTTTGTCCCAGGTGGAAGGCTCCATCATCGACGGCATCTCCACCATGATGGCGCAGAAAATCACCATGGAGGCGGGGCAGATCCAGCAGTCCAATCTGCACGAGTATGAAGTTTTGCGCATGCGCCAGGCGCCGCCGGTGGACATCCACTTTATCCAGAGCGACTACGCACCCACCGGGCTGGGTGAGCCGGCGCTGCCGCCTGTTGCACCGGCAGTCGCCAACGCGGTGTTTAACGCTACCGGGCAACGTATCCGCAGGATGCCGTTTGCCGAAGAAGGTTATTACATCTAGACAGGCTGCGCATCAGCATGGCTGAAGGCGCCTGGCCGCCCGGCTAGGCGGCGTCAACGTCGTCCGGGTCCGGCGGGTTCCAGCCGCGATCCGCACGCTGGCTGTAGGCCCTGCCGGTGCCTTTCATTTCTTCCTCGATATAAGCCGCCACCGCCTTGGTCTCGGCAACGTATTCCTCATTTCTATGCAGTTCAACGTCGTCCCGGTAAAGATCAGCCAGCTTCCTGATGGCACGCTTGTCCTCGGTACTGAAGCGGCGCGACAGCCGCTCGGCTTCGTAGGGGTGCAAACCCAGGCTTTCCAGCGCGGAGCGTCCCATCCTGACGCTGCTGTCGAACGTCTCGCGGATCACATCCTGACAGCCGAGACCCCACAGCTCATAAACATGCTGGCGGTCTACCGCGCGGGCAATCACATGCAGATGCGGCCACGTGCGCACCGCATATTTCACCAGCTCTGTGATGTGTTCCCGGTCGTCTATGACAATCACCAGCAGCCGCGCTTCCTCTATACCGGCGGCATGCAGCAGGTCGGGCCGGGTCGCGTCCCCAAAGAACACTTTGATGTCAAAAGCGCGCAGCATCTCCAACTGCTCCGACGAGTAGTCCAGCACCGTGGTGTGATAACCGGCGCCGCGCAGCATGCGGTTGACAATGCCGCCTACCCGGCCGTGGCCGGCGATGATGATGTTGCCCTGCTCCATATCGTCAGCGGCGCTTTCCTGGCGGGTGCTGTAGCGCGGTGCAATAACTTTGTCGTAGACAATAAACAACAGCGGTGTAAACAACATGGATAACGCCACCACCAGCAGCAGCTGGTCAGCCAGCAGCCCCGGCAGTACATAGCTGCCGACCGCAAAAGACAGCAGTACAAAGCCGAATTCACCCGCCTGGGCCAGGCCCAGCACCAGCAGCCAGCGGTCCGCTGCGCGCACCCGGAAAAGAAACGACAACACCAGCAGTACCGCAATTTTTGCCACTATCACCGCCGCCGTAAGGGCCAGAGTGCGGCCCAGGGTTTCCTGCAGCAGGCCGAAGTCGATGCTGGCGCCCACGGTGATAAAAAACAGCCCCAACAACAAGCCCTTAAACGGCTCTATGTCGCTTTCCAGTTCGTGCCGGTATTCACTGTTGGCCAGTACAACCCCGGCCAGAAACGTGCCCAGCGCAGGCGACAGTCCCACTACCATCATCAGCAGAGCGATACCGATCACCATCAGCAACGCCGCGGCAACAAATATCTCCCGCAAGTTGGCCATGGCGATATAGCGGAACATGGGCCGCGTCAGCCGGCTGCCGCCGAAAATAACCAGGCTGATGGCAACCACGGTAATCACTGCCTGTTGCCAGGCGGCCAGCCCGGCCACCATGTTAAGGCTGTGGCCGTGCTCTTCCTGCCCCGCCTGTCCGGCCGCGGGCAGCAATTCGGGCAGAGCCAGCAAAGGTATCAGCGCCAACATCGGGATCACGGCAATATCCTGAAACAGCAGTACGGAAAAACTGCTCTGACCGCCGTCGCTACGCAGCAGACCTTTTTCCTGCAGCGTCTGCAGGACAATGGCTGTGGAAGACAGGGCCAGAATCAACCCGACCGCCAGCGCCACAGTCCACGGCTGTCCCAGCAACATGGCCCCGCCCGTGATTAACAAAGTTGTTAACGCAACCTGCAGGCCGCCCAAGCCCAGCAGCCGCGTACGCATGGCAATGAGTTTCTGCGGCTCCAGCTCCAGCCCGACCAGAAACAGCATCATCACCACCCCGAACTCGGCAAAGTGCTGCACGGCAATGACGTCGACATTGATCGCCGCCAGCAGCGGACTGATCGCGATACCGGCCAGCAGATAACCCAGCACCGATCCCAGCCCGAAGCGGGACGCCAGCGGCACCGCCGCCACGCCGGCCAACAGGAACACAAACCCCAGCAGCAGAAAGTCACCCATGGCTGGCCTCCGCTACCGGCAGGGTGTCGAACGCCACCGTCTCCAGGCGCTCCGCCGCATGTAAATCGTAATGTTCGTCCCGCAACGCGCGCAGCAGGCGGCCGTAGCCGGCGGCATGTGCATCCATCACGTTGTCCGCGGAATCGCGCAGTGCATCGAATAACACATAGGGCGCGGCAAAACGCATCTTGCACAAGCGGGCTGTCTGTTCCAGCGGAGTCAGAAAGGTGCGCAGCGTAAAGTGCTGGTAACCCTGTTCCGTATACGCGGGCTGCGGTCCCGACGCGGTAAGTGCAAACATCATTACCTTGCCTGTCAGTGCGTTGCCGTTGTGGCCGTAGGCAAAACCCTGCTCCAGCACCAGATCCTGCCACTCTTTGATGATCGAGGGCGTGGAGTACCAGAACAGCGGGCACTGAAAAAGGATGACATCGTGCTCAACCAGGCGCTGCTGCTCCAGGTCGATGTCGATGTCAAAGCGCGGGTACTGGGCATACAAGTCCACCAGAGTGATGTCTTTAATGGTCTGTGCTTCCCGCATCATGCGTTTATTCGCGCGTGATACCTGATGCCCGGGATGCGCGTAATAAATCAACACCTTTGCCATCGGGGGTCCTCAACACAAAACTGCAGATTACCGGGAGATCAGGCTTGATTTAAATCACCTTATAGTGAATAGTTCACTATATGGTGAATCACAACCTCACAAATCGGATAGACCCGGTCTTCAACGCCCTGGCGGATCCCAACCGGCGCCGGGTGGTTGAACTGCTGATGGAAGGCCCCACCAGGGCCAGCACCATTGCCGAGCACATCGGCCTGGCCCGCAACGCCGCAACCCGCCATCTGAACCTGCTGCGCAAAACCGGCCTGGTCAGCGTCCACACCAGCGACAGCGACGCGCGTGCGCGGATCTATCAACTGGAGATTGAGCGGGTGGTGGCGGCCCGTGAATGGCTGCAGCATGTGGAAGCCAACTGGCGCCATCAACTCAAACGCTTTAAACACTTTGCTGAGGGTGCCGCTGATGACTGATACCCGGGTCCGCTTCAGCGCGGAAGAATCCGTCAGCGTAGCGCCCCGGGAAGCGTTTCTGCTGTTTACTGAACACGTCGGCGAATGGTATGAAATTACACCTTATTCGGTAATTAACCCGGACAAAACGGCCAGCGTCGCCATTGAAGGGTTTGCCGGCGGCCGCTTTTTGGAGGTGTGGCGGGATGCACAGCCCGGCGGAGTGCTGGGCACCGTGCGCGTCTGGGACCCGCCGCAACGGTTCATGTTTGTGGATCTGAACAACTGTGAGGTTGAAGTGACATTCGAACCCATCACCACAGGTTCGAGAGTGACCATAGCGGTGCGGGTGCCCGAAGAAACAGACCGCAGACGCACCGATACCATCAGGCAGTACGGTTGGCATACGCTGCTGACGCAGTATGTTTCGTTTACGGTTAACAAAAGCAACAACGGGAGTAGAACATGAACAACGGATACAAGGGTTTTGTACCCTATCTGTTCTTCGACAACGTCGAAGCGGCTCTGCAGTGGTACGCGCGGGTTTTCGGCTTTGAAGAAATCAGCCGCTGGCCTGATGACAAAGGCAGGATTCAGAACGCGGAAATGCGGGTAGGCAACACCGAGCTTTGGCTGGACGGTTCCGGGCGCCGCAACGAGGACGATTTACGCCCCAACTGGCTGGGTGTCTGGGTAGATGACGTGGACGCCGTTTACCAGCATGTCACGGCAGCGGGCGTGGCATGCGAACCTCCCGAAGACAAGCCCTATGGCGTACGCATGTTGAATGTCGCTGACGAAATGGGTTACCTGTGGGGGTTTGTTAAACGAATCTGACAGCGTCAACCGCTGCTGCGGGCGATGGCACGTTCTCTCATGTACAGGAAAACGGGATACGCGACCGCAATGGCAACGGCAAATGTCATCACCACGTATATCCACCAGTACTTCATATGCAGCCGGCGGGCTTCAAACCAGGACCAGACAAAAAAAACGGCAACCACTACAAACAGATCGTTGGTCAGGGAGGTACTGGCGGGGTTGGCGTAAGCGAGGCTGAGAAAAGACGCCTGCTCGTCGGAAGTAAACAACTGGATATTGAAGTACCAGGTGACACACAGACCAACCACGGCCGCAGCAATGTAGAAAACCTGTTTAGCATTATTCATAGAGTCCCCCGTTAAGGCAGTTTGAACACCGCGGCCATCACCGGTTACCGCCCCGGGCCGGCGATTGGCAAAATGTACGCCAAAGTCAGCCGCGAAACATCTACAAGAAACTTGCGAGTGTTGCAGCGCAACAATATCTGCTATATTTGCTGCATTGCACAATAATCTGTTCGAGGTGCTGTATGGATAGAACAGAGATTGATATCGCACGGAATGCCGGGCGCACCGGTGAAACCCCCACCTTGCCCTGCCGATACGAGCTGCCCGACGGGCGGCAGCTGGAACTGAATTTTCTGGGGCCCCTGGACCGCGATGATCTGCTGGCCGGGTTTGCGGGACTGTCCACCCGCAGCCGCTATCTGAGATTCTTTTCCGCAATGCCGGAATTGCCGGACTTTATGACTAACGGTTTACTCAACACCGATGGCAAAAACCACGTGGCGATTTGCGCGCGGCTGGTGAACACTGAAGGAACAAGGTTGCCGCCCATTGTCGGCGTGGCACGCTATTTCCGCGCGTCTGCAGCCAATCACATGGCGGAACCCGCCATTGCCGTGGTGGACGATTTGCACGGCCTGGGTCTTGCCAAACGCCTGTTGCGAAGATTATCCGCGGTAGCGCGCAGCAACGGCATCACCCATTTCCGCGCGCAGGTGCTGTACAGCAACAGCCGCATGCACAAGATCCTGATCGGCGCCGGCGCGCAGTTTGAAGACGACGATGGTGAAGTTTTAACCTACAGCATCGACATCCGTAAAAGCGTGGATGCACCCCGGGGCGTGCTGGCGCGCCTGCTGGCCGCAATGCAGGGGCAGCGGTAGCGCCAATCCAATAGCGCTTTAGCTATAACTGATCAGAGTCCGCACGTATCCGCTGTAGGCGACCGTGGTCATGTAGCGGCCGGTGCGGGTATTCAGCCATCGCGTGTAGCGATTGAAATAACGGGTTCTGTAACGCGGGCCACCGCCGGTGCGCCGGTCGGTCACCACTTTGTAGAAGCGTATGAACGAGCTGACCCGGCGGAAAGTGCCGCCAAAGTACTTCCGCAGTTGGTTCCTGTCGAGTTGGCTAGCAGCGTCAAGATCTTTAATAACAAGCATGTGTATAGTCCTTTACGGTTAGGGTGTTTTCTTCAACAGCAGTACCACGCCATTACCGTTCATACGGCAAAATGCGTGCCAGCACCTAAGCTTCTGTTTTTGTGGGTTTCCGGCCGGGACCCCTGTAGCGTTGTTGCTTCCAACACAACAACCGACGCTGACTATCGGTGACAACCCAACACCCGCGGGCACGCCGTAGCCGGCTGGAATCGAACCGGACGGCGGCTACTCCGCGAGGTGATTTAACCCGGGCTGGGTAAAGTTTGATATCAGCAGCAGTGCAAAAAGTACCGCGTTGATCAAGGATAGAACCCATGGGTCGTCGTGGGCCACGTGAGCCACAATTGATGTGAGCAGAAACAAGGCAACCCCGGCATAAGCCCATTCCCTGAAGCGGCCGTCAAAAATCGGCACTAACAGAACCAGGGACGCGATTATTTTGAGGGCGACAAGCTGCCAGCGGAAAAAGTCGGGAAAGCCAAGCGCCCTGACCCCTTCTATGGTTGCTGCGGAAAAGACATAACTTGCCGCGCTGGCCCACAAAAAACACACGATGACAGCGGTAGATACCCAATGGACGACGGCCGCGTTCATGACTGTTTATTGACAAAAGCCTGCACACGGGTCTGCATGTCCGGACCTACCCCCTCGTTTTCAAACACCTCCCACTGCAGCCCCGCATCCAGCGGCACAGTGTCGGTGGCCTCCAGCAGACGCTTATTTGCAGCGTGGGAAAAAGCGGAATTGTCCAGTATCCGGTTACCCAGCGCAGCCACGGCATCATCAAACTGGTCATCCGGCACCACCTGCTCAGCCAGTCCAATGCGCAAGGCTTCCCCGGCATCTATCATTTCCGCGCTGAACATAAGGCGTTTGGCAGTGGCAACGCCAACCCGGCGCGGCAGTCTCTGGCTCATTCCCCAGACAGGCGTCAACGCCCACCTGGCATGGGTGTCGCCGAATCTGGCGCTTGCCGCGGCAACAATGAAGTCAGCCGCAAGGGCTACTTCCAACGCCCCGGTATAACAATGCCCATGCACCGCAGCGACCACCGGCTTGGGCAATTTTTCAAGCATCCGCAGGGTCTCACTGTGCCAGCCCGGGCTGGGCACCTGCTCTCCCTCAGCGATGTCAGCGAGATCGTGACCTGCGGAAAAGCACTTGCCGGCGCCCCGCAAAACCACACACCCCACCCCTTCATCATGTTTCAGCGCTGCCACGTGGCCGCGCAGTTGCTCAAACACGGTTACCGTCAGCGCATTGAGTTTATGCGGCCGGTTTAAAGTCAGATAACACAGGCGCCCCCGGTCTTCGCGGATGACCAGATCACTCATCTCAGAACCCCTATGTCCCGCCCCGCACCAGTTCCTCGCTGAGTTCCCACAGGCGCTCAGCCTGCTGCGGATCTACCGCATAACTCATGACCCCGGAAAAATCCGCAGACGGCGCGTCCAGCACCGCGGCTTCGGAACAATCTTCCAGGTACCGGCCGCCGCGGCCGCTCAGCCCCGGCCACACCGCCGCCCAGACTGACGTCGACGCTCCCTGTTCTATGGTTTTGAACAGCTCATTGACATTGCCCTCTTCATCCACCCAGCCGCGGTCTTTAAATTCGGCAGGGTCCATATGCCGCTGCAGATTGGTCATGATGCCGCCGGGATGTACCGCAAACCCTTCTATGCCGTCCGCCGCGTGGCGCTGCTGAACACCAACCGCCATCAAGGCATTTGCCGTCTTGGCCTGACCGTAAGCCAGCCACGGATCATAGTCGCGCCGGCTGAAACCAATGTCGTCAAAAACAACCGGGCTGATGAAATGACCGGCTGAACTCAGGCAGACCACCCGCGCCCGGCCCGACGCCTTGAGCAACGGCAAAAGTTCGTTAAACAGTACAAAGTGACCCAGGTGATTGGTGCCGAACTGCATCTCAAACCCGTCCGCAGTTTCTCCGTATGGGCATGCCATCACCGCTGCATTGTTGACCAGTACGTCCAGCCGGTTGTGATCAGCACGGTACTCAGCACCAAATTTCCGCACGCTGCCTAAACTCGAGAGGTCCAATTCCGCAGCGCTGATGCTGCCGCGGTCCAACGCCGCGTTCATTTCTTCCGCGGTCTGCTGCGCGCGGGGAAGGTCGCGGCAGGCGATGGTCACCTGCGCGCCGGCCACTGCCAGCACCCGGGCGGTTTCTTGACCAATGCCTGAGTAGCCACCGGTAACAACAGCGTGTTTGCCCGACAAATCCAGCCCGGCTACCACTTCCGCAGCATCAGTCCGGTATCCAAATTCACTCATAACCTGCCCCTGTACGTATTTTTATTTTATTAAATTAAATTTATACTACAGGCGGCAGCGCAAAATGTCTATCACCACTTACCCGGGAAATGCCCATGCATGAGTCTTTTCGCCAACATGCCAGGAGCTGGCTGCAGGAAAACTGTCCCGAGTCCATGCGCACGCCCGGCACCGCGGATGATCTGATCCGCGGCGGCAGCCGCCAGGTGTACAACAATCCGGACGCAAAAGTCTGGCTCGAACGCATGGCGGCCCGGGGCTGGACCGTACCAACCTGGCCCCGCGCATACGGCGGCGGCGGTCTCACCACTGAGGAAGCGGCAGTGCTGGCAGAGGAGATGCAGCGCATTAATGCCCGCACACCGCTGCAAAGCCTGGATACCATTATGATTGGACCACTGCTGCTGGAGCACGGCACCGAGACGCAGAAACAAGAGTTTTTACCCCGGATTGCGCGCGGTGACATTCTCTGGTGTCAGGGTTATTCGGAACCCGGTGCCGGTTCGGACCTGGCGGCTTTGAATACCAGCGCGGTACTTGACGGCGGCAGCTATATTGTCAACGGCGCCAAAATCTGGACGTCTTACGCCCACTATGCAGACTGGATGTTCTGCCTGGTGCGCACTGACAAACAGGCGCGCAAACATGAGGGCATCAGCTTTCTGCTGATCGACATGCAATCCCCCGGTATTACTACCGCACCCATCAACCTGATCAGCGGCCACTCTCCCTTTTGCCAGGTGTTCTTCGACCAGGTGCGGGTACCGGCTGCGCACCTGGTCGGCAAACCGAACCGGGGGTGGCCGCTGGCCAAACGCCTGCTGGAACTGGAGCGGACCATGATCTCCGGCATAGGTGAGGACGAACTGGGCGGTGACGGCCTGCGCCTGGACGAGCTGGCCTACGTTTATGCCAACCGGGCAGATCCGCACTACCCTACCTTAAGGCACGACATCGCCGCCCAGCGCATCAACGACCGCGCGTTCCAGTTACTCAGCCGCCTCAACGGCGAAACCGCGGATCAGGCACGCCTGGCTTCCGTACTCAAACTCTGCGGCACGGAATTGAATAAACAGCGCCTGGACCTTGCCGTAAATATCCTCGGCACCCGGGGTCTGGGCTGGTCTGCCGGCGGGTTTACCGCTAACGAGGCGAACCTGACCCGGGACTGGCTGCGCAGCAAAGCCAACTCTATCGAAGGCGGCAGCAGTGAGATTCAGCTGAACGTTATAGCTAAGCGGATACTGGGATTGCCGGACTAGCCCCTGTTTGAGCTATTACGCCTGTCAGCGGTTACTCTGACCGTCATCCACTTTGACCACCGTGCCGGTGACAAAAGATGACGACGGCGAGACCAGAAACAACAGTGCACCGTCCAGGTGGGCAGGCTGTCCAATCCGGCCCCTGGGAAAGGTGCGGGTGACCGCGGCTTCGTCCACCCGTTCAAGCATCCCCGTGGTCATTTCAGACTCAAACAGCCCCGGAGCTATGGCGTTAACGTTTATGTTCCGCGAGGCCCACTCCAATGCCAGCACTTCCGTCATGCGAATGACCGCACTTTTGCTTATCGAATAGAGGGAAGCAGCGCTGTTGGCGGCGTAGTCGAAGGCCAGCATGGATGCTACGTTGACAATCCGTCCCGGCATCCCGCACGCCATCAACCGCTGCGCCACCCGGCCGGCCAGGGTAAACGGACCCCGTAGATTGGTCTCCAGCACCTGGTCCACAACCCCGGGCGGCATCTTGGTTGCATACATGCCGTCGGGCATGCCGGCGTTGTTGATGAGAATTGAAACTGTGCCGAAGGTGTTTTCGATAGCGTCCAGGGCAAGGTCCATGGCCTCCACGTCGCGGATATCCAGCACAAATGGTTCAGCGCGCCCGCCCGCGGTCGCTATATCCTGCGCCACTTCACGCAGCCGTTCCACACGCCGCCCGATAAGCGCAACATTGGCGCCCTGGTAAGCCAGCACCTGGGCAAAGCGCACGCCCAGGCCGGAAGAGGCGCCGGTGACCAGGGCTGTCTGCCCGCTCAGGTCGATGGAAAAATCCGGTTTGTGGTTTGACACGGGTTTACCTCTGCTTGTCAACGCAACAGACGCTTCGCAGCGCCGCTAATCTCGAACGAGCAGGCTAAGTAACATAAACAAAATCAACATGCCAACAACAAAGATACCCAACCTGGTGCCTTTGGCTTTTTGTTGTTCCGCATACTCCAGAATTTCAAACTTCTCCGCATCGTTGAACTCTCTGTTACAGTGCCGGCAACGGTCTTCATTAACAAAGTTATGCAACCCGCACGCCGGGCAAGGCGCGTGTACTTTTGTTTTGCGGAAAATGGGTATCTGCACCGGACCAGGCCGTCTCAGCAACCGCCCTTCACAAGGCATCCAGATAAGGTTGCGCATCCCACATCGGCCAGCGTTTCTGCGTGCGGCGAACGGTCTCCGCAGTCCAGAAAGGCTGCCCGGGACGGGGCACGCCAATGCAACTCAACTGATCCGGGGTGCACTGTTCAAAAAAGATATGCCACGGACGCAGAAAACTGACCGGCCACGCGCTCCAGCCGACCATATCATTGCCCGCCGCTTTAAAGCTGGCAGTGAGGGTATAACGGATGCCGCCGGGTAAGGTCATGTTGGTGCCCCGGTGATAGACGTCTATGCCATAGGCAAATACCGACCCGGCAGGCCCGGCGCCGGAGCGCTCCCGGCTTTTGAGAGCGTCCTGCACTTCCTCCGGCCCGAACGGGTCGCGTTCTCCCCCGCACACGACATTGCTTGCCGACAGCGGTACATAGTGAATGGCACCCAGTTCATCCGTCACGTCCGTCATGTAGATCATGCAGTTGATGGTACGCTGGGACGGAGTTTCCGCCGGCACGGTCAGCGTGTGATTCTTAAAATCGCAGTGAAAACTCTGGTCAAAATCGGCTTCACCGGTGAACTTTGCCCAGGAATGGCTCTGATACAGGTGAACTTCTTCAGTCCCCAGCGCGGCCCGCGCAAGCTCAATTAATGCCGGGTGTAATGCTAACAAGTTCAGCGACGGCGAGCACTGAAACGGCATGTCGTCAAAATTGCGGAACTGATCCCTGGAAAAAACCCCGATCTCACCCGCCTTTTTGTCGTTCCGCGCCGGTGCGGCAGCATCGCGGCGGCCGCCGTAAAGTAAATCCATATCAGCCCTGCAGGGTTCAATTTCTTCAGCGTTGAAGAATCCCTCAAGCAGCACGCCGCCTTCGTTCCGCCACTGTGTTAACTGTGCTGCGCTAAATCGGCTCATGTGGATCTTCACTCCCTGGTTGCTGCGGCCGATGTTGGGTCTGATGCTTCATGTTAACACCGGGCTTCATGCTACGTCTGCGCGGGAGCGGCCATCTGGTGCACATGTTCAATCATCTCCGTAACCATGGTTGAGTCTTCGGTCCACAGTTGATGCTCCACATGTTTCGGCCAGAACACGGTTTCACCGGCGCGAATTTCCGCGGTCTCATCACCCACCTTCACATAGCCGGAACCCTGCAGACAGATCACGTGGCAATCCCAGGCGGAGCTATGGGCATCAAAAGCAGCCTGTTGCCGAAACTTGAGTTGCGCAATAAGAATGCGGCGGTCCTGCAGGATCACCCTTACATCAATATTTTTTGCGTTGCCGTTCGGCTTGGGTACCCAGTCAGGTTTTACAAACGGTTTTATTTCCACTAAAGCCTCCTGCTTGACGCAAAGCGCCCCAGAAGGTCTTACTACATCAACCGGACTACATCAACCGGCGTTCAGTATCTACCCGCGGGTTCGGGCGTCGGGTACCGGTATCCGCCGGTGCGGACATTGAGGTCAAAGTGTGCGGCTACGGCGGCGATGGTCTGCGGACAGAAAGAGTAGGACCGGAGTTCGCCGATCCTGCCCGCTTCGGCATCGATGTGGATGACGTTTTCCAGCGCTTCTTCACCCCGCCTGGTGCGGAATACCAGTACAACCGGTTTACCGCAAAACGTTCTGACTTGCGCGCGCTGGCTCTCGAAGCGGAATTTCCGCGGCCACTCGGGATGGCCGCCAAGGCTGCCGTCAAACCAGCTATAGCGGCTGCGGTGGCCTTCGCGGCCCCATTGCACGTCGGTTCCAATATTTCCCACCATCGCATTCTCCAGCGTCAACGCCAACAGACCTTCCCGGTCGCCGGTGTTATAAAGATCACAGAACAGCGTTGCTGCATTGGAATCGTCAGCGGCACACTGCACGGCAGCGCCGCCGCGAAGTTTGCGCACGCCTTCCACGCAGGTCTGCAGGATGGCCGCCAGTTCGTCGTCGCCGGCACCAAGGCTGCATTCCAAGTGCTCCAGGGCGGTGCGTCGGGCGGCTGATTTACTCTGCCCGGATGAGGCCATCCAGAGGCGCGTGACACCCCGGTAGACCAGCACCCGCACATTGGTGATTTCATCATCAACCTGGGCAAGGGTTGCAAACACCTCTCCCAGAGCCGCCTGTACAAGTGCTTCCGCCTGCCACAAATCCGCCGTCAGCAAACAGGCGTAAGCATGCAGGCCCGGGCGCAGATCCGATGTGCGGTCGACAAAACTGTGCCACTGGGCGCGCAGCAGGTCGCGCATCTCAGCGGGAATAACCGGTTCGTTCATATCAACCTCCATACCCACCCCCATATCAAGCCCGATATCAAGCCTCCAGGGTCAGCCGATAACCTACGGGCCGGCACGGCAGCTCAAAATGGTCCGCAACATGCGTCACCAGGTCGGGGCAGAAACCATAGTCGCGCACCCGCGCCACCAACCCGTCTTCCTCCTGCAGCCTCCACACCTCTTCCAGCGCCCGGTCGCCGTTTTCCGCACCGCGGAACAACAGCACAATGGGCTCCCCGGCAAAAACCCGCGCCTCCAGATCCAGCGCAACGGGGTTGTTGGCTTGCTCGCGCCATTCGATGTGATGGTAGAAACAACCGCGGATCCAGCCGTTGTTAACATGTTCTTCCCAGCCAACCCCGGTGCCGCAAGGAAATACTTCCGCCTCCAGGCCGTCGACAACCAGCGCCTTCAAGGCATCCAGATCATGCGACTGCATGGCGGCAACAAAGCGGTCTACAAGGCTGGGGCTGATCATGGCTTTTACATCAGTCATCAGCGACTGATCCTCTTTTTGTTGACTGTCCTGACCCTGGCGGTCCTGACCCTGATCATGCAGGCGGCGCCTGGCGCGGTGCACCGCAACTTTGACCGCACTGACGGTGATGGACAACATGTCGGCTATCTCCTTCTGGGTGAACCCGCAGACGTCCTGCAGGATCAGGCACGCGCGCTGCCTGGGCGGAAGCCGGCCGAATACAGCAAAAGCGGCACTGCGAATCTGCTCCGCGGCAAGCAGCGTTTCGTCAGGCGCGCTGCTTTCTTCCGCTTGTTCTGATTCTTCCGCCACTTCAAACCGGGCGCGCCTGATCCGGTCGATCCACAGATTCGACAACATGCGGTGCAGATACGCGCGCTGGTTCTGAATGCGGCCGAAATCCACGGATACGGAGCCAAACGCCCGCAGCAGCACATCGTGCACAAGATCTTCCGCATCAAAAGGGTTACCGGTCAGCCGCAGTGCAACTTGAAACAGTTCCTGACGCGACTCGCTGGTGCCGTCGATAAACTGCTCCCACTGGGCCCGCACACCGGCATGGGTTTCCCTGAAATCTCCGCTCATTGGCTTTTCCCGGTTTGTGTTGTGTTTTATAGACGGCTGGCGGAGGGTTAAGGTTACAAGTCTTGCTCACTTACCTGCATGGCGTAAAACCGCTGCGCTTCTATCCAGGCGTAAGGGTTCTTGCCCCAGTTTCCCCACGAATCAAACTCCGGGCCGTAGACTTCCAGGCAATACTCGTGGATCGGTTCGTGCCGCGCCTCGGAAGTGTCAATCTCATGGGCGGCGCCGTGAACCACAATCGAAATTTCCTCGCCGACGGTAAACGCGGCACTGACCCGGTTATCTCTGCGGATATTGTTAAAGCGTTGGGAATCCTGCGCGGAACCGAACCAGAAACAGCCGCCGAAAAACAGTCCGTCAACCGGCGCCACCACCGGTGCACCGCCTTTGTCCAACGTCGCCAGGTTGAGTACACATACACCGCGCAGCACATCACAAACCTGTTGTGCGGACAGCCGCCGTTGCGGCGTGTGAATCGACCGCAGGTGGGCACCGGCGCGCGCATATGTGGTGTCCAGAAGCGTCTGTAACCCGGTCAGATTGTCTTCATTTTCGTGCATGCTTTTCTCCCGCGTGTCAGGCGCATTATCATATCCCGTTCGGCGGCCTCCTGGTTTGTACCCGCTGCCAAATTGACAGCCGCAGAATTTGCCGCCATCGAAGCGCCGCGCGCAAAGCCAAGGAGAGTATTCATGACAGATAAGCGAACACCTGCCCGGCGTATAGTAGAAGCCTTCGGCGACTGTGAGACCCTGGCCGGCATGTACAGCGACGATGTCACCTGGCGGCTCAATTACTCGTTGCCCGGTAACATTGCCGGCCCGCACCGGGGGAAAACCGCCGTGACCGCGTTTAACGACGCCGTGTTCAACAAAATTTACAACAGCGCCAGTCTGCGGGTGGACATTCACGATGAGATTGGTGACGAAGCCTCCAGCGTGGTGCGCTTTGACATGCACGCTGAGAGCCGGCGCGGCAACGCCTATGATGTGGAGTACGTGCTGTTTGCCAAAACCCGCAACGGCCTGGTGTATGAGGTTGTTGAACTTCTGGATACCCTGGCTTCAACCGAACAGCATCAGGGCAACCGGGTGGGCACGCCGCCGAGCGCTTAATTCAGAGGCGCCGTCCACTGCAGGCGGGCCCGGCAGACAGCACGCCGGCGCAGCGGCTCGCGCTCAGCCGCGCTTCTGCCGCAGTAACTCAACAACGCCGAGAATAGCCGCTGCCTGCATATCCACCCGGCCCATCAGGTCGTGGGTTGCATCAGCAACCTGCTGGGACATGAAAAAACCGTCCGCCAGTGCAACGGTGAAACTGGCCAGCTCTTCCAGCGCGCCGCGGTCAAAATCCGGCAGCCACTCTGCAAAGCTCTTGACGGCGTTGCGAAACGCGCGCGAGCGCACCTTCAAAAACATCTTGCGCGCCGTGGGGTCTTCGGGCCGGTGTTCCAGCCCCAGCATCAGTCCCAGGCGCAGAAAGTCCGGCGAAACCTCTATGGCGTGGGAAAACTGCGCCGCCTGATGGGTCACTTTCTCCTCCAGGGTTGCATCCTCTCCGGGCGGCTGCAGGTCGGTCAGCGCCTGCAGCCAGGCGGCAAAAGACCGTTCGATTACCGCCGCGATCAGATCGTCTTTGTTTTTGAAATGCCAGTAAATCGAGCTGGCCGGAAAACCGGAGCGTTTGCTGACCACCGAGATACTGGTGCCTTCGTACCCCCTCTCACTGGCGATCCGGGCGGCGGCGTCAAGAATTTTCTCCCGCGCCGCAATGCCGTTTGATCGTTTTCTGGGTACCGACTTTGTCTGCGGGCTGGATGACATGGCTGACCTGAGTGTCCTGGAATGATTACTACAATAACTATTGACAAGCGGACGCGCAAGCCATTACTGTAGTGATCGTTCCAGAAACTACATACTTAATCGGAAGGGAGTGAGTCATGCACCAGGCCGTTGAATACATTCACAAACACGCCCAGGTACTGCGCGAGCAGCACAGCAAAAGCGACGCCAGCGGGATGCTCACGGAGCCGGCCAGGGAAGTACTGGAAAAATCCGGCGGCGTCCGCCTTTTGCAAGCCAGCAGCCATGGCGGTTTTGAAGCGGACCCGCGGGATTTTTTCGAATGGGCGCGGGCGGTGGGCCGCTACAACCCTTCGGCGGGATGGATCGCCGGAGTGGTGGGTGTGCATCCCTGGGAAGTTGCCCTGCTGGACAACAAAGTGCAGGACGAAATCTATGCTGAAAACCCGGACACCTGGGTGGCCTCGCCGTACGCCCCTCAGGGGCGCGCGGTGCGGGAAGCGGATGGCTTCCGCTTCTCGGGCCAGTGGCAGTACTCCACCGGTACCGACCACTGCAACTGGATAGTGCTTGGCGGGCTGGTGGTGGATGCAGAAGGCAACCCCGGCGAGCAGCCGGAAGTGCGGCACTTTTTCCTGCCCCGCGGCGATTATGAGATTGTTGAAGATTCCTGGCATGTGATGGGTTTAAGCGGTACCGGCAGCAAAGACATCCGCGTGGATGGGGCTTTTGTGCCCGAGTACCGTACGGTGCTGCATACGGCCCTGGCGGAAGGTGAATATGCCTGCCGCAGGCCGGACACGCCGTTGTTCCACATGCCGTTTGGATGCATTTTCTCCGGCGCCGTCGCCTCCGCCACTTTCGGCATTGCTGAAGGCGCCATTGAACAATACCGCGGGTATCTGGAAACCCGCGTTTCCGCCGGCGGTGTGGTGGGCAAAACGGATCCCTATCAGCTGGCTGCGCTGGCTGAAGTGGAGGCGGACCTGGCGGCGGGCATTGCCCACGTTGACGCCATGAT
Organism: Pseudomonadales bacterium; assembly: GCA_028279305.1. Taxonomy (GTDB): domain Bacteria; phylum Pseudomonadota; class Gammaproteobacteria; order Pseudomonadales; family Azotimanducaceae; genus UBA4421. The sequence goes on from JANQOA010000288.1 coordinate 18,565, forward strand.
TGCACAGTGGATGGAACAGCTGCAGACAGGGGTGCCAATCTCCAGAGCCCAGCGCCTGGAGTTCCGCCGCAACCAGGTGCGTGCCGTGCAGCGCGTGCTGTTCGGCGTGGACAACCTGTTCGCCCGGGCCGGTTCCGCCGCCATCTGGACAACCCGCCCCCTGGAGCGTTATTGGCGCGACCTGCGGACCGGCGGCACCCACATCTGCGGCGCTACGGATACCATCTACGGCGCATGGGCCAGCCACGCTTTTGGTGCCGAAGACATTCCTACGGTCCTGTACTGATCACCGCACCAGATCCCTTAAGGAGAAAATCATGATCAAATCTCTCAGTTACGTTGGATTTTTATCGCCTGAACCGGCGCAGTGGCGCAATTTTGCCCCCCGGGTGCTGGGGGCTGAAGTGGTTTCGGCCGCTGCTGACGAAGCGGTTCGCCTGCGCGTGGATGACGCGGCGTGGCGCATAGCTATTGAACCCGGGGTTTCCAACCAACTTAACTATGTAGGATGGGACGTGGGCAGCCAACCCCTGCTGGATGCCGCGGCGGCCGCGCTTGAAGCAGCCGGCGTGACGGTTCACGCCGGGGACGACCAGCTGGCGGCCGCACGCAATGTTGCAGGGCTTGCCTGGTTCGATGACCCTGCCGGTTTCCGCCACGAATTGTCTTTCGGGCAGCAGGCGGGTGAGACACCCTTTACCCCCGGTCAGGGCGTTTCCGGCTTTGTGACCGGCGAACAGGGTCTGGGACATATTGTGCTGATGGTGCCGGATCTGCAGGCTGCCACCGACTTCTATATGGGGCTGCTCGGCTTCCGGCATTCGGACGATATCGATGCCGGCCTGAAAGTACGTTTCTTCCACTGCAACCCGCGCCATCACACGTTGGCTATTTCGGAAATCCCGGGCCACCGCGGCGTGCACCACCTGATGCTGCAGGTTGAAAACATAGACGACGTGGGCCTTGCTTATGACCGCGCGGTGGCGGCAGGTGCGCCAATTGCCATGGGTATCGGTAAACACCCCAACGACAAAATGACCTCGTTCTACGTGCGCACACCGTCAGGCTTTGAGATTGAATACGGCACCGGCGGGCTGCAGATACCCATGGACCGGGAGTGGCCGGTGGGTCAGTTTGATGCCCTGAGCATATGGGGCCACCAACCGCCGGCGGAGCCGCTGGCACCGGGGATCTTACAGCCGGTCGGCTGAGTTTCCGCACGGCTGAGCCTGCACAGGCTTGCTAACCCATCCGCCGCGGCAGCCCGGAGTTACGGCTGCTTCGCGTTGTGGTTTTGCGCGTCCTTGTTCTTTGCGTTCTGGTTTTGCGCGTCCTGGTAAAGTATCTCCGTAAAACGT
>JANQOA010000312.1 GCA_028279305.1 Pseudomonadales bacterium
TTTCACGGTTACCGCAACGGCAACTGGGATATCTGGCTGGTGGCCCACGGCGGCGGTGAGCCGGTGGCGCTGACTTCAGATCCTTATGACGATCGTGAACCGCAGCTTGCCCGCGACGGCAGCCGGGTGGTGTTCAGTTCGGACCGCGGCGGCAGTTATGACATCTGGCAACTGCAGATGTCCGGGCCGGACAGCGCGGCGGCGGATTCGCTGGTGCAGCTGACGGATTCGGAACACGACAGTTTTTCTCCCAGCCTGTCCGCGGACGGCCGTCTGGCGTATGTGCAGCGAGCCCTGGGTACCAGCCGCATCCTGCTGCAGGGTGATGAGCCTGGCAGCACCGATACCGTGCTGGTGGGGGAGGTGGGAACCATCTCCGGGGTGCAGTGGTCGCCGGACGCCAGCAAGGTGGCGTATCAGCTTCTGGGCGGCAAGGGTGCGCAACTGAAAGTGGTGGACGTCGGCACGAAGATGCCCAGGGCTGTTTCCCAGCCCGGAGACGATGTATTTCCGTTCCGCCCCCAATGGCTGGCGGAAAACCGGCTCACCTACACGGTTAACGGCCGCGTGCGCGACGTGGACCTGGAAAACGGCAATGCCGCACCCTGGCCTTTTGCGGTTAATCTGCAGCTGACCCGGCACGACTATCCCCGCCGCAAGCGCGATTACAACGCGCAGACCCTGCGCCCGGCATTGGGCTTAACCCATCCGGTGATCAGCAGCGACGGCGGCACGGTTTACTTTACTGCGTTGGGTGACTTGTGGCAGTGGCAGCCGGATGCAGACAAATTGCGCCGCTTGACCAACGATGCCGCCGCGGACCACAGCCCGGCATTGTCGCCTGATGATGCCACCCTGGCCTTTGTCAGCGACCGTGACGGCCGGGTGGGGCTGCACTTGCTGGATGTGAACAGCGGCCAGATCAGCGCGCTGGCGGTGGATGCAAACCTGGTCAGCTTGCCGTCCTGGTCTCCAAGCGGGGATAAACTGGCCTTTTTTGTCGACGTGCCGGGCAACCCGCTGGGCGGCCAGTTGCTGGTGATGGCACTGGACAGCGGCGCCACCCAGCCGGTGCTGCAGCCGATGCCGGCGCAGCCGGTCACCTGGAGTGCGGACGGCGGGCGGGTTGCCGTTACCCGTCTCAACCCGTATTCGAACCGGTACCGCGAAGGCATCTACGAGATGGTGGTGGCGGAGTTGGACGGGGGTGTTGCGCATACCATTGCACCGTCAGCCCATCAGTCTATCGTTTATGCCGGCCTGACGCCGGATGGTGCGATGAGCTACGTGCAGGCCGGCAGGTTGTGGCGGCTGGAACTGGACGACAACCTGCTGCCGGTGGAATCTGCCGGTGCGGTGACCGGCGAAATTACCGACATGCCGGGCTGGAGCAGCAACGGTAAGTTCCTGGTGTACCTGGCGGGCAACCGCTTGCAGCGCCTGGCGGTGGACAGCGGCGAGTTGACGGATATTACACCGCAGATCCAGTACCGCCTGGACGAACCCGGCGAAACCTACATCGTCCGCGCCGGCCGGGTGTTTGACGGCCTGTCTGAAAGTTATCTCACCAACATCGATCTGTGGGTGCAGGGTAACCGCATTCTGCGCATGGCCCCCGGGGGCAGCGTGCCGGTGCCGGCTGACGTCCGTGTTATCGATGCAGCCGACCATACCGTGGTGCCGGGTCTGTTTGAGATGCACGCCCATATGGGTGAAACCAGCGAAGTGCAGGGCCGGGTGTGGCTGGCCTTCGGCATTACCTCCGTGCGGGATCCGGGCAGCAACCCCTACGTGGCCAAAGAGCGCCAGGAAGCCTGGGACAGCGGCCGGCGGGTGGGCCCGCGCACCCACATCACCGGCTATTTAACCGACGGTAACCGGGTGTATTACTCCATGGCGGAGGGCATCGTCTCCGAACAGCACCTTACGGATGCGCTGGTGCGCACCCAGCAGCTGGAGCTGGATTTCATCAAAACCTACGTACGTCTGCCGGATCACTGGCAGCGCCGGGTGGTGGACTTTGCGCACAACCTCGGCATTCCGGTGTCGTCCCACGAACTGTATCCGGCGGTGGCCCACGGCATGGATCACGTGGAGCACATCGGCGGCACCAGCCGCCGCGGCTACCAGCCCAAGGTCAGCCGCACCGGGCATTCATACCAGGATGTGGTGGAACTGCTGGCCGCGTCCGGCATGGGCATCACTGCCACCGCGGTATTGCCGGGGTTTTCGGTGATTGTCACTGAAGAACCCGACTGGTTTGATACCCCGCAGTTCCTGCATTTTTACGGCGCCGCCGCCCGGCAGGCTTATGAAACCCTGCTGCCGCGCTTCGGCAACGGCGCCAAAGCTTACGCTGAGGCCAACGGCAAACTGCTGCGCGCCCTCACGGACCGGGACGCGCTGCTGGTTACCGGCACGGATTCTCCTTTTGTACCCTACGGCGCCGGCCTGCACGCGGAGTTCCGCCTGTACGACCGGGCCGGGGTGCCGGCGGCGGACATATTGCGTCAGGCCACGGTCAACTCCGCCAGAGCGGCCGGCGTTGAGGATGAACTGGGTACCCTGGAGGCGGGCAAGCTGGCGGATTTTGTCATTATCGACGGTGATCCGCTTGCGGATATCAGAGACCTGGATAAAGTCATGGCAACGGTAAAAAATGGCCGGCACTATGCGCTGGCGGACTTATTAAAGTAGTAAACAGAAGCAGGCGGAGTACGGAGGACTAACAATGCCCAGCCAGGAACACGAACAACTGGTGGCCATGGTACAGGCTGCACCACCGGCGGGAGGAACCATCGAAGAATCCCGCGCCGGTTTTGATGCCATGCTGTCGGCCAACGTGCCGCCGGCGGATGCGCAGATCGAAAACTTCATGTTGGCGGACATGCAGGCGGACTGGGTCAGCGTGCCGGAAAGTGACCCCGGCCGGGTGATCTTATACCTGCACGGCGGCGGATACGTGATAGGCAGCAATGTGGGTTACCGCGAATTTGCCAGCCGCCTGGCGCGCGCCTGTGCGGCCCGGGTATTGCTGATCAATTACCGGCTGGCGCCGGAGAACCCGTTCCCGGCTGCGGTTGACGATGCCACCGCGGCCTACCGCTACCTGCTGCAACAGGATATCGAAGCGCAGCGGATTATGGTGGCGGGTGATTCCGCGGGCGGCGGCCTGGCGCTGGCAACCCTGGTGGCGCTGCGTGATGCGGGTGATCCGCTGCCGGCCTGCGCCACCTGCTTCTCCCCCTGGGTGGACCTGGAATGCACCGGCGACAGTGCTGAAGAGGGTGCGGTGGACGATCCGATGGTGGCCGTGGAGGGCCTCAAGGAAATGGGCCTGCATTATGCCGCCGGTAATTTGCGCGAGCCGCTGGCAGCGCCGCTGCATGCCAACCTGGCCGGGTTGCCGCCGTTGCTGGTATTTGTCGGCACCCGGGAGGTACTGCTGGCGGATTCCACCCGCATTGTCGACAACGCACGCTCTGCCGGGGTGGACGCTCATCTGCAGGTGGGCGGCGAGCTGATTCACGTCTGGCAGATTTTCCCGATCCCGGAGGCTGCGGAATCGCTACAGCAGGTGGGTGAATTTGTTACCCGCCATGTGCCCTGATCTAAATGACTTCGTCCGCGGCCAGCCGGCTGATGTCCGCCTGGCTGTAGCCCAGTTCCTTTAGTATCTCTTCATTGTGCTCACCCAGTGCCGGCGGCGGCCGCTGTACCAAGGGCGGCGCCGGTTCCGCGGTGAAACCGACACTGACCACCCTGGCGGTTTCGCCTGTATCGGGCGGATGGGGGATTTCGGTGAAACTCCGCCGGTGGCCGTTCTGTTCGTCAGCCGCCGCACCGGCCAGGTCGCGGATGGGGGCGGCGGGCACACCGGCATCCGCCAGCGCCTGCAGCCAGTGTTCCGTGCCGTGGGCGGCAAAAGCCGGTTCCAGCACGGCGTTAAATTCAGCGGTGGCTTTAATGCGCTTAACCGGCTCGTTGTAGGTTTCGTACAGGTCAGCGCGCTGCAGCAGGGTCATCAGCGCCTGTACCTGGGCTTCACGCAGCGCCACCACCTGAATAAAACCGTCAGCGGTGGCAAATACGTTGGCGGTGGGTTGTTTGGTGGGGGATCGGTTACCCAACAGTTCCGGCAGGGTGCCGTTAACCAGGTAGTTACTCATCTGCGCCGCCTGCATGACCATGGCGGTATCCATCATGGCAATGTCCAGGCGCTGGCCTTCGCCGGTAAGATGGCGGCGGAACAGGGCGGCGGTAATGGCAAAAGCGGCGTTCAGGGCGGTACTCATGTCTACTGAAAAATAGCCGGTGCGCACCGGGCCGCTGTCCGCATGGCCGCTGACGGACATCATGCCGGAAGCGGCCTGAATGGCGCCGTCGAAAGCCGCCAGGCCGGCCTTGGGGCCGCTCTGGCCGTAGCCGGAAATAGAAGCGTAAACGATATCCGGCTTGCGCCGGCGCAAAGCCTCATAACCAAACCCCAGGCGTTCAATGGTGCCGGGTTTGAAGTTCTCCACCACCGCGTCGCAGCTTTCCAGCAGCTTGAAGATTATGTCAGCGGCTGCCGGTTGTTTCAGGTCCAGAGTGAGGCTGCGTTTACCCAGGTTACAGGTCAGGAAGGAGGGCGCCAGACCGTCCGCGCTGGAAGACATCAGGCCGCGGGTGATGTCGCCAATTTTGGGTTGTTCGATTTTGATCACGTCGGCACCCATCTGCGCCAGCTGCTGGGTGGCAAACGGTCCGGCCAGTACCTGGGAGAAATCCAGGATGCGCAGGCCGCTTAAGGCAAGGGTGTCAGACATGTCAGCTCCTGGCTTCATTGCGCGGGGTGAGCTCAAATATCCACAGGCTTTCCTCCGCAATCTGCCGGCGGCCTTCAGCGGTCAGATCACCACCTCCCAGATATTTGCGCGACAGCTCGGACAACACCACATCCATTGCCGGGTCTTCCATAATGCGCACCAACTGCAGCTCATACAGCTTGCCGTCCACCCGCAGGATGGCGCGGCCGTCCTGCTCCGCCTGCAGCGGCCATTGTTTCCACAGCCGCCCCAGCGTGCTGTCCATGTAGCCGCAGGGAATAAAAATGCGGTTGTTATGCTCCACGATCCAGGTGGTGCGCGAGCGCGCCGGTTCCAGCAGTTGGAACTCCACGGTTTCATAATCTTTCAGGAATGCCCAGGCAGGTGGCTGATCAACACTTTCGCCGCTGGTAAAAGGCCCGCCGGCCAGCATTTCCATGGGCCCGTCGGCAAACCGCGCCGCCGCTATGGTAATGGCCGCCGCAACAACCAGCGTGCCCAGCAGATAAGCCAGGCCTTTAAACAGTGCTTGCATGAGATCCTGCGCCACCCGCGGGTGGTTCCTTTTTATTTGGCGCCCAAGGTTACCGGAATGGCTGCCAATGTCGAAGGGCCGGGGTGCGCGCTGATGTTGTG
>JANQOA010000333.1 GCA_028279305.1 Pseudomonadales bacterium
TAAAATGTGGGCACACCCATCATCACCGTGCAGCGCGCCAACACATTGTGCACCTGTTCAGCATCAAACCTGGGCAGCCATTCCATGGCGCTGCCGTTCAACAGCGCGCAATGGCTGGCGATGAACAGGCCGTGCACGTGGAAAATCGGCAACGCGTGCAGCAGCACGTCATCCTGTTGCCAACCCCAGGCTGCACTTAGGTCGTGGGCATTACTGGCCAGATTCCCGTGGGTCAGCATGGCGCCTTTAGAGCGGCCGGTGGTCCCGGAGGTATATAAGATCGCGGCCAGATCATCAGCATCCCGGTCAGCGGTTGCGCCGGCCCCGGCATGCCCGGGCAGCGCCTGCACAGCTTCAACCAGTGTGCCGCTGCCGTCAGCATTCAAAGTCAGACTGGGCACGTCATCGCGCTCCGCTGCACCGACAAACAGGCTGGGCCGGGCGTCGCCAACAAAATAGTCGAGTTCCGCGGCGGTATATGCTGTGTTCAACGGCACATAGACCGCGCCGCTGCGCAGGCAGGCCAGGTACAGCGCCAGGTTCTGCGGTGACTTGTCCACCTGCACCACCACCCTGTCGCCTACCTGTACCTGATGGTGGCGCAGCAAAGCGCTCAACCCCAGCACCTGTTCGCGCAGGTCCCGGTACAGCCACACCTCCCCGCCCGGCAGGCGCAGGCAATCTGTGTCCGCATGCTGGTTAAATACAGCATCCAGTTCAGCGTAAAAGTTGGTCATGTATCCTCCTGAACGGCTATTATGACCAGCAATTTAGGAAACCGCATTAAGCGGTTGATATTTTGTGATTAACCCGCGCGGGCAGTACAAAGGCCCTGTTTTCGTTACAAAAATTCCCGATCGACACGCCCTGTTTAGAAACCCGCATTAACTAATTGATTTTTTAGTAATTAGGCATTGATAACGCATAATCCATCTGTTAACTTTGCAGCCGTTTCAGCCCTGCCGGGTGAAAGTTGGGAGCAAGTGGTTTTCGGCGGGTTCTAACACGACTCAGCGCGGAATTAGGACACTCCGAAAACCACATTTATTAATCTAGGGGACTGCACGGAGCGACAAAATACTTGCCACTATGGATTTATCGCTGCGCTGGTGAGCGAACGGCGCGGCCATAAAGGCCAACGTATTTTGACAACCAGAAAGGGAAGCGAGAGATAAAGGTGGAGGGGATGCCATCACTTTTAAACTCCCATAACAACAATAACGAATGGGAGAATTTAAGCCGCCGTCAGGCGGCTTTTTGTTGTGTGGCGGTAAACCCTGAAGCTGCTCGGCAGTTGCCTTCCCGCAAACTGGCCCGCAAGCTGCCCCGGTTGCATCATAAGGTTGGCCCCGCGAGAATGATCCCATGAGCAGCAGCCCATACCTGGTACCCAGAATAACCCGTCCGTTCGACGCGCATATCACCCTGCCCGGCAGCAAATCCATTGCGCTGCGCCAGCTGGCCATAGCTGCGTTAACCGACGGCTGCACGGTGCTGCACGGTGTGCCCCCCTGCGACGACACGGACGCCATGCTGGACTGCCTGGGCGCCCTGGGTGTGCAGGTGCACGCTCAGCCCGACCAGTCATTGCAGGTACAGGGGCCCATGCAACTGGACGGTGAGGTGCATCTGAATCCGCGTATGAGCGGCGCCAGTACCCGCCTGTTGATCGGGCTGGCTGCATTGCGCCGCGGGCCGACCCACATCGACGGTCACGGCAGCCTGCGGGTGCGCACCAATGCGCCCCTTTACGAAGTCCTGCGCCGGCACGGCTGCCGGGTAGATGATCACCAGGGCGGGCTGCCGGTCACGCTGCAGGGGCCCATAACAAATGCGTCACACCTGCAGATCGACGGCTCCCTGTCCAGCCAGTACATTACCGCATTGCTGGTCATCGCGCCGCTGCTGGCGGAACCTGACAAGCCGGTCCACATCGAATTGAGCAGCCAGGTGGTGTCGCGGCCGTACATCGATATCACCCTTACGGAAATGGCCAAACGCGGCGCTGACGCGGCATGGCGCGGCGGCGAAACTCTGGTGGTGCAGGCCGGCGCTTACCAGCCGGGTGAATACCGGGTGGAAGGTGATGCCACAGCGGCAACTTACTTCACCGCTTTGGCCACCCTGCACAGCGGCCGGGTCACCCTTGACAACCTGGGCCACGGCACCCATCAGGGTGACTATGGGTTCTGCAGGATTATGGAATCGCTGGGTGCGCAGGTCACCAGCAGTGACGACAGCACCACCGTGCAGGGGCCCGGGAACCTCAAGCCGCTGCCGTCCCAGGACATGACCACCATGCCGGATGCCGCCCTGACCCTGATCGCCCTGTCCCCCCTGCTGCCGGATGGGGCCCATATCACCGGCTTAAGCAGCCTGCACCATAAAGAGTGTGACCGTCTCAAATCCCCGGCTGCGGAATTTGTGCCCATGGGTATCTCCGCGCAGACCACCCACGACAGCATCCGCGTGCAACCGTTGGACGGCAGCATGCACAGTCATGTGCTGACGACTTACCACGACCACCGCATGGCCATGGCCTTTTCCATCCTCGGCAGCGTCAGCGGCAACCTGAGCATCGATGACAAAGCCGTGGTGGATAAAACGTTCCCCGCCTACTGGCAAGCCTACGAACAACATCTGGCCGGCTAGTCTGCGGCCTGAGCCTCCGCCGCAGCGTGCGTCCGCTGACGGGTCAGGAGGGATACCACAATCATCACGCTAAAACCGGCGGTCATGGAATACAGCGCCGGATAACCGGAGGGGAAGACCGGTTGCGCATTCCCCAGAATGGTGACCCACACCGCCGGCCCCAGTACCACCAGCGCCACCGTGGTAACCAGCCCAACCACCCCGCCCCAGATGGCGCCGGTGGTGGTGAGACCTGGCCAGTACATGGCCAGCAGCAACAGCGGAAAGTTGGTGCTGGCGGCCACAGCCAGCGCCAACGACACCAGGTAAGATACATTCTGCCCTTCAAAGGCCAGGCCCAGCAGGATGACAAAAAAGCCCAGGCCTACCGTGGCCAGGCGCGATACACGCACTTCCTCCGCTTCGGTGGCCTGGCCGCGCCGCCATACCCTGGCATAGACATCGTGGGAGATGGCGGAAACTGACGCCAGGGTAAGCCCCGCCACCACTGCCAGAATCGTCGCAAAGGCCACCGCAGCCATAATGCCGTAAAACACGTCGCCGCCGACGATGCGCGCCAGGTGCACCGCTACCATATTGCCGCCGCCCAATACGCGGCCGGCGTCGTCGAGGAAAACGCTATTGCCTTTGATCAGCGCCACCGTGGCAGCGCCGGCGATAAAGAAGATAACCAGGTTAACGTAGCTGACCGCGGTAATGGCCACAGCCGCTGAGGTGCGCGCCGCCCGCGCGTCCGGCACGGTAAAAAACCGCATCAGCAGATGCGGGCTGCCGACCAGGCCAAATACCAGGCCCAGGCCCAGCGACAGGCTGGCCCACGTATCCAGCCCCAGCCCCCCGGGCATCAGCAGCGGATCCGGGCTGGGGGCGAACTCAGCGTTGCGCGCAAAAGCCTGTTGATACAAGGCTGCTACATCCCAGTCGAACTGCGCCAGGGTCAGCAGCCCGAGCATGGTAATACCGCCCAGCAGCAGCACAGCCTTGGTTATCTGCACCCAGGTGGTGGCCAGCATGCCGCCGACCGCCACATAAAGCACCATCAGCACGCTGACGATGACCACCGCCAGGCTGTAGTCGATGCCGAACAGAATCTGGATCAGCGCCCCCGCCCCCACAACCTGCACCATCAGGTACATCAGCGCTGAAACCAGCGCGGTACCGGCGGCCAACAGGCGGATGGGCCTTTCCTGCAGACGTATAACGAGGATGTCAACAAAAGTGAAACGGCCCAGCGCACGCAGTTTGTCGGTCATCAGAAAGAGGAAAATCAGAAAAGCCACCATGGACGCGCCGATGTAAATCGACGCGTCGAAACCGGAGCTGTAAATAAGCGCGGTGGTGCCGAGCAGCGTGGCCGCGGACATGAAGTCACCGGATATAGCCAGGCCGTTCTGTACGCCGCTGATTTTGCCGCCGGCGACATAAAAATCCGCGGCGGATTTGGTGCGCCGGGCGGCAAAGTAGGTAATCACCAGAGTCAGCGCAATGATAGCCAGGAAACAGGCAATGGCCACCCAGCTCATGACGGCAACCCGCTGTCCTGATCTGTTTCAGCCGCGGGCGGGCGGCCGACAAAGATATAAACCCAGGCGGCCAGCACCGACAGCACGTGTAAGGCCAGCACCAGGCAATGCCCCAGCGTGACGCCGCGCCAGACGCTGCGCGCCAGCACATCGGGGGTGTTGGCCACGCCCAGCATCAGCCACACAAATACGCCCAGAAATACCGCCACCACCAGCCACGCACCAGGATGCGTGTGGTTTTCATCCACGGTTGTTCTCCTCTCCTCTTCCCTTCTCCCGACCCCGGATGGTACGCATGCCCGACGATAATGACCACTGGGTGCCGGCCCGGCAACAAGGTTACACTGAGTACCATGAAGCGATTGACCGCCCTGTACAACAGCCTGGGTCCAGGCATCCTGTTCGCCGCAGCCGCCATCGGGGTCAGCCATCTGGTGCAGTCTACCCGCGCCGGCGCGGAATACGGCCTGGCGTTAATTCCTTTGTTACTGCTGGCCTGCGCAGCCAAGTACCCTTCCCTGTTGTTCGGATTGCTGTACCCGGCCAGCACCGGCAAGTCGCTGCTGGAAAACTACCGGGACCAGGGCTGGTGGGCGTTTGCCGCCTATGCGCTGGTTGCGCTGTATTCCATGTGGTTCATTCTCGCCGCGGTGGCGGTTACCACCGCCGGCCTGTGGCAGGCTTTGTTCGGGCAACCCGGAGATATTGTCGCCGCCACCGCGCTGGTGATTGGCCTGGCGCTGATTGTACTGCTCAGCGGCCAGCTCAGCGGCCTGGAACACCTGTCAAAAATCATGTTGGGCCTGCTCGCCATCCTGCTGCCTGCGGCCACGGTACTGGTGCTGCCCGCGGTGGATTTTTCAGCGTCCGCCTGGGTGGTTGCCAACTGGGACATTGCAGCGTTCTTTTTTGTGATTGCCCTGTCGGGCTGGATGCCCATTCCGTCAGACGCTGCAGTGGTCTCCTCGGCCTGGGCGGCCAGCCGGGAGCACCACGGCCGGCCGCGCCCGAGCCCGGCCGCCGCAGCCCTGGACTTCAACGTGGGCTTTCTGTTGTCGGTGGCGTTTGCCCTGTGTTTTGTGCTGCTGGGCGCCGGCATGTTGTACGGCTCCGGACAACCGCTGCCGGCTGCCGCCGGCCCCTTTGCCGGCCAGGTGATTCAACTGTTTACCAGCCAGTTTGGTGAGGGTTCTTATTATCTGATTGCGGTAATTGCGTTTATCACTATGTTCAGCACTTTGTTAACAGTGCTGGACGGACAGATGCGGATCGTCGCGTATGCGGTGAAAACATTCCGCCCGTCGGTAACCCCATCCGGTACGTTGTATAAAACGGGCCTGCTGATTTACGCCGCCGGCGGTGTCACGGTGGTGGCGTTTTTCATGCAGAGTTTCACCACGTTTATCAGCTTTGTGACCAGCCTCGGTTTCCTGATTGCGCCGGTAATTGTTGTCCTCAATCACCGCGCCATGTTTAACGCGGATGTGCCGCCGGCGCAGCAGCCGTCGCGGACAATGTACTGGTGGAGTGTCATCGGCGGTGCCATGCTGATAGGTTGCAGCGCTGCTTACTTTTACCTGCGCCTGCAGACCTGAGGGCACCGCGGCTTCACATACCCGCAGATTTATCCCCGGGCTACTGGGGCGCGGTGCGGTTTACGTAAGAGCGGCGCGGATCCGGATCCGTGAGCAGGCTGAACACATAACCGCCGGCAGCGCCGGCCACACACTGACTCATGAGGCCTATAAAGGTACGGGTCACCGCCAGCGGGTGAGTGCCCGAGGCGACCACTGAGCCGAGCAGGATATCTACCGCCAGAATGCCGACAAAACCGGCGCTGACGTATCCCAGGGCACGCAACTGCGGAACCCAGATCAACACCAGCCTGGCAATCAGAAACCCCAGCAGCAGGGCTACCGCTATCACCGGCAGATAGACCCCGGCCATGCCGCCTAAATCGTGCAATCCGGCCTGCAACCGGTCACCGGCACCAACCTCCACGCCCATCTCCACCAGGCTGCCCAGATTGAGTTGGGTATAGGCCAGCACGGCCAGGAGGTAGGTTGTGACCACTGCGGCGAGAAAGGAGAGAACTGTTTTCATCAATAATCGGCACCGGCTGAAACTGGGGCGACATTAGCCTGCCAGTGGGGATGAGGCAAGCTGCATTTGTTCCGGGTAAGATGGCCGCAACTGAAGTGGACAAGCGAACCCCGGTGATGAAGAAATACACCCTGTTACTGCCCTTACTGACTGTATTGGCCGCTGCGCCGCTGCGGGCGGAAGTAAGTTACCAGCTGCAGACGGTGGCGGAAAACCTGGATTTTCCCTGGAGTATTGCCTTTCTGCCCAACGGTGACCGGCTGATTACGGAACTTTCCGGCCAACTGCGGCGTCTGGATGCGGCCGGCACGCTCAGCCCGCCCATCAGCGGGGTGCCGGAGGTATACCGCGCCAGCCAGGGCGGGTTGTTCGATGTCTTGCCGGACCCGGATTTTGCCGCCAACCGGATGGTGTATCTGTCTTACGCTGCGGGTGACCAGGACAACAACGGTACCACCATCGCCAGAGCCAGACTGGATGCTGACAGCCTGCAGCAGGTGGAGGTGATTTTTACCGTCGACCCGCAGAAGTACGCGCCCATGCACTACGGTGGGCGCATTGCCTGGCTGAGCGACGGTACCCTGCTGCTGACCACCGGCGACGGTTTCGATTTCCGCGAACAGGCACAGAACCTGAAGTCGCAGCTGGGTAAAACCCTGCGCATGAACAAAGACGGCAGCCCGGCGGCTGACAATCCGTTCCCTGAACACCCCTATGTATGGACATACGGCCACCGCAACGCCCAGGGTCTGATTGTCAGCCGCGACGGACGCGCCTACCTGCACGAACACGGTCCCCGGGGCGGTGACGAGGTGAATCTGCTGCAGGCCGGCGCCAACTACGGCTGGCCCGCCATCACCTACGGCATGGACTACAACGGCGCTTATGTCTCACCGTTTACGGAATATGCCGGCATGGAACAGCCCACCCACGTATGGACCCCTTCCATTGCACCGTCCGGATTCATGATTTACGAAGGCGACCTGTTTCCGGCCTGGCAGGGTGACCTGTTTATCGGTGCCCTGGTGGATAATGAAGTACGCCGGCTGGATATGCAGGACGGTGAGGTCGTTGCCGAGGAAGCCCTGTTTGCCGAGTTGAATGCACGCATCCGCGACATCCGCCAGGCACCGGACGGCAGCATCTACATTCTCACCGACGGCCCTGAAGGGGACGTGGTGCGGGTGGCCGGCGCACCCGAAGTTGCACTGGTACCCGAACCCGTTCGATAACCCGCTAGAAACGCGCTGTCAGGCCCAGGTAAATATCGCGGCCCGTCACGTCATACATGGCGCCGGAGGTATTCAGACCGGTGTCGCCGTACTTGTGAGTCTGCGTCAACTCGCAGGGCTCTTCATCAAACAGGTTACGCGCGCCCAGATTGAACTGCAGATTATCCGAGGCTGAGTAAGATACCGACAGCGTATGATAAGCGGTGGCGTCACAGGTATTGCCGTTGCTGTCCAACGGAACCCCAAATGCGTCCGAGTTTTCGTTGGTTAGCTCCGGTGTATTGGAATCCACCGACTCGTCCAGCCAGGCCACGGTCCACTGCACGCCCCAGCGATTCCGGCTGTAACCTACACTTGCATAGACCCGGTTGTCGGGAAATTCCACTTCGCCGGTTTCATCATTTTCAGTGCCGGTCACCAGATCGGTAATGACAAATTCGTCCAGTTTATTCCACAAAACATTGATGATGAGCAGCCCATCAATGCGGTCAAACCATTCCTGCAGGTCTTTCTTATACGTGATCTCAACATCGTAGCCGCTGGTATCCCAGTCTTCCTGATTCAAAAACGAGCGGTTAACCTCCAGCAAGGCGCCGGTGGCCGGATCCCGCAGCGTTTGCACTCCGTTAGGCACCGAGCCGGGACAAGTGGGGTCGAAGTTGCCGGGCGGGACGCGGTAACAATTGGCAACTACGTCCGAGCGGAGCGGTAGCGTCAGCACGTCTTCCAACTGTATCTCATAGTAGTCGACGGCCAACTGAAAATCCGCCAGCGGCTGCCACTGGGGCGTGAATACAAAACCCAGGGTATAAGAATCCGCTGATTCCTCCTCTGCCTGGGGATTTCCGCCGTTAAAGCCGCCGGTAGACTGGCGCTCCACCTGGGTCAGGGTAAACGCCCCGGTTTCGTCTATCCTGCGCTGGATGGCAGGTACGGAACGGCAATTCTCCGCAATATTGCCCGTATCCGCGTTGGTGACACCGTCACAGGCATCCTGCAGGGTCCTGAAGGTCTCACCCGCCCCCCGGAACAGGTCGGATATATTGGGTGCCCGCACCGCTGTTGACAAGGTACCCCGCAGCCTCAGCCAGTCCACAACAGGCGCATCCACGCCAACGGACCAGTTCGACTGCCCGCCGACGGTGGAGTAATCCCCGTACCGGTAAGCCGCATCCAGCATAAGGCGCGATACCAGGGGCAGACTGATTTCAACAAATGCTTCGTTGACATCAAACCTACCATCCGTCGCCGCGATGCGGTTGGACGTGGTGACGCCGGATTGCACCGCCGCATCAGGAGTTTCCGAGCCGCTTTCAATACGGCGCTCTAAGCCGGCAGCAAACTCAACCGGCCCGCCCGGCAACTGCGGTAAAAAGGGCAACGTGCCGCTGAGGGTTGCGCCGACAACCGTCTGTTCCACCCGCTGGTCGGTTTGCGTGTTCAGGCCGATGTACTGAACGGCGGCTTCACTCACTGTGTTTGTCCCAAAGATGTCGAAAGGCACACAGCCGAAGCGGCGCGCGTCCACATTCACGCAGCGCAACGTCTCGCCGCTGGGATCATCCGGGTCGACCTCCACATCCAGCGCCAGAATGGCGCGCTCCGTATTTATGCCCGAATTGTTCTGCTGGTCCGCCCGGGTCTGCCCCCAGGAGCCGAACAGTTCCGCAACCAGGCCGTTGTCAAAATCAAAGGTTAAACCGGTTTCCAACCGGAATGTCTGCCTTTCGATGGCGGAGCCGCGGCCGGCAAACTCCGTCAGCCGCCGCGACGTGGTATTGGCGCTGAGCTGATTAAGGTTGGTGATGCCTTCCGCCAGCAGATTGTTACGCAGCAATTCAGGCAGCAGCGGTGAAGTGGCCACATCCAACCCGCCGGTGCCGCCTTTGGGGACATCCCAGACGTCACTCACCAGATCCAGCGGGAACGGTTCGAACGTGGTCTGGATCTCGGTCTGGTTGTAGTTCACCAGTACATGAGCCTCCATCCGCTCTGAAAATGCGTAGCGTAATCCACCTGCTACATAATGCCGCTTGGTCGGCGAAGATAGATCCCGATAGCTGGCGCGGTTGAAACGGTCGGAATTTTCCCGGTCCGCCATACCGCTGCGAAAAGGTGTGCCGTCACCGTTATAGTTGCCTATTCGGGCACCCGGCGGAAAGCTGGAACCCAGCCAGTAGTTCCCGGGCGGCCGGTCCGGGAAACCCAGAGCGTCCAGGGTATCGCGGCTGTAATAGGCCAGATCCGTATCGGAAAAGTCCCGGTCCGCCGCCGCCAGGCCGTTGTCATCGGAGTAACCGAACGCCAGCCAGGCGTTGCCCTGATTGAAGTTGGACCCCAGCGCCACATCAA
>JANQOA010000364.1 GCA_028279305.1 Pseudomonadales bacterium
GTTCAGAGGGTTCCCCCTTACAGACCAGCCGGAAACTCAAATGGCAGCATCACAATCTTCAGCGTCTGCCGGAATTGCGAACGGTATAGTGGTCAACGCCGCCGCTGAAGACAACCGCTAACGCTTCAGCCAGCCGAGGATCTTTTTTCTACCTTTGCCGCGTTCGCGCAGCGCCGGATGTTCATGGTCGCTGTGATCGGCGGTGAGGATCGGTTCTTCAGGCTCTTCTTCAATCACCGGGCCGCGGGACGGTTCCTGTTTGGCGCGCAGTTCGCGGATTTTCTTCTCGATCAGCAGATCTTCTTTGCGCTTCTGCTTGAACGCCTGTTCCAGATCCACCCCGCAGCGGGCGCAGTGTCCGGAATCAAGCTGCATGTGACCGCAGCGGGGGCATTCCACGTGCGCCGCGGTCAGGTCGCGCAAGGTGCGGTCGGTATTGTGTTTGTCCAGCTTGTACTGCGCGGTGTCCGGCTGCGGGGTCAGGTTCTTGACCCGCGTGACCGCGCCGAGCTGCGCCAGCTTGGACTGCCAGGCTTCCGCTTCGTGTTGATCCAGTTGACTGCGGATGACCACGGTACGGCCGCTGAAGAGTTGCTTGGCCTTACGCTCGTCGAGGCCAAGTTCGCGGGCCAGATTGTCCCGCACATGGTCCTGATTGGCCTCTTCAGCCACTTCCCCGTTAAACAAAACCTGATAATTCGACATATGCCACTCTTTGACAAATTGTTTGTAACAACCAGGCCGCTACAAACTTCACTACCAACCAACAACCATCTTCCCGATGGCCAATCTCCAGGTTGTGGACTGCCGTTCAGGAATAATCCCGGCCGATCTTGGCCCCCAGCCGCAAGCGCAGTGCATTCAACTTAATAAAGCCGCTGGCATCACGCTGGTCGTACGCCCCTTGATCGTCCTCAAACGTCACCACATCCGCGTCGTAGAGACTGTCACTTTGTGAACTGCGTCCCACAACGGCCACGGAACCTTTATACAGCTTCAGCGTAACGGTTCCATTTACCGGTTTCTGTGACTCATCTATCAAAGCCTGTAAGACTTTCCTCTCAGGCGACCACCAGTAGCCGTTGTAGATAAGCTTGGCATAACGCGGCATCAGCTCATCTTTCAGGTGGCCCACTTCGCGGTCCAGGGTGATGGATTCCATGGCCCGGTGGCCTTTCAGAAGAATGGTGCCGCCGGGGGTTTCGTAACAGCCCCGCGACTTCATGCCGACAAAGCGGTTTTCCACAATATCGCTGCGCCCGACGCCGTGCTTGCCGCCCAGTTCGTTAAGGCGCAAGAGCATGGCAGCGGGGCTCAACGCTTCGCCATTGAGGCTGACCGGATCTCCCTGAGCGTATTCCAGTTCAATCAGTTCCGCTTCGTCCGGGGCGGCTTCCGGTGCCACGGTCCAGCGCCACATGCCTTCGTCCGCCTCCCGGGCCGGGTCTTCCAGGCCGCCGCCTTCATATGAAATATGCAGCAGGTTGGCATCCATGGAATACGGTGATTTGTCACCACGCATGTAGTCCACCGGAATCTGGTGTTTCTCGCAGAAGTCCATTAACGCCTCACGGGAGTTCAAGTCCCACTCCCGCCACGGCGCAATCACTTTAATGTCCGGGTTCAGGGCATAAGCACCCAGTTCATAACGCACCTGGTCGTTACCCTTACCCGTGGAGCCGTGGCTGACCGCCCGGGCGCCGGTTTCCCCGGCAATCTCCACCAGGCGCTTGGTGATCAGCGGGCGCGCAATGCTGGTACCCAGCAGGTATTCACCTTCATACAGGGTATTGGCGCGGAACATCGGGTAGACATAGTTGGCGACAAAATCCTCGGTCAGGTCCTCGATGTAGATTTCCCGCACCCCCATGGATTTGGCTTTTTCCCGCGCCGGTTCCACCTCCTCTCCCTGGCCGATATCCGCCGTGAAGGTCACCACTTCAGCGTTATACGTTTCCTGTAACCAGCGGCAGATCACCGAAGTGTCCAGCCCGCCGGAATATGCGAGTACTATTTTTGTGTTTTCCGCCACGGTTGCGCCGCCTGCAAGCTTTTCGGGGGCGCAATGTTATGCAACCTTGGGAAAGTTGCAAGTCAGCCGGCGGCCGCCGGCCGCGGATTAATCGCCGGCCCCGGCCACCGCCCCTGACAGCTCATCAGAGCCGCGCTGCAGGCGTACCGTGGTCCTCCGGTTCGCCGCGTCAGCCCTGGCAACCGGGTACGCGGCGCCGTGAAAGCGGACGACAAATTTCAACTTCTGCAGGCCCTGGGCCTTGAGGTAAGCGGCCACCGTCTCAGCCCGTTTCTTCGACAGCCGGTAGTTGTGCTGACGGCCGCCGCTGGCGTCGGTGTGTCCATCGATGTACAGGGTGTGCACGCCGGGGTCCTGCTGCACATAGGCAACCACCGGCGCCAACTGGGCTTTGGCGGCAGCGGACAACTCATGACCATCAAGCGGGTAAGTGATGCGGGTGCGTGACACCTGCTGCCAGGATACGCTGACCCTGGTATGCGCGCAGGCGAGAAATTGATCTATCACAGCCGGCAGGCCGGCCGCTTTGATTTCCACCACCACCTGCCGGT
The DNA here is from genome assembly GCA_028279305.1 of Pseudomonadales bacterium. Lineage (GTDB taxonomy): Bacteria > Pseudomonadota > Gammaproteobacteria > Pseudomonadales > Azotimanducaceae > UBA4421. The sequence continues at coordinate 2,584 of JANQOA010000364.1, forward strand.
CCGCGGCGTGTGCGGCGGCCGCGGTCAGCCGCAGATGATGGCCCTGGCGCAACGCCCACAACATATCCTGGGCCGCCGCACCCCGCACTATGGCGCCGCCGCCGCGTATATGCGAGGCGTTGCTGATACGCGCGGGCCCCGCCAGGGTGCTGTGGGTCAGCCACGGCGGTGCATAGCGGGAGACCTGGATATCACCCCCCGCAAACAGATCCTTGCGGGCCTGCAACTCAAAGGTCACGCCGCTGGCCGCCGCGGACACAAAACGCGCCTCGCCGAACTCACCCAGCGCCAGAATCAGGCGGCACTCACCGTCCCGGTTGCGGCACTGCCAGCCTTCATCCCAGCCGGCGGCAAACTGCAGTTGCGCCCAGGCCGGCTGAGCCGCCAGCAGCAACGCCAGCATCAGCCCCCGCACCAACACCAACCCGGGTGCTGTGAACAGGCTAAGGCGCAAGCGCGCGCAACTTTGGCGGTTTATGTACTTCACGTTCTAAACATCGGCCGGCGCGGATATTTCTTAAGCTGAAATTGATATATGGTGGGTGCATGGAATTAGCAGAAAGATTTCGCGGCTATCTTCCCGTGGTGGTAGATCTTGAGACCGGCGGCTTCAACAGCACCACCAACCCCCTGCTGGAACTTGCCTGCGCCTTTCTCACCATCCGCCAGGACAAACTGGTTGCGCGCAGCCAGCACGCCTGGACCGTGGCACCTTTTGAGGGCAGCGAAATAGACCCGGCCAGCCTCAAGGTCACCGGCATCGATCTGGAAGATCCCAACCGCCGCGGCCTCAATGAAGCGGACGCGGTCAGCGATTTTTTTAAGCTGGTGCGGCAGCAGATGAAACAGCATTCCTGCACCCGCGCCATTATGGTTGCCCACAACGCAGCGTTTGATCACGGTTTCCTGCACGCGGTTTGCGCGCGCTGCAATATCAACCGCTCACCGTTTCACCCCTTCAGCACCATCGATACCGCGTCGCTGGCGGCGGTAGCTTACGGCCATACCGTGCTCAGCGAAGCGTGCAAACGCGCCGGCATCGAATTCAGCGCCCAACAGGCTCACAGTGCCGCATACGATACCGCCCGCACCGCTTCGCTATTCTGTCAGATTGTCAACAGCTGGCCGTACAGCGGTTACAGCGACATGGACAGCGCCGCATCTGAGTAACCCGGGCGCTGCCTTGCTACGAGGCCTGCCGCGGGCCGGGACGGCGCCACAAGGCAAGCCGCCGCGACCACACCACCAGCATTGCCCCGCACGCCGCCAGCGCGGCGGGAAATAGAAAAGCGGCTGCATCAAACTGCGCCGCCAGGCGCCCGAACAACAACAGCGCGGCAACTCCCAGCGCCGCCTGCACAATGGCAAAGGTACTCTGGGCTTCCGCGGCCACATCTTCATGGGCGTGGTCGGCTATGAAGTTGGTACAGGCGAGGAAACCCAGCGCATAGGTCAGCGCTTGCAGGCACTGCAACGGGAACAGCCAGACCAGACCCGGCGAGAAGGCCAGCGCCCCCCAGCGGACCACCGCGGCGAGACACGACAGCAGAATGAGATCACGCGGCTTGAAGCGGAAACTGAAGCGTTTGAAAGCCAGGAACATCAACGTTTCGGCAACGCCGCTGACGGCTATCAGGATGCCGATGAGGTTGGCATCCAGGCCCTGGCGGTGCCACAACAAGCCCAGAAAGCCGTTGAGGATAAAGTGGGTGCAGTGCACCAGTCCCCAGCCCACCAGCGGCAGCATGAAACCCCAGCCGACGGTGCGCACAAACGAGCTGACCTGCCGGCGCGCCGCCGTTGCGGCGTCAGGGTTGCGGAAATTGGGCAAACCCAGCGCCAGCACCCCGCGCAACAAGGACAACAACACAAAAATGGGCAAGAAGGCGGCCGTGCCCCAATGGCTGAGCAGGCCGCCGCAGAGCAGAATGGTGCCCAGGTAGCCTACGGTTTTCCATGCATACAGCACGCTGAAATCGCTGCTGCGCCGCCGGCTGAGACGCATGGCCGCCGCATCCGTGATGGGCAGAATCATCATCTGCGTGACCACACACGCGGTCCACACCAGCAGCAGTTGCCAGAAACCTGAGGCGGCCGGCAGCAGCAACGGCACCCCTGCTGACGCCAGCGCGCCGGCCACAATCACCTGGCGCCAATCCGCCGCGCGGTCCGCCAGACGGCCCATGGGCACGCCGACAAAAATGATGATCATGACCGGCACCGCAAATATGACGCCAATCTGTTGCGGGCTCATACCCTGAGCGGTAAGCCAGATACCGGCAAAGGCGTTGATGGCGCCGACGCTCATGGCCTGACAGAAATAGTATGCGGCTATTCTGGGTTCGGGGGCGGCGCGGGGGAAAAGGTCGCGGGAAAATACGGGCATAACTGCGCGTCTCCAAATTTATTGCAATTGGCAAGAAATACAGCAGGGAGACGATTTCAATTACGCATGCCGGATCTTATACAATAGCCGGCGGGGTGAAACAATGCTGAAGCTGACTTTCTATGCGGCCGCGGTATTCTGTGCGGCCATGCAGGCACATGCGTCTCTGACCCAGCGCGCGCTGACCCACCCGTCGATGTTGTCGCTGGCCCAGTTGCAGTGCACAAAGCCCGGCGGCGCCACCGCCGTCAGCCTCGGCGCGCTGCTGCAATCACCCGTTGACGGACCGGAAGTTGTGCTGGCCACCGCCCACGGCCTGGGTGGTGATGCCGCCCGCTGTGTAGTGGCTTACCGCGGCCAGCGGCTGACCATCAGCTACCTGCAACGCGGCCGCGGTGCCGGCACCCAGGCGGACTGGGCGGTGCTGCGCCTGGCCGGACGTTTTGACAATACCGCGCCGCGGCTTCTCTGGCAGGTACTGGGGGCTGATGAACTGCGGGGTTTTTTCCGCCGCCGCACGCAAGTACATCTGTTGAAGTTTGCCAATGGTGAAACCGGCCGCGCCTGCCGGGTGCGGCAGCCGCCCGCGGACTTAAGTGATGAATCCGACCGCAGCCTGGTGATGACCGGCGACTGTATTACCTTTCCCGGTATGTCCGGCGCGCCGGTGCTTGCCAGTTTGAACAACCGGCCGGTGCTGGTGGGTGTGCATATCGGCCAGCGCTTCAGTTTAAACCCGGCCGCTGAGGTGCCGTTGTCCGCCAACCTGATGCGGCTGCTGGGCCCGCAGATAGAGCGGGCTATTCAACAGGCGCTGGCGCCGCCGGCCCGACAGCCGTGAATTTTGTGCTGGTGTACAGTCCGCTGGTGGGCCCGCTGTCGCTGCAGCCTACCGTGCGGGCCCTGCAGCAGGCCGGTCACCATTGCCAACTGCCGGACGCAATCCAGGGTAAGACATTGCCGCCCTGGCGCGACTGGCCCCAACGTCTGGCTGAAGCGCTGCAATCCGCACCCGGCTGTACCGTCGTGGGCCACAGCATGGGCGGTCTGCTGGCGGCGGCACTGGCCCAGCGGTGCAATGCCCGCGGTCTGATCTGCCTCGACGCGCCGCTGCCGCCGGCCGGCGGGAACGTACGGCCGGCAGCGCCGGCTTTTCTGACATTCATCCGCGGACTGCAGGACAGCCGCGGCGTGCTGCCGCCGTGGCACCAGTGGTGGGGCAAAGATCTGCTCGGCGAACTCGGCTTGCCTGCACCGCTGGCGGCGGAATTTGCAGCCCAGGTGCCGAGGCTGTCCAGCAGCTGGTTTGAAGACCATTTTGAGATGCCGGCCTGGGATGTCAGCCGCCGCGGTTATCTGCGCACCTCCGGCGCCTATGACAGCGAAGCTGCCCAGGCCGGGGCTGATGGCTGGTGCGTAAAGCAGCTGCAGGGCACACATCTGCACCCGCTGGGCGCACCGGCTGCAACAGCGGCTGCGCTGGTGGAACTAGCGGACAACATGTATGGGGAGAAGTGATGAATCTAGGACGCGTATTCAGGGCCATTGCCAGCCTGCAGGAGTGGGACGACCCGGTTGACGACGTGCAGGCGCTGCGCGATATGCTGGACAGTTTTGCCGCCATGCTCAACACGCGGTTGCCGCGCACGGTGCAGATTCACGAACAGGTAGCCTACCGTAACGCGGAAGGCCACGACCTTTACCTGGATGTATTGCAGCCGCCCGGTCCCGGGCCGCACCCGGTGGTGGTTTATATCCACGGCGGCGCATGGATCTGGGGCTCGCCGGCCACCCACCGCAAACTCACCTGCCGCCTCGCCCAACAGGGCTTTTTGACCTTCAGCGTCGACTACAGGCTGGCCCCGGAGCACCCTTTTCCGGCTGCCTTTAACGACTGTGTGCACGCGGTTTATTTTGCCGCCGCCAATGCCCACCGTTGGCATGGCGACCCCCAGCGTCTGGGCCTGGCCGGAGATTCCGCCGGCGGCAATCTGGCCGCCGCGGTGGCGATTGAACTGTCAACCCGCACCGCCGCGCCGCTGGCCCGCGCGGTTGGATTGCTCTACGGCGTATTCGATTTCAGCGGTTTTGATCCCACCGGGATTACCCAGCTGCTGCAGGAAGCGTACCTGGGGCCCGATGGCGCTGAACTGCTGAAAGACCCCAGAGTCAGCCCGCTGGTAAAAGCCGCGCGGCTGCCGCCGGCGCATATTGCGGTGGGTGACGCCGACCCGCTGCTGGAAGACGCCCAGGCACTGCATGCGGCCATGCTGGAGGACGGCAAGACCAGCGAGCTGCAGATTTATCCGGACATGCCCCACGCTTTCATGCAGATGGAGTTTTTACCCGAGGCGCGCACCGCCCTGGCCAACCTGAGCCGCTTTCTGCATCAACACCTCGACTAAGCGGCCATGACATCCAGCCACCACTGATTGAACTGCCAGATGCTGCGTTCCAGGGTCGACAGCCGGCCCTGGGTGGTCAGCGGCGCCTGTAAACCGGCCCAAACCAGATCGTTCGCCTCAATGTCTTCCTGGTGCACGGCATCCACACTCTGGGCGGCAGCCTCCACCATCTGCGGAAACTCGTCCAGCGCGCGGAAGGTGCTGGGCAGACAGATGTGAATTTTCAGATGCAGCTGGTCAGCAGCCTGGGGCAGCACCTGGTACCAGACCATGCTGGGGTGTTTCACCGCCACCAGGAACATGGGAAATATGACATTGGCAAACAGGTCATCCCGCTGCCAGCCGTCAAGTGCCGCTGACACGTCTTCCGGGCCGGGTTTGGCCGCCGGCATATGCAGGATGGACCACGGTCCGTCATTGTCCGGGATCCGCGAGTCGCGGGCATGGAAATCAGGCTCAAAGGTTTTGCTGTGAATGGCTATATGGTGGTAAGCCTCCATAAAGTTTTCCACCAGCACCTTCCAGTTCCAGCCGTTGCGGTATTCAAGGGTTTTGACAATTTCCATGTCAGCCAGGTTGTGGGGCGCAAAAAACTGGCTGAAGGTGGCCACCTGGTCGGCAAAGGGACTGGGCTGGGGGGCAAAGTTCGCCATGACAAAACCCTGCCATATCTCCACCGCAGCCTGGGGCAGGCGCAGCGCCCGCTCGGCAAAATTGTTCACCCCTTCCATAAGCGGGGCGCGCACCAGCTGACCGGTCAGGTCATAGGTCCAGGCATGATACGGGCAGGTAAACTTGTAGCTGTTGCCGCACCCTTCAGCCAGCGGCGCGGCGCGGTGCAGACAGACCCTGGACATCACCCGTACCTGACCGTCACGGCCTCTGACCACCAGCAGCGGCTGGCCGAACAGATCCAGGCTGAGGTAGTCCCCGGCGTTGGGGACCTGTTCCACCCGGGCCACCGGATGCCAGACATCACCCAGAAAGCGCTTTTTTTCCTGATCGTAAACCGTGTCACTGAGGTAAGCATCCACCGGCAGGGTATACGCCTGCTCCAGCGGTCTGCGCACCAGCTCGGTCTGTTGGGGGGACAGTATATCCAAGTGCATGGCCACGGTTATGCTCCTATCGCTGACTTTCGGGGCGCTACTTTATGCCGCGGTTTGATCTCTGTCAATTATTTTTGAACGTTTGATATAAATTAATAGAGCGCGTACAATAAACACCTTTCATCAACAGTCCGGAAAATTGAGCAAAACCGCTAAAAAACCCGTCGGCCGGCCGCGGCGTGACGGCAAGCCGCACCTGACCAGAGAGGCGCTGTTCGAAGCCACCGCCGAGCTGATTGCAGTGAACGGCTACGCCGGTACCAGCATCCGCATGATTGCCACCGCGGCGGACACCAGCCCCGCTTCCATCTTCAATTTGTTTGCCAGTAAAGACGAACTGCTGAACGCCGTGATCGCGTACGCAGCCTCTTTTTCTTTTGATTTCTACACCCGCATCAACAGCCTGGACCTGACAGCGGATGTGAAACTGTATAAAAGTATCTTCGCCGAGGTAGAAGCGGTGGCCAGCGCCAAGCCTGCGTTTACCGGCTTGTTTTACCTGCCGGAGCTGAGCCACAGCGGTTTTGAACCCGCGCAGCAGGTGCGCGCTGACATGGTGGCCCACTACCAGGACTGCATTGACAGCGGCATGGCGGACGGCTTGTTTGTTGAGGTGCCGGCGGCGTTCACCGCGGAACAGGTTTTTCAGCTCACGGAGACCAGCATCCTGGCGCGTGCCGCCACCAGCGCGCTGACTCTGGCGCAACAGGCCCGTTATGCAGCCCGGCTGTGTTTACGCGGCCTGCTGCTCGACCCGCGGCGGCTGACAAATGTGGAAGCAGAGGCGGACGCCGTGAGCCTGACGTTTGCCAGCCCGGCGTTTACCGGCCCGGACGGGGGCTGATACCGCGGCCGGGGCCGGTCAGCCCTCAACGGTCCGGAAAACGCGTATCCATCACACAGCCGGCATATTCGCTGAGGCGCCGGCCGTTTTTGCCCTGAAACGGGAACTCATGCTGCAGGATCTCGTCGCCGGCTTTATAGCTGAGCAGCAAATGCTGCAGACCGCCCTCACGCAGACGCTGCATCTGCGCGGCGGACATCTCGTAGAGGGTTTCAGCTTTACGGTTATTGAGCATTAACCCCAGCACGGTTCTGCGTCCGGCGGATGCTTCCGCCGGCAGCAACTGCACCTGTTCACCGCCGCTGAAGACCAAGGCCAGGGGGGTATCCGCGTCAAAACGCGCTTTCTTGCCCATGGATTGGGTGTACACCAGCGCATAATACTGAGGGTCGCTCCAGCCCAGATGCAGGCCCAGGCCTTTCCACATTGTGGAACCGGAGACCAGTTTGGATTTAACGTGTTGCGCTTCTTTTTCGGCAAATTTGCACTTTGCCAGCGCTGCGCCCGGGCTGCAGAGCAATGCAGCCGCAAGCAAGGTCAAAATGGTTCGCGCCGGGTGCCGCGGCGGGCCCGCCGCGGCGCGGGCGTTATGCTGCTTCAGAGTACTCTGAAGTGTATATTCAGGAAGCTTCAGAGTACTTGGACGCCGTATCTTCCAGCAGCGTCTGCAACTCACCGGCTTCGAACATCTCGGTAATAATGTCGCAGCCGCCCACCAGTTCTCCCTCCACCCACAACTGGGGGAAGGTAGGCCAGTTGGCAAATCCCGGCAGCGTGGCGCGGATGTCCGGGTTGCTGAGGATATCCACATAGGCAAAACGCTGGCCGCAAGCCACCATGCACTGCACGGTCTGCGCGGAGAAGCCGCACTGGGGTGCCTGGGGTGAACCTTTCATGTAGAGGATTATCGGATTCTCTTCAATCTGTTGCTTGATGGCGCTGATAACTTCTTCCGACATAACCGCTTCTCTTGGATTTAACCCTGCTATTGTAGCGGTTTCGGCGCAAATTGCTTATACCTTTGCGCTCTGAGTAAGGAACGGCGTTTGAATTTCGATTTTGACAAGGTCATCGACCGGCGCACCAGCAGCAGCACCAAGTGGCAGAAGTTTCCCGCAGACGTATTGCCTTTCTGGGTGGCGGACATGGATTTTGCGGCTCCCGATTTTGTCCTGCAGGCTCTGCACCAGCGTCTGGATCATCCCATCCTCGGCTATACCGACCGCCCCGCTGCCCTGACCAACGCGCTGCAGGGCTGGCTGGACCACCACTTTCAATGGCAGGTGCCGGAAGAATGGGTGGTGTGGATTCCCGGCGTGGTACCCGGTTTGAACCTGGCCTGCCAGACCCTTGATGCCGGCCGGCACATCATCATTCCCACCCCGGTGTACCATCCGTTCCTGGACCTGGCTGCCCACGCCGGCCTGCGCGAAAGCCGGGTGCCGCTGCAGAGTGAACCCAGCCCCACCGCTGAGGGCAGTGAGCGCTGGTGCATGGACATCGATGCGATGCAGGCGGCGGTGAGGCCGGATACCCGCATGATTCTGATCTGCAACCCGCAGAACCCCACCGGCCGCTGCTACCGCTACAGCGAGTTACAGGCGCTGGCGGAGCTGATCGAACAACACAATCTGTTGCTGGTCAGCGACGAAATCCATGCCAATTTTGTCCTCGCCGGGGACTGCCGCCACATCCCCATCGCCCAGGCCTTTCCGGCCATAGCCCGGCGCACAATCAGCCTGTTTGCCGCCACCAAAATCTACAACATCCCGGGGGTCAGCTGCGCCGCCGCCATCATCCCGGATGCGGGCCTGCGCGAGCAGTTCCTGCAGGCGCGCCGCGGCCTGGTACCAGGCATCGGGCCGCTGGGTTTTACCGCCTCGGAAGTGGCGTTCAACGACCGCTCAAGCTGGATCCCTGAGTTGCAGGCCTACCTGCGCAACAATCTGCAACTGCTGCGGGACTGTGCCGGCGCGCGCCTGTCACCGCTGCAGGCCACCTACCTGGCCTGGATTAACGTGGCGGACCTAGAGCTGCAGGACGCTGAAAGTTACTTTGCCGGGCACGGCCTGGGCATTTCACCCGGCGCGCAGTTCGGCCGGCCCGACTACATCCGCTTTAACTTCGGCTGCCCGCGCGCGACCCTTGAAGCGGGTCTGGAACGCCTGTCGGCAGCCCTGCAAAAGGCAGTCTGATCGAGTTTTTGAGCGGCGGATAAACAGGTTGAACCCGGGCTGAGGGTTTAGTAATGTTCCGCTCTTGACAGGCAGCCCTCGTGCTGCCTGTTGTTGTTTAGGGACAGACGGAAGACATGCCGTGAGCCACTTAATGAACACCTACGCCCGCTTGCCCGTAGCCTTTATCAGCGGCAAAGGCGCGTACCTGCAGGATGCGGACGGCAAAGAATACCTGGACGGTCTGACCGGTCTGGCGGTGGTGGGGGTCGGGCATGCCAACCCGGCGGTGGCGGCAGCGGTGGCTGAACAGGCCTACACCCTGACCCATACCTCAAACCTTTACGAAATCCCGCTGCAGACCCGCCTCGCCGACCGCTTATGCGAACTGTCGGGGATGAACAAAGTGTTTTTCGGCAACTCCGGCGCTGAAGCCAACGAAGCGGCGATCAAGCTGGCGCGCCTGAAAGGCAATAACCAGGGCATCAAAAAGCCCTGTGTACTGGTGGTGGACGGCAGCTTTCACGGCCGGACCATGGCCACGTTGACCGCTACCGGCAACCGTAAGGTGCACGCCGGTTTTGAGCCGCTGCTGTCCGGGTTTGTACGCGCACCGTACAACGATATCGATGCGGTGCAACAGATTGCGGACAACAACAGCGACGTGGTGGCACTGCTGGTGGAGCCGGTGCTGGGAGAAGGCGGCATTGTCATCCCGGATCCGGCTTACCTGAGCGCCCTGCGGCGCATCTGTGACGACCACGGCTGGCTGATGATGCTGGACGAAGTGCAATCCGGCAACGGCCGCACCGGTCGGTTTTTTGCTTACCAGCACACGGACTGTGTGCCCGACGTGGTCACCACCGCCAAAGGCCTGGGCAACGGCATGCCCATCGGCGCCTGCCTCGCCCGCGGTGAAGCCGCGGAACTGTTTGTGCCCGGCAACCACGGCTCCACCTTCGGCGGCAACCCGATGGCGTGTGCCGCCGCCAACGCGGTGCTGGATGAAATTGCCGCCAACAACCTGTGCGAGCGGGCCACGCAACTGGGGGAGCGCATTCTAACCAACCTGCGTGAGGGGCTGACCGGCGACAACCGGGTCAAAGAAATACGCGGGCTGGGGCTGATGCTGGCGGTGGAATTTCACGACGACGTCTCCCATCTGGTCCAGGCCGGGCTTGAAGCCGGCGTGCTGATTAACGTGACCCAGGGTAATATTCTGCGCCTGCTGCCGCCGCTGACCCTCACCGACGCTGAGGCGGACGAGCTCGCCCGCCGGGTCCTTTCCCTAGTCTAACCACCCCACTAACGGTGACCCGCATGAACAAACGGGATTTCCTGTCTCTCCTCGATTTTTCTCCGGAAGAACTGGAGTATCTGATCAGGCGCGGCAAACAATTCCGCAAAATGCATGCCGCCGGCGAGGTCTATCAGCCGCTGGTGGGGAAAACCGGCATCATCATTCTGCAGATGGCCAGCACCCGCACCCGGGTGGCGTTTGAAGCCGGTATGAACCAGCTGGGCGGCCACGCCATTTTTCTCGGCACCAGCGACAGCCAGCTTGGCCGCGGCGAACCCATTGCGGACTTCGCCCGGGTGGTGTCCGAGATGGTGGACATCGTCATGATCCGCACCGCCAGCCAGGAAGACATTGAAGAACTGGCGCGCCACGCCAGCATTCCCATCATTAACGCCATGAGCAGCCGCCTGCACCCCTGCCAGCTGCTGGCGGATATTCAGACCTTTGAGGAATTGCGCGGCCCCATCAAGGGCGCCACGGTGGCTTTTGTCGGTGACGGTTACAACATGTGCCACTCGTTTATCAACGCCGCCCGCCAGTGGGGGTTTAACCTGAAAATGGCCTGCCCGGAAGGTTACCAGCCGGATCCGCAGATCCTGCAGAGCACCAACAACGCACAGATGGTGGACAGCCCCGGGGAAGCGGTGGCCGGCGCTGACCTGGTGGTGACCGACGTCTGGTCCTCCATGGGCCACGAGGGCCAGGAGGTTGACCGCAAAGCCATATTTGCACCTTACCAGGTTAACGAAAGTCTGCTCGACAGGGCCGCGGACGACGCCCTGTTCATGCACTGCCTGCCTGCTCACCGCGGCGAAGAAATCAGCGAAACTTTATTTGACGATCCGCGCAGCGTGGTGTGGCACGAAGCCGGCAACCGTCTGCACAGCCAGAAGGCGTTAATGGAATTTCTACTGCTGGGGCCGGTGGACGCTTGAGGGCTTAAACCCGCAGATCGTTCAGCAATCCGGGTTTTGAGATTTCGTAACCCTGGGCAAAGTCGACGCCAATCTCTTTGAGGTTCTTGAGAATCTCGCCATCCTCAACATATTCAGCAATGGTCTTCTTGCCCATGTAGTGGCCAATCTCATTGATTGAGCGCACCACGGCAAAGTCGGCCGGATTGTTGTTGATGTCTTTAACAAATACACCATCAATTTTGACAAAGTCCACCGGCAGGTTGCGCAGATACGAATAAGAAGACAGGCCGGTGCCGAAGTCGTCCAGCGAGAAACTGCAGCCGATGATGCGCATGCGGTTCATGAAGTCCACGGCGTTGTCGAGGTTGGCAATGGCGGCGGTTTCGGTGATTTCGAAGGTGACCTTGCCGGTGGGAGCCTGGGTTTTGCCGAATTGCTCCAGCACAAAGTCCGGGAAGGTGGTGTCGTTGACCGAGTGGCCGGAGACATTGATGGCAAAACCGCCGAAGTTGTCCAGCATGGTGCGGTGTTCAGCCATCCAGGCCAGCACGTTGCGGATCACCCAGCGATCCACCGTGGTCATGCGGTTGTAGGTTTCCGCCGCATTGATCAGTTCCGTGGGCGCAACCACGTCACCCAGCTCATCCTGCATGGTCAGCAGGATTTCATAGTGCACATCGTCCGGCGCCTGACCGTTGCCGATGGGTGCAATCTTCTGACAGTTGAGGATCAGGCGGTCGTCCTCCAGCGCCTGGTCGAGCTGGGTCACCCACTCCATGGCGCCGTGGCGCTTGATCATGCGCTTGTCACCCAGCTCATATTCCTGGATGCGGTTGCGGCCGGCGTCCTTGGCGGAGAAACAGGCTTCGTCAGCGTGCTGCATCAGCGAATCCACGCTGTCGGTGCTCTGGTCGACAAATACCAGCCCCATACTGGCGGTGAAGTTGTAGTTGCGGCCTTCCCACTCGAAGCGCACGTCGCGGATGGTCTGCAATACGTCTTTAGCGGTTTCCCGCGCTTCGATACTTTCCACATCTTCCAGCAGAATGCCGAACTCGTCACCACCCAGCCGCGCAATGGTCTGGGTCTCCTCGGAGAACGTGTCGGTCAGCTTTTCACCCACCAGGCGCAACAGCTCGTCGCCGGCGCGGTGGCCGCTGGTGTTGTTGACAATCTTGAACTGGTCCAGATCCACATACAGCAGCGCGTGCTGGCTGCCCTGGGCTTTGGCGGAATTCAACGCCCGCTCGATGGTGCGCTCGAACTCGCGGCGGTTAACCAGTTGGGTTAAGTCGTCGTGGCTGGCCTGGAAGGCCAGCTGGTTGTGCATGTTTTCCAACATGCGCTGAGAAGCCCTTTCCATCAGCGGCAGGTCGTAGTCGTCCAGCAGCGTGATGTTGCCTTCATAGAGATCGTTGGTCATCTCTTTCAGCGAACGCTCCAGGGTTTTGACCCCCTTGCGGTTGACCAGCACAAACGAAGACGCTTCGTCACCGACAAAGGCCACCGACAGGATCATCGGCCGGCCCTCGCGGTCAGTCGCGGCCAGCCACTCACCCACCTGTATACGCCGCGCCCTTTCCACCGCCCGGTTCCAGCTGACCCGGACACTCTCGTCACCGCTTTCGATCTGCGGATCAACATCCGGCAGCATGCCGGTCAGGCCCATGACCTCTTCGACTTCTTTATTGTCCACCGCAACGCTGCCCACCGGCGCTTTCTTGCCGGTGGTATCACCCACCAGGGCGCTGGACATGCGCATGATCAACGGGGTGCGTTTGCTGGGATCAAAAGAAATACTGTTGAGGCCGTCAACCACCCGGCGCAGCAGTTTCTCCGGCTCCACATAATCTTTGTCGCCGGGTTCCAGGGCACCGCTCAACTGTTTCTGCAACTGCTCTACCACGGCTATCTGATCGCGCCATTCATGGCTTTCCTGACCATGGCGCAGGTGGGTGTGTACCAGCAGATTGCGCCAGCCCGGGTTCAACAGCTCCAGCACCAGCTCCGGCACCTGCTGGCCGCCGATAATGTCCTTGACCTCGTTAACCACCGTGCGCCGCGCCCGCGCCAGCTTCTGCTGGCCTTCGCTGGCGCGTACCGTGCGCTCGACGTTGCCGCGGTAGGTGCGCGACTGGCGGTCGATTAACGGATGCAACTCGTCAACAACTTCGGAGAACACCTGGGGATTGGCGTCGTAATCCTTGACCACCCGCTGCAGCAGCTCGTCAACGCGGCGGCCCACCTCACGGTCGATGCCGACGCGCACGTCCTTGCCGTTACCCAACCGGGCCAACTGGTTCAGCATCTGGATGGCGCTGTGCGGGTTTTCCGGATCGCCGCTGAGGAAGCTCGGATCCTGGGCCGCCACCTTATTCAAGGTGACTTCCAAACGCTGCACCCACTCCCGCACACCTTCGGTAATCAGCTGGTCGTCGGAAACGGAAGTGATCAAACCTTCCATCACTTCCAGGGTGTCGTAATCTTCCGCGGTCAGCCCTTTGTTGTCGCCGTGGCGGTTGCGCAACACCTCCAGCAGGCGCGGCTTGAGCCGGGTATCGGACAACGGCGCGTCACCCAGCTCAGTCTGGATCTGCCCCAGAGCACTGAGGATATCGTCCGGACGGAAAATCTCGTCCGCCATGGCCCCTTCCCGGGCCAGGCCGCTGTCCCTGGGTTTACCGAGGATCTCCTGGGTGCGGCGGTTCAGATCAAGAATGGCGCGCGCAGCCTGGTAAGCCGGGCTGCCGACCCCGGTGGAGCGGGCTTCAAACGGATTGCTGTCCACCCGCCCGCTGGTCACGCCGTCAGCAGCCATGGCCACTTCGCGCATGGCCTGGTCCATCTCCTGGTATTCCTGGGGCGCCACCGCAAGCCCGGCGCGGTTGCGGATGGTATAGCGGGGCTGCAGGGTTTCGCGCAGTTCTTCCAGCGACGGAAACAGCCCGCTGTCTTCAAACAGTTTTGCCAACGCCACGTAGAGGTTCTGCAATACCTTGTGGCATTCGGTTTCAAATACGGCAAAAACTTCTTTGCGCAGTTCAGGGCGCAAGTTCAGTAGTTTCTGCGCGTCGTCAAACGCCCAGTAGATAGCGGAGGGGCCAACGGGGATGACATCTTTGTGGCCCCAGGGTTTGGCCAGCATGCCCATCTGCGCACGCATGTCCAGCAGGTTGTCTTTAAAGCGGTTCTCCGCCTTGGAAATCACTTCTGCTACCAGCAGCCATTCCTCAAACTGCTCGGTGTCCACCAGTTCCAGCTTGGTGGTGTTGCCGGACTCCCGCTTGCGGCGCCGCTCCAGCACCGCGTCGAGGTCGGAAATTTTATCCACCTGCTGCACCACGCCGGTGACAAAGGTGCCCTGAAATTCAGCCTGGCCCTTCTCCAGACCGTCCAGCGCTTCAAAATAGCGGCTCTGAATGGCATTGGTGCCCGCGTCCCGGGCTTTCAGCAACATATCCTCGTTGGCGGTCTTCACAAAAGCCGCGGCCAGCCGGCTGGTGGCGCGCTGAGTGACGGTGCGCACCCGCTGAATCAGCCGGTCCGCCGCCTCCCGGGGAATTTTGGCATCACGCAGGCTGTCGTTGCCGGCGGTTGCGGCACCTTTCAGCTGGGTTACGCCGTCCGGCCCGACCCGCGCCACGTCCGCCAGATCTTCCAGTTCAGGTTCCGGCAGCTCTTCCGGTACCGCGGTACCGGCCGCCACCGCAAAGTCCACCAGGGTTTTAAAGGCCTGCTCTTCCAGGCCGTTTTCGAAGCACACACCGAGGCCGTTGCCGCTGTCGAGGATACGGGCAATCTGCGCCTGGGTACGGAAGTGCTCCTGACCGCTGGGAGTGGCTACCGAAAAGTGCAGGGCAACGGTATCTCCCGATTGCGCGTTGGCGCCGGTGGCTTCCAGCGAGCGCGAACCGCTGCCGCCGGTGAGCAGCATACCTTCTTCACAGAAATCCCGGATCGAACACAGCCACGAGCGGCCCTGGGGCGGATGTACCAGCGCGGAGAGTTGTATGGGTTGCCTGGGGTGTTTACGGCGGTTCAAATCTGTGTCATCCAATTACACGTGGCTCTTGCAATCGCTACCGCCAAACGTTCAGCCCGCCTGCTGGGACCTTTCGTTCGGAACGTGGGGTCGGCAACCTGTTACAGACAATACCGCATCTTACGGGTATTCAAAACCACGGCACAACTGCAATGACCCGCGACAAGCCGGAATACGCGTCCGGGGTGTGAACCAGCGCACAGAAACAGTGCCGCGTCAGGCCACCACCACCCGGTCGCGGCCGCTTTCCTTGGCGGTATACAGGGCCCTGTCGGCCCGCTTCAGCACCGCATCCACGGTCTCCTCCGGGCGGTAGCTGGTCACCCCCACCGATACACTGAGGGACAGCCGCGGCGAGCGGGCGTCCAACCGCATTTGTTTCGTGCCCCGGGTAAGCCGCTTAATCACCGTGTCAGCAGCCTGCCTGTCCGCCCCCACCAGCACCAACAGGAACTCTTCCCCACCGATCCGCGCAACAAAGTCGATGCTGCGCACGGTGGCCGCCGCCATGCGGGCAAACTTGCGCAACACCATATCACCGGTGGCGTGGCCGAACTGGTCGTTAATGGTCTTGAAGTGATCCAGGTCGCAGTAGCACAGGGTGAACGGCTGCTGGCCGCGGTCCGCCAGGGATTTCTGCCGCGCCAGCACCTCAAGGATATAACGGCGGTTGTGCACACCCGTGAGTTCGTCCTGCAGCGCCAGGGTCTGCATGCGCTCCATGACCTGGCGCAGATGGGTGTTGCGTTCGCGCAACTCGTCGCGCACCCGCAGCAGTTCCCAGGCAATAAACAGGCCGCCCAGCATGATCAGGGCAAAAGCCACAAAATAAAGCAACTCGTAACCCGGCGTGATCACACTCAAGCCCAGTTGCGCGGCACACAGCGTGTAACCCACCCAGGTGAGCAGCGCCAGCACGCCAACCTGGCGTTTGGACAGGTGCAGGGCACAGTAAAAGAGGCCGAACAGCGGTACCACCAGCAACAGCATGCGGATCGGATGGTTAACCAGCAGCGCCAGGGCAATAGCGCCGAAGTTGCACCATAACGAGCGCGCCCACACCACCATGTCGTCGGGCAGCCGTTGCAGCATGTAGGGGCGCAGGACCAGTACCGCCAGACCCGCACTCCAGCTGCCGAGCAACAGGTAGTACTCCCGCGAGGCGGCAGCCACCAGGCCCTGTTGCACCAGCGCCCACAAAAATGCGGCATACGCAGCGGTGCCGCACAGCACTGCCAGCGGGCGTATATATCCGGGTAATTGTGTTACTTGACTGATCACCCGCAAAGGATACGGGCTTCAGGGCATCAACAATGTAGGCACCAGGCTAACGAACTGTAAGAAAGTGCTAACAATGGGCTGTTCCGGCCCCCTGGTCAGGGCGGCCGCGGTGTTAACAAACGGCTGACAACAACAGACATTTTCCTTACAAACTTCGCGCCACCGCCTGTGCGTAACCTGCCTGCAGCGACTGCCGCTGCGCCGCCGGCATGGCAGGGCTGAACTGGCGCTCCAGCGCCCAGGTATCCGCCGCACCCTGCAGGTCGGCAAAGACGCCGTGTCCGAGACCGGCCAGCAGCGCCGCCCCCAGCGCGGTGGTCTCGGTATCCACCGGACGTTCCACCGGCACATTTAATAAATCCGCAAGAAACTGGCACAACTGATCATTCACCACCATGCCGCCGTCGACCCGCAGACGCGACACCGCAGCGCCGTCCTTGGCCATGGCGTCCAGCAGTTCCTGTGTCTGGAACACCACACCCTGCAGAAACGCGGTCACCAGTTGATCCCGGGTGGTGTCCAGGGTCAGCCCGCTGATCAGGCCGCGCGCGTTGGGCTGCCAGTACGGTGCCCCCAGCCCGGTAAAGGCCGGCACCACAAACACACCGCCGGTATCACCGCCGGTACGTTGAAAAGCCGCTGCCGTATCCGCCGCGGCGTCGATCAAGCCGAGTTGATCGCGCAGCCACTTGATCGCCACGCCGGCCACAAAGATGCT
Organism: Pseudomonadales bacterium; assembly: GCA_028279305.1. Classification (GTDB taxonomy): domain Bacteria; phylum Pseudomonadota; class Gammaproteobacteria; order Pseudomonadales; family Azotimanducaceae; genus UBA4421. Next base: position 19,760 of record JANQOA010000364.1, read on the forward strand.
GCCTTCCAGCGCATATACGGTCTGCCCGGCGAGCCGGTAAGCCACCGTGGTGAGCAGCTTATGGTTGGATACCAACGCCAGCGGCCCGGTATTGGTCATGACAAAACAACCGGTGCCGTAGGTACTCTTACTCATGCCCACGTCAAAACAACCCTGGCCGATCAGCGCCGCCTGCTGATCTCCGGCCATGCCGGTAATGGGAATTTCCGCACCGAACCATTCAGCATCGGCTTTTGCAAACAGGCCGGCGTTGTCCTGCACATCGGGCAGCAGCAGGCGGGGTATATCCAGATGCTGCAGAATTTCCGTGCAATAAGATTGACTGTGAATATCAAACAACTGCGTGCGGCAGGCATTGGACGGGTCGGTGACGTGGGCGGCGCCGTTGCTTAAGCGCCACACAAGAAAGCTGTCTACGGTGCCGAAACGCAACTCACCGTTTTCCGCACGCTGCCGCGCGTCCGGTACATTATCCAGTAACCAGGCCAGTTTCGTGGCGGAAAAATACGGGTCGATGACCAGCCCGGTGCGCTCGCGGATAAACTCTGCCGCGTCCTGTCCGGCAATTTCCTCCTGCGCCAGCGCGGCGCAGCGCTCGGCGGTGCGCCGGTCCTGCCAGACGATGGCGTTGTAAACACATTCGCCGCTGTCACGCTCCCACAACAGCGTGGTTTCGCGCTGATTGGTGATGCCGATACAGGCGATCCGGGCAGCGTCGACAGCGGCTGCGGCGATGGCGTCACGGCCGGCCTGCAGGGTTGTCTGCCACAGCACTTCCGGGTCCTGCTCGACCCAGCCGTCCGCGGGGAAACTCATGTCAAATTCGTGCTGGGCGGAACTGACCACGCTGCCGTCGGCCCGGTAGAGGATGGCGCGGCTGCTTGAAGTGCCCTGGTCCAGGGCCATAATAAACTGTTCACCCGACGTGTCGGTGGCATTAGACGGCACTTAAGATATTCTCCCGCATGACTCTCCCGCATGACTCTCCCGCATGATACGGCAAGCGCCTAATCGTCGCCCGCGGCTGCACTTTCTACAAGCCTCGGCGGTAAATTCCGGTTGCCCACACCCGTTACCCGTATTTACACAGGTTATCCACAGACTAATCCTTGTATTTTAAGCCGCATCCCATTATCTTGTGGAACCGAGCACCAAAACCCCTATATATAGGGGTTGAATAATTAGACCAAGTCCAAAAACGCCGTCGATTATGCGGTGCCAACGGGGAGAACAACCGGGGACAAACTCCGGAAAACCACTAGTACCACTTATTTTGTGAGTAGCGGGTGCGTGGCCGACGGGAACAAAAAAACGATATCCAACCAGCACTTTGCTCACGAGATTGATTTTATGACGGAGCACAAAACAAACTCATGCATACAGACCGGCAGTCAGACCCACAACCCGCACCTCTTGAATCCGCCAACCCCGCGGGCGCGCCGTTAGACCAGGCCGCGCCGCCGCCGATCACCGCGGCGTTGACCGCCACCGCGCCCGGCCAGTTAAAGGTCATTAAAAGAAACGGCACGGTAGTACCGTATACCAATGACAAAATTGCCGTGGCCATCACCAAGGCATTTCTGGCGGTTGAAG
>JANQOA010000228.1 GCA_028279305.1 Pseudomonadales bacterium
AAGATAGTGCCTATGACGTAGTGACCATTGCCGCCGTTGCCGACGACTTTGAGATGCTTGATCTGGTTCTTTCGCTGGGGGCCAAATCAACGAATGTCACCAGCCCATACGATGGTACGGCCCTCATCGCGGCCGCGCACCTCGGTCACTCAAAAGTTGTTGCGCGTCTGATCGAGGCGGGAGCCCCCATTGATCACGTCAACAATCTGGGTTGGACGGCTTTGCTGGAAGCCGTCATTCTTGGAAACGGCGGCTCTAACTATCAGGCCATTGTTGAACAGCTCTTAAAGCATTGTGCGGATAAGGCCTTGAGTGATCGACAGGGAATTTCAGCGCTTGACCATGCAAGGGCGAGGAGCCAGGTCGAAGTCGTGAAAATTCTGGAATCCGCCGGTCATTGCAAGAAGTGAACCTGCACGCTGGTTGATAACTTGCGCAATAATGGCGGAAATGCACCATTGCGTCGGTTCGGGACTGTCTGGTAGCAACGTGGTGCGAATAAGTCACTTGAAACAGCTATCAATCCATCTCGGATTGACATAAGCCACCAACTGTCCAAATTTGGTAGCTAGCATTCCATCCTTCTAAGTCTGCTGTCGATCCTGCGGCAGAATAACAAATGTCTCTTTACAATAGGGGGCGGATGCTCCGCCCCCTATTGTGTAAAGTACGAGGGATGGAATGCCTACTGATCTGAAAGCCTCCGCATCGCAGCTCGCAATCGGCGGAAAGCCCCTGCAAACATCGCAAGAGGTCGCCAGGTTTCTCGGTGTCCGGCATGGCGAGATGATTTATATGCTCTACCGCGCCGCGGACGAACAGCGCTACACCGAGTTTGAAATACCAAAACGATCCGGGGGCATGCGCCAGATCAGTGCGCCAACCGGTCTGGTCAAGAGACTGCAGGATAGTCTCAAACCCCTGCTGCAGGAGGCTTACAACGCCCACCCGGCCGCACACGGATTTATCCCGGGTCGCTCGGTCGTCTCCAACGCGGATGGCCATAATGACCGGCGGTGGGTGCTGAACATCGATCTGAAAGATTTCTTCCCGAGCATAAATTTCGGCCGGGTGCGTGGACTTTTCATGGCCCCACCCTTTCAGCTGGGTCCCGCCGCCGCAACGATCTGCGCCCAGATCTGCACCCATCGAAACGGCCTGCCCCAGGGAGGTTCGACCTCACCGGTATTATCTAATTTCATCGCAACGTCGCTCGACCGGCAGCTTCGCCGTCTGGCGCGGCAAAACAGAATGCACTATTCGCGTTATGCCGACGACATAACGTTTTCCACCGACATTGACAAAATTCCTGCCAGTATCGTCGCTTTTGTGCAGGACAAAACCGGACAGACGACAACCATTGCGGGACCGGCCCTGGAACGGGTGGTTTCCGACTGCGGGTTTTCCATCAATCCGGCCAAAGTTCGCCTGCAAAGCCGGCACGAACGCCAGACGGTGACCGGCGTTACCGTCAACAAAGTTACGAATATCAGCAGATCCCGGGTGCGCAAAGTCAGGGCCATGATCCACGCC
>JANQOA010000259.1 GCA_028279305.1 Pseudomonadales bacterium
AATAATCCAGACCCATTTCACCCAACGCCACCACCCGGGAAGTGTTCACATAGTCCTCAACCCAGCCTGCATCACCGCTGCAACTGGACGGGTGTTCACCCACCGTGGCCCATACGTCCGCGTGCGCGGCTGCCAGCGCCAGCACCTGGTCAATGCTGCCGCGCTCCACGCCTATGCACAGGAACGCTTCCACACCTTGCTGCCGCGCGCGCTGCAAGGCTGCTTCGGGATGGTCCAGGTAATTCAGATGGCAGTGAGAATCAACCAGCAAGTCGGGTCACTTACATGGTGTGGGTGTGGCGGTCCGACTGCAGCGCCCCCGCCAGATAAGTCTCTATTTTGCTGCGGGCAATATCGTCCTGATCGTTAAACTGCACGCCGATGCCGGCCGCGCGGTTACCCTGGGCCCCTTTGGGGGTAATCCAAACCACCTTGCCGGCCACGGGTATCTTTTCTGCTTCGTCCATGAGGTTCAGCAGCATGAACACTTCATCACCCAGTTCGTATTCCTTTTTGGTGGGAATAAACAAGCCGCCGTTTTTAACAAATGGCATATATGCGGCGTACAACACCGCTTTGTCTTTGATGGCGAGGGAGAGAATGCCGTTGCGCACGCCGCGTTTACTGGCTGACATAGCTGCTTAACGTCCTATTAATCTGGCGGCATTGTAGCCGTTTTTTGACGCCAATTGCCGTGCCGCAGTTAGCTTATTTTAGCCGCAAACACGGCCAATGTGCAGTTGTCGCCTGCGGCTACCCGGGCGCGGCGGGGCAAATCTGTGATGCCGCGCACAATCCGGCGGCTAGCTGTCCCGGCATAAGCGCACCCAGTCCACCACCAGGCTTTCAAGCAGCAATCTGACGTTGGCCGAATTGGATGATTCAATCTGCTGACGCACCGACAGCAACTGATCCGCAAAAACGTGCAGCGCGGGGCCCGCTGCAGGCCCGTCAAGCGCCTGACCGCCCAACGCCAGCACCAGCCGCCGGTACCAGCGCGACAGCAGCGCCACAGGATCAGCGTTAACCGCCTGCTCCACCGCAGCAGCCAGGGGCTGCCCCGGCAGCCCCCGCAACCATTGCTCCAGATCAAGGCTGTCCGCCCCGCCGCCGTCCGCGGCATATAGAGACTGGCAGGTGAGCGGCGCATGTCCGGCCAGGGCAAACTCCTGCTCGGAGACCGATATCCCCTGGCCCTGCAGCCACTGCATGGCCAGCTGCCGCTGCGGGTGCACCTGAAAACGCTGACAGCGGCTGCGGATGGTGGGCATCACCTTGCCCCAGGAGGGTGTCGCCAACACGATATGAGTATGCGGCGGCGGCTCCTCAAGAGTTTTCAACAAAGCGTTGGCCGCGTTGGTATTCAACAGGTGCGCATCGACCAGCGCCGCCACCTTGCGCGGCGCCGATTGGGGGGTCTGCACCGCAAATTCCACCAGCTTGCGGATCTGTTCAATTTTGATCACCGCCCCGTCCGGCGCAATCCAACGGAAATCCGGGTGCGCAAACTCCGCCACCGGTTGGTCCGTGGCCGTTTCCAGCAGATCAAGCGCCACCCCGGCCAGCAACTGTTCGTGCCCCCAACCCGCGGGGCCGGTTAAAGCGATGGCGCTGGGCAGCAAACCGCGCTCGCGCAGGCTGCGCAGTTGTGCGGATACCGGTTCATGCCAGGGATACATCGCCGCGTCAGCCGCCGCTGCGCTGAATGAAGTCTTGCACCAGCGCCGCCACCTGCTGCTGCACCTGTGCCAACGGCTGCGCCGCATCCACGGTATGCATACGTTTATGTTGTTGCGCACGCCGCTGGTAGCCGCGCCGCACGGCGGCAAAAAACTGCTTCTGTTCAAGCTCTAAGCGGTCCTTCATGCGCCCCGCCAGCCGTTGCTCCGCAAGCTCCGGATCCATATCCAGATAAATGGTCAGGTCCGGTTGCAACCCCTGCTGCACCCATTCTTCCAATTGCGAAATCGACCCCTCCTCAACTCCGCGCCCGGCGCCCTGATAGGCAAACGTGGCATCGGTAAAACGGTCGCAGACTACCCATTGGCCGGACGCCAGCCGCGGCCGGATTTCATTGCAGAGGTGTTGATTGCGCGCAGCAAATACAATCAGCAGCTCGGTCAAACCATCAACCGGCTCTGCCCAGCGTTGCAGCAGATTCCCGCGCAGTGCTTCCGCCAGAGGCGTGCCGCCGGGCTCCCGGGTTTGATAGTAACTGATGCCGGCTTCATCCAGGCAGCGGCAGATGACCGATACGTTGGTGGACTTGCCGGTGCCCTCCGAACCTTCCAGGGTAATGAAGCGGCCGCGGCCTTTGCTGTGAGCGGCACCCATCAGCCGCTGCTGCGCAATTGATAGCGGCGCACCGCAGCATTGTGTTCCGCCAGCGTCTCCGAGAACTGGCTGGTTCCATCACCGCGGGAAACAAAATACAGGAAGTTCCCCTGGGACGGCCGCGCGGCGGCCAGTAAAGATTCCCGGGAAGGCAATGCGATAGGTGTGGGCGGCAGACCGTGCCGGGTATAGGTATTAAATGCCGTGTCGGTACGCAGATGTTTGCGCGTCAGGTTGCCGTCGAAGGCCGCGCCGATGCCGTATATGACGGTGGGGTCGGTCTGCAGCCGCATGCCCTTACGCAGGCGGTTGTGGAACACCTGGCTGATGGTCTCGCGGTCACCCGCCAGCGCACTCTCCTTTTCGATGATGGAAGCCAGCACCAACAGGTCTGTGTCGCTGCTTAACGGCAGATCGCCGTGGCGTCTGGACCACGCCGCCGCCAACTGCTCTTTCATGGCTGCATGCGCGCGCTGCAGAATCTCCGCATCCGTTGAGCCTTTGCGGAAGTTATACGTGTCCGGGAAAAACCAGCCTTCACAGAAGGTCTCCTGCACCTCCAGCTCAGCGCACAATTCCTGCGGCCCGGTGGCCTGGAGTTGATGGGAGAGACGTACTTCCGCCCGCAATTGCGCCAGCGTGTGCGCCACCGTAGCGCCCTCGGCAATACGGAATTCATGCTGGATCACCCGGCCTTGCTGCAATTGCTGCAGCAGCTGCGACGGCGTGGTGCCGGTTTTAATCAGATATTCCCCCACCTGCAGCCGTGCCGCGGCACCCTGCAGTTGCCCCAGCATGATCAGCAACCTGCGGTCCAGCCGGCCCAGCGGGCGGCTGCCGTGCTGTGCTGCCGCCGCCAACTCGCCAACAACCTGATTCAGGGTATCTCCCGGCTGCAGCTCGAGGACAAGATCCGCCGCCACCAGCGGCTGGCGCCGCCAATCATCAACGTACCAGTAGCCCAGGCCGGCGGCGCCCGCCGCTGCCAGCACACCCGCTAATATCAGTCGTCGGATGATAAGCATGCTATCACCCGTGCCCGCTCAGACCCTGCCAAATATTAAAGTACCGTTGGTTCCGCCAAAGCCGAAAGAGTTGGTGGCCGCGGCGCTGAGTTGCGCATCCCGAGCCGTATTAGGGACGTAGTCGAGGTCACATTCCTCACTGGGATTGTGCAGGTTAATGGTGGGCGGTATTTTCTGCTCCTGCACGGCCTTGATGGTGAAAATCGCCTCAACCGAGCCGGCTGCACCCAGCAGATGCCCGATCATGGATTTGGTGGACGAAACCGCCAGTTTGGTGTCGTTGCCGAACACGGACTTAACGCCGCGGGTTTCCGCTACGTCACCCAGCGGGGTGGAGGTGCCGTGGGCGTTCAGGTGGCCAATCTGTTCCGGGTTCAGTTGCGCGTCCTGCAGGGCGTTACGCATGGCCATGGCGCCGCCTTCGCCGTTTTCCGCCGGTCCGGTGATATGGAACGCATCCGCACTCATACCGAAGCCCTGAACCTCAGCGTAAATTCTGGCGCCGCGTTGTTTCGCCCGTTCGTATTCCTCCAGCACCAGCACACCCGCGCCGTCTCCCAGCACAAAGCCGTCGCGGCCCTCATCCCAGGGCCGGCTGGCCAGTTCAGGCTCTTCGTTACGGGTGGACAATGCTTTCATGGAATGAAACGCCGCTACCGTAATCGGCGAGGTGGCAAACTCGGAACCGCCCACCACCATCACATCCGCTTCGCCGTACTGAATCATGCGGGCACCAAAACCGATATTGTGCGTGCCGGTGGTACAGGCGGTCACCACGGCGATGTTAGGGCCGGTGAAGCCGTAGCGGATGGACAGATTGCCGGAAATCATGTTGATTACGGAACCCGGCACAAAAAACGGCGAGACCCGGCGCGGGCCGCTGTTCAGCAGCGTGCTGTGGGTTTCTTCAATCAGGTTAATGCCGCCGATCCCGGAGCCGATGGCCACGCCGATGCGGTCCGCTTCGTCCGGATGCTCCTCGATGCCGGCATCGCTGATGGCCTGAACCCCCGCTGCCATGCCGAGTTGGATAAAGGTGTCGATACGCCGCGCTTCTTTAGCGGACATGTACTCGGTGACGTCAAAGTCTTTGATGGTGGCGCAGATCTTGACGCCGTAGTCGGAGGTATCAAAATGCGGGTTCAGCCCGACGCCGCTTCGGCCCGCGAGTGCTGCCTGCCAGGATTCTTCCACCGTATTGCCGATCGGCGAAACCATACCCATACCGGTAACCACAACTCGTCGTCTACTCATAAGCCCTCGTATGTCTTATCTACGCTTGCAACCCACTTTGCAGATTGCTGCCCGGGTGATCCGGCCCGGTGTACATTCGCTTAAGTACCGGCCGCCAAGATACTATGAACCGCGTGCCGAGGCTATCCGGCACGCCGTGCTCAAAACGGGAACTGCGTCAGCACTGCCGCTGCTGAAGCGCGGCGGCTGCTAGTGGATCTACTGGGAATGAAATTCCGTACCCCGTTGCCCCGGGGTAGAAATCTGCTACTGGTGTGCCAGTACGTAGCTTATTGCGTCTTTTACCGTGGTGATCTTTTCAGCCTCTTCATCCGGAATTTCCGTCTCAAATTCCTCTTCAAGGGCCATCACCAGCTCAACGGTGTCCAGAGAGTCGGCGCCAAGATCTTCTACAAAAGAAGCCTCGTCTTTCACTTCTTCTTCTTTGACGCCAAGTTGTTCACAAATCAATTTTTTTACGCGGTCTTCAACACTGCTCATGCTAAAGATATCTCCCAATAAGGTTCCTGGGTGCAGGGCGAGCGCATTCTATAGGAGGCCATGTCGGCAAAGCAAGCAACAACAAGAAAATTGAGCATGCTATATTGCTTGCAATTTCCCGCCATCTTTGCAGGGCCGTTCAAGCAGCATACAGCCCCCCGTTTACGTGAATTGTCTGTGCGGTAACATAGCTCGCCGCGTCACTAACAAGATAGGCTACGGCGCCGGCAACTTCTTCAACGGTACCCACCCTGCCCAGCGGGATTCGCGACAACATTGCTTCACTTTGCTCGTCCGTCAGCTCATCCGTCATGTCAGTGCCGATAAAGCCGGGCGCAACGGTATTCACGGTTATATTTCTGGATGCCACCTCCATTGCCAGCGACCGGGAAAACCCTTCAATCGCCGCTTTGCTGGCAACATAGTTGCTCTGGCCCGGATTGCCCATGCGGGAAACAACCGAGCCCACGTTGACCACCCGCCCCCAGCGGGCTTTGATCATGCCGCGCAGGCAGGCCTTGGTAAGCCTGAACAAACCATTTAAGTTTGTATTGATAACCTCTTCCCATTCCTGCTCCTGCATGCGCAACAGCAGGTTGTCGCGGGTGATACCCGCGTTGTTGACCAGCACGGTGGGGGGATCCGCCTGTTCGGTCAACTGCGCCAGCGCGGCGGCAACCGAATCCGCGTCTTCGACCCGCATTACCAGCCCCACCCCGTTGCCGTTCAACGCCGCCGAGATGTTCTGTGCACCCTGCTCGGTGGTTGCGGTGCCCGCCACAAAATACCCGTCAGCAGCGAGCCGGGCCGCTATGGCGGCACCGATGCCTCTGGACGCCCCGGATACCAGCGCGGTACGCCTGCTCATGAGCCGGCCTCCACGGTATCAGGCAGAGCCGCGGGGGTAGCCGTCCCGGCGGTGGGAGTGGCGCGGCTGATGCGCCTGATCAGCCCGGCCAGAACGTTGCCGGGGCCGCACTCAACAAAGCGTTCAACACCCTGTGCCACCATGTGCTCTACCGAGTCCGACCAGCGTACCGGCGAGGCCAACTGGCGCACCAGGTTGGTGCGTAACTGCTCAAGTGAGCCGGCCGCCCGCGCGTCCACATTCTGCACCACCGGTATAGCCGGCATGCGCACGTCAACAGCGGCCAGCGCAGCGGCGAATTCTTCTTCCGCGGCAGCCATCAGCGGTGAATGAAAGGGCCCGCTGACATCCAGCATAACCGCGCGCTTGGCACCGGCTTCTTTGCAACGCTCAGCGGCTTCCGCCACAGCCGCCGCGGCGCCGGCAATAACCGTCTGGCCCGGGGCGTTAAAATTGGCCGGCTCCACCACTCCGTCCGCCGCATCACAGGCAGCCTGAATCTGATCATCAGCCAGCCCCATAATGGCGGCCATGGCACCCTGCCCGCGCGGTACCGCGGCTTCCATCAACTGGCCGCGTTTACGCACCAGTTGCACCGCATCCGCAAATGACAAAGCACCGGCGCAGACCAGCGCTGAATACTCTCCCAGACTGTGGCCGGCAACAAAATCCGGCGCCGGGGCCTGGGACTGCCAGACCTCCCAGACCGCCACGCTGGCGGTGAGCAGCACCGGTTGTGTGTTTTCAGTCTGCGATAGTTGCTCCGGCGGCCCCTGCTGGGCCAATTGCCACAAATCGAAACCCAACAGATCCGAGGCTTCGCTGAATTTTTCGGTTATGGATGCATGGGCCTCAGCCAGTTCCGCCAGCATGCCGACACTCTGGGCACCCTGGCCCGGAAATACCGCCGCTAAAGCCACGCTATTCCTTGTCAGCCAGCACCTGGTTGCCGCGGTAATAGCCGTCCGCGGTGACATGGTGGCGGCGGTGGGTTTCGCCTGTGGTTGAATCCACCGACAACGCGGGCTTTTTCAGCGCATCGTGGGAGCGCCGCTGCCCGCGCCGTGAGCGGGTCACCTTACTTTTCTGTACTGCCATTAGTCTTGTTCCTCTTTTTTTTACCTGTTACCTGTTACCTGGTTCCTAGTACCTGGCCGCTGTCTGTGTATGTTGTGACCTGCCGTTACGCCGGCTATTTGTCCTGTTTCAGCTTCAGCTCCCGCAGTACCTCAAACGGATGATCTTGCGCCTGCCCTGCCTGCTCCTGTGTACCCGCAGCAGCGTAAGACAAAGCGGGCCGGTATTCACAGGCACTGTCCTTACACACCTGAGTGGGCACCTGCAGCAGCAGTTCATCTTCCACCAGTTCAATTACATTCAAATCTGCACCGGACACGATAATCGGCTGTGCATCCCAGTCTACCGGGCCGTTATCCGTTTGCCTGCCCTCCTGCGGTTGGGCGGTCACCACGCCGCTGATTTCCGCCGCCAGAGTTACGGTTTTAGGCCGCAGGCACAGCTGGCAGTCTACTTCGCAGACCATGCTGGCGGTGCCGCGCACTACTACCTCACCGTGCTCGTCCAGACTGAAAGTCAGTTGCGCGTTGCCGTCCCGCAAGCCGGCCACCACCTGATCCAGCCGTTCGCAGTCACGGGCGGCGACAGGCCGGCTGATGTGCGCCCCGGTTTTGGCTAGATCTATGTACTTCGGGTCACCCGGCGGGGACGTGTTCACGGCGGCCATCTCGCATTTGGCGGCGGCCATCATAGGTACCGGACCCTGCACTGTAAAGCCCAAAATCGCCGGAGAAAACCACCAAGCCCCTGAATCTATAGCATTTTTTGTAAAAGGTACGCCCGGCCGCTAGTTCAACTGCAGCAACTGCCGCCACAGGTCTGTCATCTCATCAGGTAATGGCGCATCCAGCTTCAATTGACTGCCATCGCGGGGCAGCACCAGCCTGGACGCATGCAGGCACAGGCGCGGCGCTGTAAACCCCGGTTTGCGCCGGGTTTCCGCGGTTGCATATTTGTCATCCCCGACCAGGGGAAAGCCGCTGGCCAGGGCGTGCACGCGGATCTGATGGGTGCGGCCGGTATGTAATCTGGCCTGCACGCGGCTGGCCGCCGCACAGGTTTCAAGCACCGTAAAGTCGGTCCGGGCGCTCTGCCCCAGCGGATCCACCCGCACCCGGCGTTCGCCCCAATCGGTTTCATAACGCGCCAGCTTGTGCTGAACCACGCTGAGGTGTTTCGGCCACAGCCCCCAGACATAAAGCTCATAGATCTTTTTCACCCGGCGGCTGCGAAATTCTTCCTGCAGCAGGCGCAGGGTCCGGCGGTTTTTAGCCAGCGCCAGGCAGCCGGAGGTATCCCGGTCCAGCCTGTGCACCAACTCCAGCCGCTTATTTGCCAGATGCACGCGCAGGGTTTCCACCACACCATGGTTGACGTTGGAGCCGCCGTGCACCGCAACTCCGGCCGGCTTATTCAGCACCAGCACATCATCGTCTTCATAAATGACCGCGGCGGCCAATTGCTGCGCCAGGTTGCCGTTGATGCGCTGTGGGACCTCCGCGGCGGTGCGCAGCGGCGGGATGCGGATGCGGTCGCCGACCTGTACCCGGTAAGCGGCCTGCACCCGGCCGCCGTTCACCCGCACCTCGCCTTTGCGCACGATGCGGTAGACTTTCTGTCTCGGCACACCTTTCAGATGACGCAGCAGGAAGTTATCCAGCCGCTGGCCTGCATCCTCCGCATCAGTGATTTCGACATATTGCACCGGCATTTATACGAACCTATCCACACCTTAAAAAGCTAACTGTTTGAAGGGCTTAGCTTTCACTGTTAACATACCCTCTGCCTGGCTTTATACACCCAGGCGCCCGCCCCAGCCTAACAGTGCCACCTCGAAGTGAAAGCAGGTATTACACATTAGGCCATTGCAGATTCGCCGGGGCGCTTGTGCAAGACTTGACAGCGTAAGAGCAACACCAATGTCAGTATCCCATGGGGGGTACAAGCCGGCTCTCAATTACGAGCACGCAAGCAAACGTATAAATGTATTACGGTATGCGAAAAGTTGTAATTAAGTGACTGAAACCGCTGTTGGCATTTCCGCGGGTCCGCTCCATGAGCACTTTGCGGCGCAACAGCGACCTGAAGAATACGCAGTCTGTGTGCCTCTGCAGGTAAGCGGCAACCAGATGGAGTACCCGGGCAAACCGGGTGGGCCGAGGGTGAACTAATTTACCCCGGCTGACAATGCAAGCTTGGTGATCTGCCAGACGGCCGCTTCAAGGCCGCCGATGTAATTGCCACGCCATAGCCTGATTGCGACGCGCAAAACCGCGCGCCGTGGTCAAGGCCGGTCACTTCTGCCCAAGGCGGCACGCTTCTTTTCGCGCGTGGATTTAATGCAACCGGCAACCCCGGTTCACAACCGAAAAGACTTAATTATGAAAAGAATGCTGATCAACGCCACCCAACCGGAAGAGGTGAGAATCGCCCTGGTTGACGGCCAGAAACTTTACGATCTGGATATTGAAAATCGCACCCGCGAGCAGAAAAAAGCCAGTATCTACAAAGCCAAAATCACCCGCGTCGAACCCAGCCTGGAAGCCGCCTTTGTGGACTTCGGTGCGGAGCGCCACGGTTTTTTGCCCCTTAAGGAAATTTCCCGCAACTACTTCAAGAAGAAAGGCGACAGCGCCCGCAGTCCAATTCAGGAACTGGTACAGGAAGGCCAGGAAATTCTTGTACAGGTCGATAAAGAAGAACGGGGCAACAAAGGTGCAGCCCTGACCACATTTGTCAGTCTGGCCGGCCGCTACATTGTCCTGATGCCGAATAACCCGCGGGCCGGCGGTATTTCCCGCCGTATTGAAGGTGATGACCGCGACGAGTTACGCGAAGCCCTGGCGCAACTCGACCTGCCCCAGGGCATGGGAGTCATCGTGCGTACCGCCGGGGTAGGCCGCAGCGGTGAAGAGTTGAACTGGGACCTCAGCTACCTGCTGCAACTGTGGCAGGCCATACAACAGGCCAACGACGAGGGTCCCGTACCGGCACTGTTGTATCAGGAAAACAGCGCCGTGCTGCGCGCCATCCGCGACAACCTGCGCCGGGATATCGGTGAAGTGCTTATTGAAGGGGCTGAGGCCTATGAAGAGGCTTCATCTTTCATCGCCCAGGTCATGCCCCACTATAAAGAGAAGGTTAAACCCTATAGTGATGCTATTCCCCTGTTCAGCCGCTATCAGATTGAAAGCCAGATTGAGACGGCATTTGAGCACACGGTAAAACTGCCCTCCGGCGGCAGCATCGTCATCGACCCGACCGAGGCCCTGGTGTCCATCGACATCAACTCCGCACGCGCCACCAAGGGTGCGGACATTGAAGAAACCGCCACCAATACCAACCTGGAAGCCGCGGACGAAATTGCCAGGCAACTGCGCATCCGCGACATCGGCGGCCTCATCGTGATCGATTTTATCGACATGATTAACCAGAAGAATCAGCGCGCGGTGGAAAACCGCATGCGCGACGCCCTGGAGGCTGACCGGGCCAGAGTGCAGGTCAGCCGTATCTCGCGTTTCGGGCTGATGGAAATGAGCCGCCAGCGGCTGCGGCCGTCGCTGGAAGAGATCAGCACCGTGTTGTGCCCGCGCTGTAACGGCCAGGGCCGCATCCGCGACACCAAGCCGTTGTCTTTAGCCATCCTCCGGGTCATGGAGGAAGAAGCCTTGAAGGAACGCAGCGCGGTGGTCAGAGCCCAGGTGCCGCTGGCTGTGGGCGCATACCTGCTGAACGAAAAACGCAAGGACGTGGCGGACATTGAAACGCGCAGCGGCACGCACCTGGTGATCATCCCCAACACCAATCTGGAAACCCCGCACTATATTGTTGAACGGCTGCGGGATGATCACGTTAAAGAGGAAGGTGAAATCTCCAGTTTCCAACTGTCCGACCTGGCCAATGAAACAGGTGCACCGGATCTGCCCCAGGATACCCCTCTGCCCAGTCCGCCCCGAGCGGCGGTGCAGGCCATTCAACCCCAGCAACCGCCGCCCCAGGCGGCACCCGCCCCGGTCAGTGAAAAAGCAGCAGAGCCGGGCATCTGGAATAAACTCATCAAGCGCCTGTTCTCTGATGATCTGACCGCGGAGGAAACCCAGACGGAATCTCCGCCCCGGCAGGGCCGCAAGGAAAATAAATCCAGGGAGGGCGGCCAGGACAACCGCAACCGCAGGGACGGCCGCGGCGGCAAGCGTCAGGAGGCAAAACAGGACCGTAATGACAGCGGCAAAGCGGAAGGCAAGTCCAAACGGCGCCAGGGTGACAAGAAGCGGGGCGAAAAGGCCCAGGGAGAACGAACCGCGAAAGACGCTGACAATAGCAAACGCCGCGACAAGACCGCCAAGAGCGGCAACCGGGATAACGATGCCGGCGAAGCACGCGGCAACAAAAAGAAGGAACCCCGCGGCGCCCAGCGCAAATCCGCCGAACGCGCAGCGGACAAATCGACGGACAAATCAGACGAGAAAAGCAGGCAGGATCGCGCCGCGGATCAAAAGCCCCGCGCCACCGCTGCCGAGCGGCAACCTGATGATGAAACCCTGTCCAAAAGCAAGCGTGCACCGAAGCGCAACCGCGGCGAGCGCACCCCGCGGGAGAATGCTTCGCGGACGGACGGCCCGGATACCAGGAAAGCGGCAACCGCTGACGCCACGCCGCAACCCCGGATCGATAACCTGACGGCTACAGCGGCAGCTGAGACCGCGGCACAACCTGCCCAGCCGGAGGCGGCTGCAAGCACGGAAGCCAGAGCCCCCAGGGGCCGCGCCGCCAATGACCCGCGCAACCGCAACGCTGCTAAAGCAGACTCTACTGCCGCGAAACCGGCACCCGTGCCGCCGACCGCTGCAGCGTCGCCGGAAACACCCCCGGCACCTTCAGCGCAGGAATCAAACGACGGGGGGGCGGAGCCTTCAGCGCTGCATAAAGAGCCTTCAGCGGCAAATAAAGAGCCTTCAGCGGCAGATAAAGAGCCTTCAGCACAAAACAAAGAATCCGCTGCCGAAACAGCACAAAGCCAGACAGCAGCGGTACC